>DATAPW010000127.1:0-8957 GCA_036265005.1 Acetobacteraceae bacterium | reverse complement strand
GAACTTGGGACGAGAGGGGGGGCCGCGAATGATCGGCCTGGTGCGGCTTGCCTTGCGCCGGCCTTACACATCAGCGATCGCAGCGATGCTGATCGTGCTGATGGGTGCACTGTCGGTGACGCGGATGATCGTGGACATTTTTCCGGTCATCGACATCCCCGTCGTGCTGGTGGTGTGGAATTACAACGGCCTCACCACCGAGGACATGGAACGCCGTGTCGTGTTCATCACCGAACGCGCCTATTCCACCACGGTCAACGGCATCTCCCGCATCGAATCGCAATCCATTCCCAGCATCGGCATCCTGAAGGTCTATTTCCAGCCAGGCACCGATATCGGCGGCGCCATCGCCCAGATCACCTCGGTGAACAACTCCATCCTGCGTGGCGCGCCGCCTGGGATGCAGCCGCCCGGCGTCATTCAGTTCAACGCCTCGAACGTGCCCGTCGTGCAGATGACGCTGTCGAGCAAGTCGCTGACCGAGCAGCAGATCTACGACTACAGCCTGAACTTCATCCGCATCCGGCTGTTCACCATCCCCGGCCTGTCCACACCAGGCCCGTTCGGCGGCAAATCACGCCAGATCAATGTCGATCTCGATCAGTCGCGCCTGGAGGCCAAGGGGTTCTCGCCGGTCGACGTGGTCAACGCCCTGCAGGCCTCCAACGTGATCGTCCCGGCCGGCACCGCGCGCTTCGGCGACCGCGAATACAACGTGCAGTTGAACTCCAGCCCGAGCGCGGTGGAGCGGTTCAACGCCTTGCCGATCGGCGTGTTCAACGGCGCGCCGGTCACCCTCGGCGACGTCGGCCGCGTCAGCGACAGCTTCGCCACCCAGACCAACGTGGTGCACGTCAACGGCAAGCGTGCGGTCTACCTCGCCATCCTGAAACACGCCGATGCCTCCACGCTTGCCGTGGTGGATGCCGCACGCGACGCGCTGCCGGAAATCCAGGCAGCCGCCCCCGCCGGCCTCGACCTGAAGCTCGACTTCGACCAGTCGGTATTCGTGCGCGCCGCGGTGCAGAACGTGATCCGCGAGGCGATCATCTCGTCGATCCTGGTCTCGGTGCTGATCCTGGTGTTCCTGGGAAGCTGGCGGAACACGGTGATCGTGTCGGCCTCCATCCCGCTGTCGATCTTCGCCGGCCTGGTGGGGCTGTTCCTCACCGGCAACTCGATCAACCTCATGACACTCGGCGGACTGGCACTGGCGATCGGCCTGCTGGTGGACAACGCCACCGTCACCATCGAGAACATCCACCGCAACCAGTCGCTGGGAAAGCCGCTCACCGTGGCAATCCTGGACGGCAGCGCGGAGGTGATCCAGCCGCTGACCGTGGCGACGCTGGCGATCTGCATCGTGTTCTTCCCGGTCGTGCTGCTGTTCGGCGTGGCGCGCTACCTGTTCATCCCGCTCGCCGTCACCGTCGTGTTCTGCATGCTCGCCTCGTACGTGCTGTCGTTCAGCGTGGTGCCGAGTTTCGCGCGCCTGCTGCTGGCGTCGGAGGCCGAACATCACGGTCCGCCGCGCGGCTTCTTCGGCGCCTTCGACCGCGCCTTCGGCCGGTTCCGCGACGGCTACGGCAGGCTGCTGGAAGGCACCCTGAACCATCGCGTGTTCGTGCTGGTCTGCGCCGGCCTCCTGCTGGTGGTCTCCGGCGGCCTCAGCACGGTGATCGGCCTGGACTTCTTCCCCAGCGCCGATGTCGGCCTGATCAAGCTGCACTTCCGCGCACCGCCCGGCACGCGGCTGGAGCGGACCGAGGAACTCGTGCTGCAGGTCGAGGACAGCATCCGCAAGATCATTCCCGCCGACGAGATGGACACCATCAACGACACCGTCGGTGTGCCCTCGTCGTTCAACCTGGCCTTCGTGCCCAGCGACAATGTCGGCTCGATGGACGCCGAAATCCTGATCTCGCTGAAGCCCGAACACCATCCGTCGATCGATTACATCCGCGCCATCCGCGCCAAATTGCCCGACCAGTTCCCCGGCAGCGTGTTCTATTTCCAGACTGCCGACATCGTCAGCCAGGTGATGAATTTCGGCCTGTCGGCACCGATCGACGTGCAGGTGCAGGACGTGAATTTCGAGCGCGCCACCGCACTCGGCCGGCAATTGCTGGAGCGCATGCGCAAGATCCCCGGCGTCGCCGACCCGCATCTGGTGCAGGTGCTGAACTACCCGACGTTGCAGGTGGACGTTGACCGCCTGCGCGCGGCGAAGCTGAACATCTCGCAGCGTGACGTGGCGAACAACGTGCTGACATCGCTGTCATCCAGCGTGCTGGTATCGCCGAACTTCTTCCTCAACCCGCAGAACAACGTGAACTACTCGGTGGCGGTGCAGACGCCGATCGACCAGCTCAATTCGGTGTCGGACCTGCTGCACACACCCGTCAGCCGGCCGGAATCGTCATTGCTGAGCGGCCCGGCAGCACTGCCAGCCGCCCCCGTGATGCGTCTCGGCGACGTCGCCACGGTCTATCCCAAGTCCAGCCTGGAATCGGTCAACCACTACACCGTGCAGCGCGAAATCGACATCGCCGCGAATATCGATGGCCGCGACCTCGGCTCGACCGCGGGCGATATCCAGAAGGCGATCAGCGAGGTCAGCAAAGGCCTGCCGATCACCACGAAAATCCTCATCCTCGGCCAGAACGAAGTGATGCAGAGTTCGTTCCGCAGCCTGGCTCTCGGCATGGTGCTCGCGGTGCTCCTGGTCTACGCGCTGCTGGTGGTGCTGTTCCAGTCCTGGGTCGATCCGTTCATCATCATGATGGCGGTGCCCGGCGCGCTGATCGGCATCATGTGGATGCTGGCGCTGTCGCACACCACGATCAACGTCGAATCGCTGATGGGCGCGATCATGTCGATCGGCATCTCGGTGTCGAATTCCATCCTGGTCGTCAGCTTCGCCAACGACCTGCGTTCGCGCGAGGAAGTCGGCCCGCTGCGCGCAGTGATCGAGGCCGGGCGCATCCGCCTGCGTCCCGTGCTGATGACGGCGCTGGCGATGATCATCGGCATGGTACCGATGGCGCTCGGGCTCGGCGAGGCCGGTGAGCAGAACGCACCACTCGGCCGCGCGGTGATCGGCGGGCTGATCGTGGCGACCATCTCGACATTGTTCATCGTGCCGATCTTTTACACGCTGCTGCGGCGCAAGCCGCCGAGTTTGCACAGCCTCGACTCGCGCTTCGCGAGCGAGGCGGCGGGCTCGCAAGGAACAGGGGACTCGCTCCATGGCTAGACGCGGTCGCTTCGGTTCGTTGCTGGTCTACCTCGTCGGGTTGCTGCTGGTGGCAGGCGCAGCAATCGGCGGGCTGCACCTGTGGCAACAGAAGGACGCCCAGCTTGTCGCGGCACGCCAGGCCATGGCGGAAGGCGTGGCACAGGGTCCCGCCGTGCAGGTCGCGACCATCGCCCAGGGACCGAAAGAGCGGCTCATCACACTGCTCGGCGATACGCGGCCGTACCAGACCGCAACGCTGTACGGCAAGGTGAGCGGCTATGTCCGCTCGATCCCGGTGGATCGCGGCGACCACGTGAAGGCCGGGCAGATCGTCGCGGAAGTGGAATCCGCCGAGACCGATCGGCAATACGACTCCGCAGTGAGCGATCGCGAGAACAAGCGCAAGAATGCCGAACGCGCCAAGGAACTGGTGTCACGTGGCTGGACATCGGTGCAGGCAGCGGATCAAGCCAACACGGCTTTCCGCATGGCGGATGCGGCAGTGGCACAGCTCGACGTGATGAAGTCCTACGAGGAGCTGCGCGCGCCGTTCGACGGCACGGTGACCGCACGCTTCGTGGACATGGGCGCGCTGGTGCAAAGCTCGGTGACCAACCAGACCAGCAACCAGCCGGTGATGACCATCGCCGACATGACCAGGTTGCGCGTCGATGTCTACGTGGAGCAGCGGGATGTGCCGTACGTCCATGTCGGCGACATGGCCGATGTGGCAGACGGCGCGAACGCCGACCGCAAGGTGCGCGCACGCATCGCCCGCACCTCGGATCAGCTCGATCCGCGCACCCGCACGCTGTTCGTGGAACTCGAGGTGGACAACAGCGAGGGCTTCCTGGTGCCGGGCGCCTTCGCTTACGTGACCCTGCATGTGCCGGTGACCCCGTATCCGGAAATCCCGGTCGCTGCCCTGCTGACGCGCGGCTCCAATACCTTCATCGCCAACGTCGGTGGCGACAACACGGTGCGCCTGCAGGCGGTGAAGGTCGCCAGCACCGACGGCATGCGCGTCAGCCTGGCGGATGGCGGCCGGGTCGGCGATCGGGTGGCGTTGAACCTCCCCGACGAAGTGGGTGACGGCAACCGGGTGCGGCCGATCGAAAACGCCCGCTGAACCCCGTTGTCATGCCGAGTTCCGTACCGGTCGGACGGCCCATGACGAACCGGGGGCCCCTGTCATTGCGAGGAGCGAAGCGGCGCGGCAATCTCCCGCGAGTGACGGCCCGCCCTTACTGGCAGGAGAGTGCCGCGTCGCTTCGCTCCTCGCAATGACAGTACATGTCCGCCGGGCGCATCATGATTGACACGGTTCATTCCGTGGCGGTCATCACCGGCATCCGCGTAGCGATGCGCGACGGCGTGGAGCTGAATGTGCGCGTCACCCGGCCGGACGCAGCGGGGCGCTTCCCCGCGGTGATGGAATATCATCCGTATCGCCGGCTGGCCGCCGCTCTGCCCGACTATCGCGACGAATATCCGCCGGTCGTGCCGTACCTGGCAGAGCGCGGCTACGCCGTGGTGCAGTACGATGTACGCGGCACCGGCAGTTCAGCGGGCTTCTCCACCGACATCTATTCGCCGGAGGAGCGGCAGGACGGCTACGACATGGTTGCCTGGATCGCGGCGCAACCCTGGTGCAACGGCGCGGTCGGCATGATCGGCAAGTCGTATGGCGCGGTGGTGCAATGGCAGGTGGCCGTGCAGCGGCCGCCGGCGCTGAAGGCCATCGTCGTGCGCTCCGCCAATGACGATGTCTATACCGAATTCAGCAATCCCGGCGGCTGCATCCGGCCCTGGATGTTCGAATGCTATGCGCCGATGATGAATGCGTTGAATTTCGCGCCGCCTGATCCGGCTTTGGTGGGCGATCGTTTCGCCGCGATCTGGGCCGAACGGCTGGAGCGCAGCGAGCCATGGAGCCTCAACTATATTCGCAACACGCTGCACGGTTCGTATTGGCGCGATCAAAGCCTGGCGCCGGGCTATGACCGCGTGCAATGCGCGGTACTGCTGATCGAGGGTTGGGCCGATTGGTACGCCAGCGCGGAACTGCGGGCGTTCCAGAAGCTGACGGCGCCGCGGAAGGTGCTCATCGGTCCATGGGGACATTATTACGCCGAGGAGAAGGCAGCCTTCCCAGGCCCGCGCATCGATGCCCGCCGCGAGTACCTGCGATGGTTCGATCATTGGCTCAAGGGCATCGACAACGGCGTGATGGCCGAGCCGCCGGTTACGGTGTTCGTGCGTTCCTGGCAGCCGCCGGCGCTGCTGTGCCTGGAGGATGCCGGGGAATGGCGCAATGAAGCCGCGTGGCCGCCGGAGCGCGTGCGCCAGACGCCGATGTACCTTGCCGATGATGGCCGCCTGGACGCGACCGCGCCGGGTGAGCCGGGCGCCAGCCGTTACGACTATCGGCCATCCGTCGGCATCACCACCGGTCGCCGCGGCCTGGGTTCCACGACGCCCTGGGCAATGCCGATCGACCAGCGGCTCGATGAGGCGTACTCGGTGTTGTTCACCAGCGATGCAGTCTCCGCGACGACGGAACTGCTGGGCGAACCGGTCGCCACGCTGTTCGTCTCGTCAACCGCCGAGGTGGCCTATTTCCATGTCAAGCTGTGCGATGTGGCGCCGGACGGTGCGTCCCGCCTGATTGCCGACGGCGGCTTGCTGGCAACGCATCGACATTCGCACGAGCGGCCTGAGGCGCTGGTGCCTGGCCAGATTTACCAGTTGCGGATTCCACTCCGGCACTGCGCCTATGCGGTCGCTCCCGGTCATCGACTGCGCGTCAGCATCGCCGGCGCCGAGTTCCAGAATGCCTGGCCGACCGGGCAGCCGGCGCGCAACACGATTCATCGCGGCGGCCCGCATGCGTCGTGCATCGCGCTGCCGATCGCGCCGCCGGCGGAGCCGATGCCGGCGCCGCCGTCGTTCGCTGATTCACCCCATCCGATGCCATCGGTGGATGCGCTTGCCCGTCCGGACTATGCGTTCCACCTCGATCTGGTGAACGACACCGTGACCTGCGAACTGCGCACGCAGGATGGTGGCCGCACCAGCAACCATTCGCGATACACGGTATCGAACCGCGACCCTGCGCATACCGTGATCGACGCATCGGCGACGCATGTGGCGGTGCATCCGACGCTGGACATCCGCGTCGATGCCGGGTGCCAGACCACCAGCGACGCGACCAGCTACACGCATGTCTCGACGGTGCAGATCAGCGTCAACGGGACGCCGTATTTCCACAAGAGCTGGTCGGAAAGCGTGCCGCGCCGGTTGTCCTGACCAATCAGGTGATCGGCACCGACAGCGCCGCCTCGAATACGCCGGCGCATGGGCGAATTCGGGCAACAGACCAAGGAGCAGTGGATATACGTGATTCGCTTATAGGATTCAGGCATCGCGTCCAAGCGCTGCGATCAGTTCCGCCCACTCGCGCCGGTTCAGCCCGCTGTTGGCCTGCTCCACCGCCTCGCCCGCCAGCATCCGCTGCACCGCCGCCAGCATCTGCGCCGACAAGGTGACGGCGCCGAGCCGATAGTCGCGGAACGCCTGGCAGGCCACCGGCACCCATGCCTCCACAGTCGTCAGCATCGCCTCCGCGTAGGCACGGATTTCATATTGCGCGTGTGCATCCGCGCGCAGCGACAGGAAGTGGAACAGGTTGTGCAGGTCGGTCTTCCAGTACCACTGCGTATAGGTGTTCAGCGTCAGGTTCATCCGCGCCAGTTCGCGCGCCAGGCCCTGGCGCGATGGATCGCGGGCCGTCCCCGCCTCATCCTCGTTCAGCATTTGGGCGTAATGGTCGTAGGTCCGCGTGGCATCCTCGCGCAGCAGGTCGAGCACGTGGGCCGCCTCCGCACCATCCAGCACGTCCCCCCTGCCCTGCCGGTTGACCGCCGACTGCGCCGCGAGGTGCTCCGGCGCGGGAATGTAGAATTCGCGGTCCAGGATCGAATAGCGCGCGGAGTATTCGTTCACGTTGGCGGTGCGATGGCGGATCCATTGCCGTGCGATGAAGATCGGCAGCTTCACGTGGTACTTGATCTCGCACATCTCGAACGGCGTGGAATGCCGGTGGCGCATCAGGTAGCGGATCAGCCCGGCATCCTCGGACACCCGCCGCGTCCCCTTTCCGTACGATACCCGCGCCGCCTGCACGATGGCGGCATCGTCGCCCATGTAGTCGATCACCCGGATGAAGCCGTGGTCCAGCACCGGGATCGCCTGGTAGAGCAGCGCCTCCAGCGCGGGCACGGTCGGTCGGACGGTCGGCGCATTCTGGGCGCGAAGGGCGGCAATCTCCGCCGTCTGATCCTCGGTCAGGCGCATGTGCGACTCCACTTTCATTCGGACGCGCGTCTGCCTATATTACCCCTGCCGGTTCGCTGGCTATGGCGATAAACGGTGCGTGGAATAAGCGTAGTGGACCCGGGGGCAGTGCCCGGCGCCTCCACCATTGACGGGGGCGACACAGGCTCGACACGCGCGGTAAAGGCTCACTTTTCGCTCGGCATGGTTCCGCCGTTATCGGGCCATATCACAAGTGCCAATGACAACTCAAAGGCGCTCGCTGTCGCTGCATAAGCGATAAGCGCGGTTCGGGGGGCACCGGGCAACAGAAGCCCCCCACTTCTCCCACCCGGTCCCGACCTGCTGCCGACAATCTTTGGTTGCATCCAGCCGAACGCTGGTTGAGAATGTCGCGACGGCGGAATCGGTTGCAGCAAATAGTCGGCCGGCAGGGTCCACTGTCATGGTTGATTTGCAGTAACAATCATCCGTGGCATGTGTAATACTGTCCCTGTCTGCTGCTCCTTTCGCTTCCGGTTCCGCGAAGCGCCGGAAGCATGTCTTCAACAGACATGCTGCAACAGGAGGAACACATGGACATGACGCGACGGGCCGCTGCCGAGTTCTTCGGTACATTCTGGTTGACCTTCGGCGGTTGCGGAGCCGCCGTGCTCGCAGCCGGCTTCCCGTCTCTCGGAATCGGTTTTCTCGGCGTGGCGTTTGCCTTCGGGCTGACCGTGCTCACCATGGCCTACGCGGTCGGACACATATCCGGCGGCCACTTCAATCCGGCGGTCACCGTGGGATTATGGGCCGGCGGACGCTTCAGCTCGGCCGGCGTGGTCCCCTATGTCATCGCACAGGTGGCCGGCGCCATTGTCGCCGCCGCCGCGCTCTACTGGATCGCCTCCGGCAAGCCCGGCTGGGTGCCGGCCGGGTTTGCCTCGAATGGCTTCGGCGACCTTAGCCCCGGCAAGTACAGCCTCGGTTCGTGCTTCGTGATGGAGGTCCTGATGACCTTCTTCTTCCTGATGATCATCATCGGCTGCACCTCCAAGGGCGCGGCCGCGGGATTTGCCGGGATACCGATCGGACTCGCCCTCACGCTGATCCACCTGGTGTCGATCCCCGTGACCAACACGTCGGTCAACCCGGCACGCAGCACCGGCCCCGCGCTGTTCGCCGGCGGCGAGTATGTCGCCCAGCTATGGATGTTCTGGCTGGCGCCGCTCATCGGCGCGGTCATCGCCGGCGTTGTCACCCGCTGGCTGCACGAGTCCGTCGTGGTCACCGAAACGGTCATGGTGATCGAGGAGCACGAGGCGGCGATCTGACCGCTGATACCCGGCCACAAGGGTATCGCTTCGCTCAAACCCATCCTACGAGTGACAGCATGGTCTCG
>DATAPW010000126.1:0-2184 GCA_036265005.1 Acetobacteraceae bacterium | reverse complement strand
GGAACCGGGGGTTCTCGCCTGTCGGAGGCGCAGCGTCAAAAGCTGGCGATCGCCGGCGCGGTGCTAAAGCGCCCCGATTTGATGGCGCTCAACGATGCGACGGCGGTGCTCGACGGGGCAACGGAGACGGCCCTCCTCGATCGGCTGAAGGCCGAATTCGCCGAGCGCAGCCTGGTGTGGAGTCTGCACCGCCCCCGCCTCGCCTCGGCCTTCGACCGGGTGTTGGTGATGGAGCACGGCCGCCTGGTCGACCAGGGGCCCCCGGCCGAGCTGGAAAAACCCGGCAGCCCACTGGCCCCATTACTCGCGGCGGAATGAGCCTTGCGCAATTGAGGCGCCCCCATATAGGCCTGAGCCGCTGCACAATTTTTGCGCAGCCAATCTCGGCCGGTGCCGCAGAAGTCATCCCGCTCGATGCGTCCCTGAGCTGGCTTGAGGCTGGCATGAGGGCTGCATGTCTGCGGATTGAAGGAGGATGCGCGGATGACCGGGACGTTTCTCACGATCAGTAGCAAGAACTATTCCTCCTGGTCGCTGCGCGGCTGGCTCCTGTGCAGAATGGCGGGCCTGGATTTCGCCGAAGAGGTCGTGGCGGCCGACGATCCGGCGAACCGTGCCGAGTTGCTGCTGCTCTCACCGTCGATCCTCGTTCCTTGCCTGACCCACAAGGGCGTCAGGATCTGGGATACTCTGGCGATTGCCGAGTATCTCAACGAAGTGAAGCCGAAGGCCGGGCTGCTGCCGGCGGAACGCGCCGCTCGCGCCCGCTGCCGCTCGATCTGTGGCGAAATGCATTCGGGGTTCACCAATTTGCGGTCGGCGCTGCCGATGAACCTCAAAGCCCACCGCCCCGGCTTCAAAATATGGTCCGGAGCGCAGGCAGACATCGACCGCATCACGACGATCTGGCACGAGTGTTTCGCGGCTCACCACGGTCCCTATCTGTTCGGGAAATTGACGATGGCGGATGCGATGTACGCGCCTGTCGTCACGCGCTTCCTGACCTACGACGTGAAGCTCGACCGGCAATGCGCCGATTATTGCGAACGCATCGTGGCGCTGCCGGACATGGTCGCCTGGCGATCGGCCGCGCTGCTCGAACCTGAGGAACTCGAAGAACTCGACATGGAGTTCTGAGAGTAGTGTGCCACCTCAAAGGACACGGCCCTCTGTTCATCGATCGCGTGCGCCAGGAGGCGGCGCTCGCCGCGAGGCTTAATCGGCGCAGCCCGCGGCATCATGGTCTGCCACCAATTCGCGTAGGCGTGGGATCAGTTCTTCGCCGTACTGAACAGCGTCCGGCTGCGGATCGTAGCCTCGGATCAACAGGCTGGTAGCGCCCAGCTTGTAATATTCGAAGAGCGCCTTCGCGACGGTTTCGGGTGTGCCGACCAGGGCCGTCGAGTTGCCTTGAGCGCCCGTCGCGGCGGCGAGCGATGTCCACAAGCAGGTGTCGTGCACCTCGGCTTGCGCGGCGGCCTGCAGTAGCCGTTTGGAGCCGACGTTCTGGCGCTGTGGTGCAGGAGCACCGCCACGATTGAGCAGCACCCGGTCGAGGATGGCTCTGGCCCGGTCCCAGGCTGCGCCCTCGGTTGCCGCCAAGATCGGGCGGGTTGACAGGCTGAAGGTCGGGTTGCGGCCGGAGAGCGCCGCCTCCTGGCGCACACGATCGATGAACAGGGCCGTGTCCTTCAGCGGTTCGCCCCACAGCATGAAGATATCGCCATGCGGGGCCAATGCCCGGACCGCCGCGTCGGAGCCGCCGCCACCGTAGATCGGTGCGGCCGCTGCCGGCAGCGGATTTCCGAATAGGTCCCCCGGGTCCGGTAGAACTCGCCCGCGTGGTCAAACGGCGCCGGCTCGGTCCAGGTCCGGCGCAACAGGGAGAGGTATTCTGCGGCGCGGCGATAGCGGGCCTCATGGTCGGTCCAGTCGCCGTCTTTGGCCTGATCGGCGTCGCTGCCGCCGGCAATGATGTGCACCGCCAGGCGGCCGTCGCTCAGCTGGTCGAGCGTCGCCAGCTTGCGGGCGGCGACCGGCGGGGCCACGAACCCCGGCCGGTGCGCCAAGAGGAAACTCAGCCGCTCCGTCACCGACGCGGCGTGGGCCCCGACCAAGAACCCGTCCGGCGCATCGGAGAAATAGCCGATCAGCACGCGGTCGAAGCCGGCGCGCTCATGAATA
>DATAPW010000125.1:0-2559 GCA_036265005.1 Acetobacteraceae bacterium | reverse complement strand
ACCATTTCATGTTCGGGCCCGACTATACGGCGGGATGTCCGTCCTGCTCGGCGATCGCCGACGGGTTCGACGGCTTCGTCGTCCACCTGGCGAACCATGACGTCGCGCTTTCGGCGGTGTCACGGGCGCCGCTTGCGAAGCTGCAGGCGTACAAGCGGCGCATGGGGTGGACGTTTCCCTGGGCGTCCTCGTACGGCGGCGACTTCAACTTCGACTTCAACGTCTCGTTCACCGTGGAGCAGCAGCGCGGGGGAGTCGTCGAATACAACTACCGGCGGCGCAGCCACGCGGTGGACGCGGGACCGGTCCCGGAGCCCGTTTCCCGGTTCG
This sequence comes from Acetobacteraceae bacterium, assembly GCA_036265005.1. GTDB lineage: Bacteria > Pseudomonadota > Alphaproteobacteria > Acetobacterales > Acetobacteraceae > JAMXLO01. The sequence goes on along the minus strand of DATAPW010000125.1, from coordinate 2,229 downwards.
CGGCCGCATGCGGCATCGACGCGCCCACATTCTCACGCGACAAGCCGGGCATGAGTGCGTTCGTGCGCGAAGACGGCGCCGTCTATCACACCTATTCCACCTATGCGCGCGGATTGGACGGACTCTGGGGCATGCATCAATGGCTCGACCGGGCGCCAAAGGGGCGCAACGAGACGGGCGTCTGGTGGCGCCGCAACGACGAATACGACAAGCGCTGAGCCGAACCGTGGGAGCAACCTGGCGTCCAGGCGCCAGGTTGCTGCCCGGTTGAAGCGAACCGGCTTATTGAGCGCGCGTGGCCGTCGTGGACCCGGCCAGCGCTCCGATCGGCACCGGCAGGGAAATGTGGAACCCCTGGCCCTCGTCGCATCCCCAGCCGGCCAGCATGTCGAAGGCTTCGCGGCTCTCGATGCCCTCCGCGACAACGCGATAGCCAAGCTCCTGCGCCATCTGGATCATCGACTGCACGATGATCTGGTCGCGCCGGCTTTCGCACAACGGGCGGATGAAACTCTGGTCGATCTTCACCGTCGTGGCCGGCGTCTCGCGCAGATGGAACAGGTTGCTGTAGCCGGTGCCAAAATCGTCGATGGCGATATCGACGCCCAGGCGGGCGAGTTCCTGCACCGTCCTGGACACCGGCAGGCTGTCGTGCAGCAAGGCGGTTTCGGTGAACTCCAGTTCCACCAGCCGGGGATCGATCCTGGCGCGGGCGATGGCGTCACCGAGACGTCGGGCGAAGTTGTCCTCACTCAGATTCAGCGTGGAGATGTTGATCGATACGCTGCGCTGCTCGCCGGGGCCGACCTGGCTGGCCCACTCGGAGAGCGCCCGCTCGATCACCCAGTCGGTCACGAAGCGGATCATGCCGGTCTGCTCGACCAGCGGGATGAACTCGTCCGGCGGCACATTGCCCAGGACCGGGTGACGCCAGCGCAGCAGCGCTTCGGCACTGAGACAGGCGCCGGACTGCATATCGACACGCGGCTGATACACCAGCGCCAACTGATCTGTCGCGGCGAGCGCCGGACGCAGGCCACGCAGCAAGGATGAGACACGTTGACCATCGGCTTCGGCCGCGGGATCGCGCATCAGCCACTGGCGATCCAGGGCGCGCGCGTCCTGCGCCGTGGCCATGGCGGCGAGCAGCAGGTCACGGCCGTCCGACACGCCGGCGCGGAACCGCACCAGCCCGGCGCAAGGCGAGATCTTCCCCGGGATGCCGTCATGCTCCAGCGGGTCACAGAAGTGATGCAGCAGTTTCCGCAGCAGACCCTCGGCCGCGCTGTCACCGACATCCGGCAGGGTGCAAACGAAGCAGTCGGCGCTGACCTGGTACAGCCTGATGCCCTCGCCGAGACCCAGTTCCAGGAGTTGGTGCGACGAGCGGACCAGGGCGTCGGCATGATCCGGCCCTACCGCCCGACTGATCCCGCTGGATCGATGAAGTTCACCAAGGTCGATTGCCAGCACGAGCCGACTGGCTCCTGGCTGATGCAGCGCGAGGGCGCCGAATTCCGCCAGCAGGCTGTCACGCTCGCCAGCAAGGCCGTCCCGTATCATGTCATCTACCCGATTAGGTGCGCGGGACTCCACATCCCAACGCTTCGTGTTGCGCCGCCGCAATGGCGCAAAACGACCGTTGAAAGCCCCCTGCGGTCCCCGCGCAAACAGTTGTTTCGTTCTTTGAGCGACCAGCCTCGCCTAAGGGCGGCTTCCACGTCAATCCAATATTGCGTCACGTTGTCGGCATTGCTCGAATTAATGATACATTGAGCGGCGATTTCGCAATCGGCGGCCGGCTATGGATCGGCGGCATCAACGGCCGGCGGCCAGAAATACACCCTGGTCCGCTGCCCGGCGGACGCGCTCAGCCCGGGCGGACCCCAGGAACACCAGCAGGACGCCGAGGCGAGGAATGCAAGCCTGGTGCACTTGTCCGCCGGCTTCACCAGCGTCTCGAAGGTGCCGGCCGGCAGCAGGGCGCAGGCATCCGTGGCCTGCGAGCACCGGGGCGGCGGAAGCCAGCAGCAGCCGCTGTCCACATCGTGGCGAGCAGGGCTATCGGATGCGGGCGCGGCCAAATTTTTTCGCGGCTTGTTAAGTTGCGTCCGCGATGCTGCCGGCATGCAGCGGCTGGTGTGCCTGGACGGATTGCGCGGTGTGCTGGCGGTCTATGTCATGCTCAGCCACACGCTGCCGTTTGCGCCGATGCCGGCCTGGCTGGGC
>DATAPW010000124.1:0-7131 GCA_036265005.1 Acetobacteraceae bacterium | reverse complement strand
GACTGCGGCTGGTGATCGACCACCTGGCTCTCGTCCGCACCAAGGATGCCGCCGCATTTGCGGACCTGTCCCACCTGCTGGCGCTGGCCAGGCGGCCAAACGTGGCCGCAAAGGCGTCCGCCCTGCCCTGCTTCTCGTCCGAGCCTTATCCGTATCGCAACCTGCACCCATACATCCGCCAGGTGTTCGATGCGTTTGGACCGCAGCGGATGTTCTGGGGCACCGACCTGACGCGCCTGCCATGCAGCTACCGGCAGGGGATCACGTGCTTCACCGAGGAACTGTCGTTCCTCACGGACACGGACAAGGAATGGGTGATGGGCCGCGCGATCTGCGAATGGTTGGGTTGGCCATGACCGGCCCGATGGCGCCAGCGGGCTGGCCAGCGGGACGGCCGCTGGCCGTGTCGGTCAGCGTCATGCTGGAGGGCTGGGCCAAGGGCAGCGCGCCGGGAATCGGCCCGATGGGCAATCCGCTGAAGCCCGGCGTGGCGGACCTTCAAGCGCTGTCCTGGGCGGAATACGGGCCGAAGGTGGGCGCCGGACGCTTGCTCGACCTGCTGGACCGCGAGGGCGTCCGCGCGGTGTTCTACACCAGTGGCGTGGTAGCGGAACGTTATCCGGACCTGCCGGCGGCGATCGCTGCGCGTGGACATGTCGTGGCGGCGCATGGCTGGAGCCAGGGCACGCTGCCGCCATACCTCACCCACGAGGCAGAACAGGCGGACATCGCCCGATGCGTCGAGGTGCTGACCCGGACCGCGGGACGCCATCCGCACGGCTGGCTCAGCCCGCGCTGCACGCCCAGTGCGATGACCTCGCGCCTGCTGGCGGGCGCCGGGTTCCGCTGGCACGCCGACATGTTCGATGCCGACCTGCCATATCGGATCGAGACCGAGGCCGGGGCGCTGCTGGGGGTGCCGTTCACCATGGAGGTGAACGACATGCCGCTATACGTGCGCTACGGCAACGAGCCGGAGGCGTTCACGCGGACGCTGGCGCGCATCGTGGAGGGCTGGGATCGGCTCGGCAGTCCATTCGCCTGTCTCGACATCACCGTGCATGCGCATGTCTTCGGTCGGCCGTATGGTGCGATTGCGCTGCTCGATTCACTGGCACTGGTGCGGCAGCACGATCACTGCTGGCTGACCGACCACGCGCAACTGGCGACGCTGTACTCGTAACGCGAGACTGGGAGGCCATCATGGCACGGTTCGTCATCGCCCCGCACATGCGGCTGCACGAATGGGTGGCGGAGGAAAAGGGCTATTTCGCCGAAGCGGGACTGGATTACGAATTCCGCGACGCGCTGCGATCGGCGACCGGACGCCGGCACGATCTCGGCGACAAGGTCGGCGCCTACCAGACCATCGAAAAGGGCCGCACCTCCGACGTAAGCTGCGCCTGCCACTGGACGGTGAACGTCGCTGCGTCGGTGGGCCACGGCAAGCTGTATGCCGACTGCTATTCGGTAGCGCCGGCGGGGATCTTCGTGCCGGCGGATTCACCAATCACCTCGCCCGAACAGCTTGCCGGCGTGCCGATCTCGGTGGGCTACCAGTCCGGCAGCCACTACTCGACGATCCAGGCGCTGGAACAGTACATGCCGGCCGCGGACATCGCCTTGTCGTTCGCCGATGGGCTGCTGTTCCGCCGCATGGAGAAGCTGGTCGACCGCGAGGTGCCGTCGGTATCGCTGTTCAGCGGCCCGTACTACTTCGCCGAGCAGCTTGGCTTCCGCAAGGTGATCGACACCACGTTCATGATGGCCTCGATGATCACCGGCGATCCGGACCTCGAGGATGTGCAGCGCTACTTCGGCGCGCTGCGCCGCGCCCAACGCGACATCGACCTGCGGCCGGAGCTGTACACCAGGCACTACCGGAACGAATTCCCCGAGCGCTTCCACGCCGTGATGGACACGCGCCGCTGGGGGCCGGGCGAGCGCCTGGTGTTCGAGCCGTACAGCAAGGACGTGTTCGAGCAGGCGTTCAACTGGATCGCGGAACGCGAGATATTCGCGCAGGGCGAGATGGGCGCAGGCCGCTACGAGAGCGCGATCCTGTCGTTGGCGGCGGGGTGATTATCGCTGACAAGGCAGCCTGGCGCAGCATACCCGGCGTGAAGCCGTGCGACGACTTGAACGCGCGCGTGAGATGGCTCTGGTCCGAGAAGCCTGCTGAAATCGCCGCATTGGCCAGCGTCTCGCCGCCCAGGATCAGGCGACTGGCCGATTGCACCCGGCGGTCGCGAACGAATGCCGACGGCGTGAACCCCGTCACCTGCTTGAAATCGCGTATCACCTGAAAACGCGTGACGCCCGTCGCGCAAGCGAAGCGCATAAGCTCGAAGCTGCCACTGGGATCGTCCTCGACCATCTCGCGATACACCGCCACCCGACGCGCCGAACCGGCATGGCTTTGCGCCCGCGCGGGTTGGCTGCCATCGGCATGGCCGATGATCAGCCGACGCAGCGCCACGAGCATCGCGGCTTCGGCGGCATCCCGATCGCCGCACTCGGCCAACCAGTGAGCCCGCCACAGCGCTTTGGACAAATCCGGATCGGTCAGCATGCTGTGCGGAAACAGCGGCGGCATCGCCTGGCACAACTCGCGCGCCACCTCCGCCATGAGTTCGATCGACGGGTAGAACGTGCGGTAGGCCCAGCCATCCTCACAACCCGCCTCGCCGTCATGACACTCCTCGGGGTTCACGAGGATGACGGCGCTGGCGGGCACCACTTCCTGACGGCGATTGACGCGGACCTTCTCGCAGCCGGCGGTGATCAGCGCGATGACATAGGTGGGGTGGGTGTGCAGCGCGTAGCGATGCTGCCGGAACCGGGCCTTGAGCAGGCCCATGTCGCGGAAATGCGGGTGCTGCCAGAACACCGCCCGATCTTTCGCGGCTGCCGCCGCGCCCTGGTCAACCCCATTCAAGACACCCTCCGCACGATCCGGTAGTTCGACAGCGCCGACAATCCTGTCCATCAGCCCAGGCCAAGTGATCATGCTCTACAACGATCCTGTCGCGGCAATAACTCCCGAAGTCGTAGCCTGGCGCCATACCATTCACGCCCACCCGGAACTCGGTTTCCAAGAGCACCGCACAGCCGCGTTCGTCGCCGAACAACTACGCTCGTTCGGCATCGAGGTGCACGAGGGGATCGCCGGCACCGGAGTCGTCGGCGTGCTGCGCAAAGGCGCCGGAGGTCGCAGCATCGGCCTGCGTGCCGAACTGGATGCGCTTCCCATCGTCGAACGGGCTGACGTGCCCTATGCCTCCACCGCGAACGGCGTCATGCACGCCTGCGGCCATGACGGCCACACCGCGATGCTGCTCGGCGCGGCGAAGCTCCTGAGCCAGAGCACCACGTTCGATGGCACCGTCCACTTCGTCTTCCAGCCGGCCGAGGAAAATGAAGGCGGCAGCATGCGCATGATCGAAGCCGGCCTGTTCGAGCGCTTTCCTGTCGAGGCGGTCTACTCGGTGCATAACTGGCCCGGCCTGCCGTTCGGCGAAATCCATACGCGGGCGGGCCCGATGATGGCCGCCGTGGACATGTTCGAAGTGCATTTCACCGGCACCGGCGCGCACGCAGCCATGCCGCATCTCGGCGACGACCCGATCCTCGCGGCCAGCGCATTCGTGGGTTCGGTGCAGCGCGTCGTCAGCCGGTCGGTGGATCCCCAGATGCCGCTCGTGGTGAGCATCACGCAGATCCATGGCGGCAATGTCGGCAACGTTGTCCCGGGTAAGGTCTGGCTGCAGGGCACCTGCCGATTCTTCGATCCAGGCCTGTCGGCACAACTTGAACGTCGCATCGGCGCGATCGCCACCGGCATCGCGTCGGCGCACGGCGTCACGGCAAGCCTGGATTACCGCGTTGGCTATCCGCCGCTGTTCAATACGCAGTCGGCAGCAACGCACGCGGTCGAGGCTGCGGCGGCCACCGTCGGGCGCGACAAGGTCGTGACCGACATCAACCCGAGCCTCGGCTGCGAGGACTTCGCTTACATGGTGCGCGCGGCGGGTGGCGCCTATGTCTGGGTCGGCACGGGTCCTGCCAAAGCTGGCGAGGGCCTGCACGGCGATTGCTACGTGTTCAACGATGCCATCGTGCCGATCGTGCTGCGCTACTGGGTCAACCTGGTCGGGCAGAGCCTGCCGGTTGCGGGTCAGTGATCTGCCCGGTTTGCCAGCTATCCGTGATCGTTAGCAGGCCCTCCCCGCATCGCTCGGTCTTCGTCGTGTCAGGCCTTCCACGTGCTACACATTCCGGGATGGGTTGATCAAGGATAGCAAGGAGCCGGCATCGGCCGGTCATCGATCCAGGTCAGCGAACTGGCGGCCTCCGCAAGCGATGGGCAGACGGATCGTCGACTAGATCGGCGGCTGCTTCGCCCAATCGTAGCCCCGACGCGCGCGCTGGTAGCCATAGTCGAACAGATCTCGCATGTAGGTCTGGTCGAATGGCTCGGGAAGCTTTTCGGTAAAGTCGGCGCCGATATAGGCCAGGTTGAAGTCAACACCGTCGCGGCGCGTCGTGTTGTAAATACGAATCACGTCGTTCAGGCCACTGCCCGAAATCATGGTGGCAATGGCGCGTGCGGCGATGCCCATGGTGCTGCGCTCGGTGGCTGCCCACTCGGGGTCGAGGCGGCCATTGCGGATAAGATAGGCGACGGCCGGGACGACAGGCTGTCCGCCCGCCATGCGTACCCGGCGCAGCCGCGTCACTGCCGCCGGGTAGAGGAACGCCTGGGCAAAAGCACCGCCATCGACGTGAAGCTCCTGATACGGCTGCCCGTCCACGGTCACGTCGAACAGGGTCGGCGGGAATGCGCCGGGGACAGCGGCAGAGGCGAGCAGGATGCGGCGCACCGTCTCCAGCGCACGCGGATGTCCGCTGGCGGCGATCGCACCGATGTTCCAGATCACCGGTTGCTGGGCATCGAGGTCAGAGGTCGCAACCAGCAGCAGGCGGCCGTCCGCATAGGCCTTGGCGATGGCTGTCATCATCGCGTCGTTGAGGTAGCCGGAAATGGTCTTGAACAACGGCGCGTTGTCAGTCATCGCGTCGTCGAACAGGGCCGCGGTGATGGGTCGCTTCAGCAGCACGCGGGATGCCGTGAGCTCGGTGTAGACGGCCCGCAATTGCGGATCGTGGTCCGAGCCAAGATAGGCGAACGGGGCGGTGAGTGCCCCGGTGCTGATGCCGGTCACCAACTCGAATACCGGCCGCGTGCCATGCTCCGACCAGCCGCACAGCAAGCCGGCGCCGAACGCACCATTCTCGCCACCGCCGGACACCGACAGCAATTGCAGCTCGGGCAACGGCGCATTCGGCGCCAGGCCTTGCGCCTGCCGCAGGCGCCCGGTCGCCGCCAGGAATTCAGCTTCGAACGGCTCGTAACCGTAGAACGGGAAGAAGCGCTCGTTCGGCACGCCCAGCACGCTCGCCCGGACGGTACGGTCGAGCGGAACCGCCGTCCCGCGCACCGGCAAGCTGCACGCCGACAGCAGAGCTGCCATGCCACCGCCGGCGGCGATACCGAACATTGCCAGGCGGCGCGGCATCGAAACTGCACCGACCGGCACCGGCTTCGCAGGCATGATCCATCCTTTCAGGCGCCCATTACAGGCCGTTCATGTCGGTCGATGCGGACGATTTAGAGCATTATCCAGCTGATTGCGTTCCTTTGTCATTGCGAGATGCGCAGCGACGCGCAATCCCCATCCAGTGGTGCAACCTGACCGAGATTGCTTCGTCGCTGCGCTCCTCGCAATGACAATGGGGTGACGAATTCCGGCCGGCCCGGTAACGCTCGGACACGGATCACAACCGACCCCACCGCCTTGACGCCCGGAAGATCCTTGCTATCTAGTCCGGAGAAGTGTAGCCGAGGCTACATTCTGTGGGAGTGGGTTCATAGTATGGTCGCTGCTGCATGAGTCAGAGCCTTGTCCATCGCACCACCTTGTCGGACCGTACGGTCGCGGCCGGGCGCGAGGTGCTCGCTGGCCGACGCCGCGGCGTCCTCGCTTTCCTGCCGTTCGCCGGACCCGCGGTGATCGCCTCGATCGCCTACATGGACCCCGGCAATTTCGCCACCAACATCCAGGGCGGCGCGCAGTTCGGCTACCTGCTGCTCTGGGTCGTCGTGCTGGCCAACGCCGTCGCCATGCTGTTCCAGGCCCTCTCGGCCAAGCTCGGCATCGTCACCGGCCAGAGCCTGGCGCAGCTCTGCCGCACGCATTTCCCCCGCCCGCTGGTCTACGCCATGTGGATCGCCAGCGAGGTCGCCGCGATGGCCACCGACCTCGCGGAATCACTTGGCGCCGCCATCGGGCTGTCCCTGCTGTTCGGCCTGCCGCTTCTGACCGGCCTGGTGATCACCTTCACCGCCACCTATGTCATGTTGCTGATGCAAGGACGCGGCTTCCGGCCGATCGAGATGCTGATCGCGGCGTTCATCGGCGTGATCGCGGTCTGCTACCTGATCGAGCTGTTCGTCGCGCCGCTGAACTGGAGTGCCTTCGCGTTCCATGCCGTGGTGCCGAGGCTCGCCGGACCGGACAGCGTCACGCTGGCGGTCGGCATCATCGGCGCAACGGTGATGCCGCATGCGATCTACCTGCATTCCAGCCTGACGCAGAACCGCATGCCCGCGCGCAACGATACCGAACGCCGCACCATCATCGGCTATTCCAACCGCGAGGTGCTGATCGCACTCGGCATTGCCGGCCTGGTGAACATGGCGATGCTGGCGATGGCCGCCTCGGTGTTCCACGAAGGCCACGCCGACGTGGCGAGCATCGAGACAGCCTATCACACCCTGGTCCCACTACTCGGCATCGGCGCCGCGGCGGTGTTTATGACCTCGCTGCTGGCATCGGGGCTGTCGAGTTCCGTGGTCGGCACGATGGCCGGCCAGACCATCATGCAGGATTTCGTCAGGGTCCGTATTCCGCTGTCCGTGCGCCGCCTGGCGACGATGGTGCCGGCCATCGTCGTGGTTGCCATGGGCGTGGACTCGACGCAGGCGCTGGTGCTCAGTCAGGTCGTGCTGAGCCTCGTGCTGCCGGTGCCGATGATCGCCCTGCTCGTGCTGTGCGGACGGCGTGACGT
>DATAPW010000123.1:0-21873 GCA_036265005.1 Acetobacteraceae bacterium | reverse complement strand
GACCATCTTCTCCGCGTTGGTGATGAAGTACGGAGAAACGTAGCCGCGGTCGAACTGCATGCCCTCGACGACGTCGAGCTCGGTCTGGATGCCCTTGGCTTCCTCGACCGTGATCACGCCCTCGTTGCCGACCTTCTGCATGGCTTCCGAGATCATCTTGCCGATCTCGGTCTCGCCATTCGCGGCGATCGCGCCGACCTGCGCGGTCTCTGCCGGGGTAGTGATCTTGCGCGAGTGCTTTTTCAGGTCCTCGACCACAGCGAAGACCGCCTTGTCGATGCCGCGCTTCAGGTCCATCGGGTTCATGCCGGCGGCGACGGCCTTGGCGCCCTCGCGGACGATTGCCTGCGCCAGCACGGTGGCGGTGGTGGTGCCGTCACCCGCGATGTCGTTGGTCTTGGAGGCGACCTCACGCACCATCTGGGCGCCCATGTTCTCGAACTTGTCGCCCAGCTCGATCTCCTTGGCGACGGTGACGCCGTCCTTGGTGATCCGCGGCGCGCCGAAGCTCTTGTCGAGCACCACGTTGCGGCCCTTGGGGCCCAGCGTGACCTTCACTGCGTCGGCCAGAATGTCCACGCCACGCAGCATGCGGGCGCGGGCATCACCGCCGAACCGTACGTCCTTGGCAGCCATGTGTCAGATTCCCTCGTCGTGATTGTGTGTCGGTTCGTCAGGCGCCGGTCAGGCGGCCTTCCGCTTCGCGGCGGGCTGGCCCTCGATGATGCCCATGATGTCGGACTCCTTCATGATCAGGAGCTCCTCGCCATCGAGCTTCACTTCGGTGCCGGACCACTTACCGAACAGGATGCGGTCGCCGGCCTTGACGTCCAGCGGGACGAGCTTGCCGGCCTCGTCGCGGGCGCCGGCGCCAACGGCGATAACCTCGCCCTCCATCGGCTTTTCCTTTGCCGTGTCGGGAATAATAATGCCGCCCGCGGTCTTTTCTTCGGCTTCGAGCCGACGGACCACGACCCGGTCGTGCAGGGGACGGAACTTCATGCGGATCGCTCCTTGAGAGATCTCAGCCAATGGGATGGGTGTTGCCAACGCCCGGCTACGGCCCCTTGATGGGCACCGCGGGCCTGAGTGTTAGCACTCCCTCCTCGGGAGTGCCAGCGATCTAGGCCCCTGCGCTCACAGAGTCAAGAGCGCCGGCAGCACTGCCCGGCCATGAGTGCCAAACCATTGAATTCACTGCGATTTATACTTGCGTAAGCAACGTGTGCTCATGTCATTCTGTTGTCATGTCGGGCAACAGATCGGCATGCGGGGAGGAACGTGGACCAGCCAGGCCCCCAACGGAACCTCACGGAGACGACAAAATGAGTCTTGCGTTGCAATTGAAGGATTACCGGCTGACCACGGCGGAAATCCTCTACCATTTGCCGGATCATCCCGAGATCCTGCAAACCTATGTCTGGCAGGACCTGGACATCGCGCCGCGCTTCCCCGTGCTGCACAAATTCCTCGACTTCTGGGATCGCGAACTGGACGGCAGGCTGCATTCGGTGCGGGTCGCCTCCGCCGGCCTGGTCAAGCCCGCGTCGTTCCGCACTCCTGGCGCCTACATGACGCTGCACTGAATGAACCAGCAGACGATGGTATTTCGTCGGACCGAAGGGCATCGCTGATGACGATGCGCCGGTGACTATGGCCCATGACTGTCCGCTGACTATCCGCGGGTGATTCTTCCTCCGCCTCAGCGTCGCGGGGCCTGGTTCTCGCAGTATTCGCAGAGAGCGCAGACGACTATATAGCGTCATATGCCCTTCGACGTTCGTGACTTTCCCGGCGCCCCGCCGGAGGACCGTGCCGGGAGCCGTCGCAATCGTCGGCTGGTCGCGGTTTGGCTGTTCGGCGTCGCCGGCATGGTCCTGGTGATGATCGTGCTTGGCGGCGTTACCCGCCTCACCGGATCCGGACTGTCGATCATGGAATGGGCGCCGTTCCGCGGTGCGCTGCCGCCGATGAACGATGCGGAGTGGCAGCGACTGTTCCAGCTCTACCAGCAGATTCCGCAATACGCCCTGGTAAACCAGGGCTTCGGCCTCGCCGGCTTCAAGCAGATCTTCTGGCTCGAGTGGACACACCGGCTGTGGGGCAGGCTGATCGGACTGGCTTTCCTCGGTCCGCTGGTCTGGTTCTGGATCACCGGGCGGATCGAACGCCGGGTCCGCCCACGTCTCGCCTTGCTCTTCATTCTTGGCGGCCTGCAGGGCGCCGTGGGCTGGTTCATGGTGGAATCGGGCTTTTTGGCCGACACCACGGCCGTGTCGCCGTATCGGCTGGTCGTCCACCTGGCGCTGGCCCTGGTGCTGTACGTCGCGCTGATCTGGACCGGATTGATGGTCCTGCGGCCGCTGCCGTTCGCAGGAGGCGGCCGGATGCTGCATCGGCTGGCTGGCATCTGTTGCGTGGTCATCGCGCTAACGATGCTGGCCGGCGGCTTTGTGGCCGGTACCCATGCCGGCCTCACCTACAATACGTTCCCCCTGATGGACGGCCGGCTTGTGCCGACTGCCTACGATCAGCTTGAGCCGTTTTGGCGCAACCTGACCGAGAACATCGCCGCAGTGCAATTCGATCATCGGTTGCTGGCAACGCTGACCGTTCTGGCGGTCGCCTGCACTCTCGGCATCGGCTTTGCCGGCCGGCCGCCGGCAGCCATCCGCGCTGCCCTTCTGGCGTTCGGTGGCGTCGCGCTGGTGCAATATTGCCTGGGTGTGGCGACTTTGCTGCTGGTCGTCCCGGTCGCACTGGCCGCCTTGCACCAGGCAGCCGCCACCCTGCTGCTGACCGCTGCGATCGTGCTGCTGCATTTCGCCCGCCCGGCGCGTGCCAGGCAGCGGCGATGACCCCGCGGCCATACCTGCCGCACCCCGGATGACAACCACGATCGTGCAGCCCGCGGTGCTGACTGAATCCGTGCTGGAGGCAATGCCGATCGGCGTCGCTGTCGTGGATTCCGACAGGCGGGTGGTCCTGTTCAACGCAGCCTATTGCGAGTCGCTCGATCTGCCGCCGAACAGCATCCCGGTTGGCATGTCGGTGGCGGACGCCCTGCGTGTCTCGGCTTATCGCGGCGTCTATGGCCCAGGCGATCCCGAGGCGCAGGTCGCCTCCTTCCTGCAGACGGATCGGACGCGGCCTGGGCGGTTGCGCCGGCGTACTTTCAACGGACGCAGCTTCGACGTGCTCCAGGCGCCGTTGCCGAACGGTGGCTACGTCGTGTGCGCACTCGAAACGACGGCCCTGGTGACTGCGCGTTCCGATGCGGAGATCGCGCTGGGCCGGGTGAACTCTGCACTGGCCACGTTGCGCACCGGGCTCGCCGCGTTCGACCCTGGTGGCAGCCTGCTGTTCGCCAATCGCCGCTTCGAAGAACTGATCGGCCTTGCGTCCGAGCGTCCGCTGGCCGGCATATCGTTTCCCGACCTGCTCGACCTGTTGGCGACGCGCGAGGAGTTCATCGGATTCGATGGCGCGGCTTTCATCGCTCAGCAGCGCGAGGCCGATCGTTCCCGCCCTTTCGCCCAGCGCCGGGTTCGCGCCAATGGCCAGGTGCTCGACATCAGCTCGGCCCCCATGCCGGACGGCGGCTGGACGATGGCGGTCACCGACATCAGCCCGCTGGCCGGCGCCGAGAACGACGCGCGCCGCCGCGCTGCCATGCTGGATTCGATCGTGGACGCCATTCCGCACGGCGTCTGCGTCTACAGCGCGGATCGCCGCGTCACCATGTTCAACCGCGAGTACAGCCAGGTAATGGCCGGCGCGCCGCTGCATATCGGCGATCGTCTGGAGGACGTCGTCCGGAGCCGTGCGGCGGCGGGCGAATACGGCGCCGGCGATCCGGCGCAGATCTTTGCGCAGCAGATGGCGTTCGACGTAACTCGCCCGCAATCGCGCAAACGACGGCGTCCGAACGGCCTGACCGTTGATGTCCGCACCACGCCGTTGCCGGATGGCGGCTACATCAGCGTGGTGACCGATATCACGCCGCTCACCGAGGCAGAGGCGGAGATGTCCCGCCGTGCCGAGGAACTGGCGGTCATGCTGTCGTGCATCCGGCATGGCGTGGTGCTGTGGGGGCCGGATCGCCGATTGCTTGCCAGCAACGCGATCGCCGCGGAGCTGCTGCGACATCCGCCCGGCGTGCTCGTGCCGGGCCAGAGCGAGCAGGCAATCCTCGAGGACATGCTGATGCGCGGTCATTTCGGCGCGGGCGAGGACGCACGGGAACGTGCGCGCGCGTTGGCCGAGCTGGACCGGTCGAAACCCTATCAGCGGCAGATGGTCAGCCCGGCGAACCGCGTTCTCGATGTCCGCTCCGATCCGACGCCCGGCGGCGGCTGGGTGACCACTTTCACCGACGTGACCGAGGCACGCAACGCGCAGGACGAGCTGCGGCGGGCCAAGGAGGCCGCGGAGGCTGCCAATCAGGCCAAGTCCCGCTTCCTCGCGACGATGAGCCACGAGTTGCGTACGCCGCTGAATGCGGTGATCGGTTTCTCGGATGCGCTGCTGCGCGAGGCGGATAACCCTTCCGGCGCACGAGTGGGGGAATTCGCCCAGCAGATCAATGACGCAGGTCGGCACCTGCTGGGGCTGATCAACAGCATCCTGGACGTGGCGCGCATCGAGTCCGGACGTTTCGACCTGGCTGCCGACACGGTCGATGTCGCTCGACTGGTGCGGGCCTGCGTCCGGCAGGCCGACGCCGCGGTGCAGGCCGCCGAGGTTGCGCTGACCGTCAGCCTGCCGGACGATCTGCCGCCGCTCAGGGCGGACGAGCGGCGGCTGCAGCAGGTGCTCAGCCACCTGCTGTCGAATGCGGTGAAATTCACCGAGGCCGGGGGTTCGGTATCGATCGGCGCGTCACTGGAGCTCGATGGCGGTCTCCTGTTGTTCGTGCGCGACAGTGGTATCGGCATCCCGACCGAAGACCTCGACCGGGTCTTCGAGCCGTTCACGCAGCTTGACAGCAGCCTCGCACGGCGCTTCCAGGGCGCCGGCCTGGGGCTCTATGTGTCGCGTGCGCTGATTGCCGGCCATGGCGGCGAGCTGGTGCTCCGCAGTGCTCCCGGGCAGGGCACCGCAGCCGAAATCCGCCTGCCGGCCGTGCGCCTGATCGCCAGCGATCGGTGAACGGTGCCAGTGACAGGCTGTGCCACCCATTGCGCAGCAGGACCAGTGGCCAAATCGCCCGGGCAGCACCATTCTAACGGTTACCGATCGCTGGTCACTGCAAGGAACTGGTCCCATGACGCCGCTCAACGCCACCGACAAATTGTTTTTCGAGCGTGCGGACGCGCAACTGGATCGTGCCGCTGCCGAAGCGGCGCTGGCGTCGGCAATGGCGCACAGCGACGACGGAGAACTCTACCTGGAATACCGCGAGAGCGAGCAGATCAGCCTGGATGACGGCCGGATCCGGAGCGCGGGATTCGACACGTCGCTGGGCTTTGGCCTGCGCGCGGTGGCGGGAGAGGCGACCGGCTATGCGCATGCCGGGGAACTGTCGGAACCTGCGCTCCGTCGTGCCGCCAGCAGCGTCGCCACCATTGCGGCGGGCCACTCCGGTGTCGCCGCCGAGCCGCCGCGGGCCACCAATGCGCGGCTCTACTCCGATGCGAATCCCTTGGGTGCGACGGAGTTTCCTGCCCGTACAGCATTGCTGGCCGAGATCGATGCCTACGCCCGCGGCAAGGACCCCCGTGTTGTCCAGGTGATGGCATCGCTTGGCGGTGAATGGCAGGCCGTGCAGATCATGCGCCAGGACGGCACGCGGGTGGCGGACCTTCGCCCCCTGGTGCGGCTCAATGTCGCGGTCGTGGTGGAGAAGGACGGCCGCCGCGAGACCGGCAGCTATGGCACCGGCGGCCGGTTCGCCTACGACAAGGTCACCGCACCGGCGGTCTGGCGTGGTGCAGTGGACGAAGCGCTGCGCCAGGCGCTGGTCAACCTGGACAGCCGCCCGGCGCCAGCCGGGGAAATGGAGGTCGTCCTCGGCCCGGGCTGGCCTGGCATCCTGCTGCATGAGGCGATCGGCCACGGCCTGGAAGGCGACTTCAACCGCAAGAAGACGTCCGCGTTCGCCGGCCTGCTGGGCAGCCGTATCGCGTCGCCGGGCGTTACCGTGGTGGACGACGGCACGCTGCCCGATCGCCGCGGCAGCCTGACAGTGGACGACGAGGGCACGCCGACCAGCCGGACGGTGCTGATCGAGGATGGGGTGCTGGTCGGTTTCATGCAGGACAGGCTGAACGCCAGGCTGATGGGGATGCGCGAGACCGGGAACGGACGCCGTCAGTCCTATGCCCATGCTCCGATGCCGCGGATGACCAACACGGTCATGCTGTCCGGGCAGCATGCCCCTGAGGAGATGATCCGCTCGGTGAAGCGTGGCCTGTACGCGGTGAATTTCGGCGGCGGCCAGGTGGACATCACGTCGGGCAAGTTCGTGTTCTCGGCCAGCGAGGCCTACCTCATCGAGGACGGCCGGGTGACCGCGCCGGTCAAGGGGGCGACGCTGATTGGCAACGGTCCGGACGCACTGACCAAGGTGGCGATGGTCGGCAACGACATGGCGCTCGACCCCGGGATCGGCACATGCGGCAAGAATGGCCAGGGCGTGCCGGTTGGCGTCGGCCAGCCGACCTTGAAGCTGAGCGGCCTCACGGTTGGCGGCACCGCAACCTGACGCAGGGCGTTCAGTCGCTTTTTTGCCGGTAACTCCGTCGCGAGGATTGGGTCCGCCGAGACCGTCACGGCGGGCGATCGTTAATCTGCGTGATTTTGGAGTGTCCGTCAGCGGGACTCCAGAGGGGTAAAATCGTCTTACCGCAATAATGGCCCCATTAACCCACAGGGCCCCAGCGGGTTTAAAAACATAAATCGCGACTGGTCAATAATACCGTATTCTGTCTCAATTATAGAGACAATAATCTGTCAAATCTCACAGTTAGTGCCGGCTCAGGCGCACCCTTCGCCTCGATACCGATTTGACGGTGGGATAACGTCAAAACAACGATAAAAAATCCTCAACGTGGAATCATCGCGGTCACGTTAACCCGGGGCGAAGCGGTTCCCCGTGCAAGAAACTGGACACACTGAACTTAAAGGAAGGGTTCCGAACGATGCTATTCTCCATGTCCGCCCGTACAGTCGTTGATTCTGGCAAGGTCCGCCTCGGTGGCTTCGCCCCGACGCTGGCGCCGACGACCGACGCCGGCAAGGTGCGCCTCGGCGGCTTCGCCCCGACGCTGGCGCCGACGACCGACGCCGGCAAGGTGCGCCTCGGCGGCTTCGCCCCGACCCTGGCGCCGACGGCTGATGCCGGCAAGGTCCGCCTCGGCGGCTTCGCCCCGACCCTGGCGCCGACCACCGACGCCGGCAAGGTGCGTCTCGGCGGCTTCGCCCCGACCCTGGCGCCGACGGCTGATGCCGGCAAGGTCCGCCTCGGCGGCTTCGCCCCGACCCTGGCGCCGACGGCCGATGCCGGCAAGGTGCGCCTCGGCGGCTTCGCCCCGACCCTGGCGCCGACGGCCGACGCCGGCAAGGTGCGTCTCGGCGGCTTCGCCCCGACCCTGCCGCCGGCACGCTGAGCCGCGACCCTTTTAACTGGAGTCAGGCGTCACTGACGCCACCTTCATAGCGGACCGGGCCTTGTTGCCCGGTCCGCAGCATTGACGACGTGTGATCAGGACCAACGCCCCGTGACTGCGACGACGCCACCGCGACCGACGCCCCAGCCTTCGCCGCAGAAGAAGACGCCGCTCGTTTCGTTCCATCGATTTATTCCCACGGCCCGCCTCCCGCAGCGCGCTGACCGTTCTGCCGCCGGCTCGCTGCCCACTCGAGCGTTCCGCTATTGCGAGCCATCCACCAGCGCCTCCGGCTATGGCTACTACGTCTTTCCTCCAATCAGCTTCAGCCTGCAGTGGGACGGTCGTGACGTGATGTGGACCTGGGAGGGCGCCGGCACGTGGCTGCCCCTGAAATCCGCCCAGTTCCCTAATTTTCGCGAGTTGTTCGACACGGTCGCCCCGGAGGAGATCCGCGAGTTCTCGCCGCCATTCCTCGGTGCGCTGCAGGAGCCTGGCCTGATTCAGCTCTGGACCGGCCTGGTCGCCCGCACCGCGCCGGGGTGGAGCCTGCTGGTGCGCGCCCCCGCCAACGTGCCGCGCAGCGGCACATACGAGTTGTTCGAGGGAATCATCGAGACCGACCACTGGTTCGGTCCCCTGATCACCAATATGCGGCTGACCAAAACCGACGTGCCGATCGACTTTCGCGCCGATTTCCCGCTGTTGCAGGTGCAGCCACTGCCGCGCCAGGCTTACGAGGACACCACTCTCAATAATTACGAGCTTGTGCCCGATCTGAAACAACTTACCCCGGAAGACTGGGACGATTACTACGACACCGTGGTGCGCCCCCACGTCCAGGAAGTCCGGCCGCGCGGGCAATATGCCGCCGCCGCCCGCAAGCGGCGCGCGGCCGAGGCCGGCGACACGTCAGCGGAATGAAAAATTAACGGACTGGACACGGTGTCTCGCGTATAGTTGAAGACAGTTATGAGAACCGTCGCCCTCCGTAGGGCCGTGCGGAGGGCCCGCTACGTTGCCTTCGCGCTCGGCCTGCTGCTTTCAGTCGCCAGCCCGGCTTTCGCCGATCCGGCTTGTCCCGAGACTCCGCCGATGCCGGCGATCGAGCTGCCGCATCTCAGATCGGCGCTCAGCCACGGAATGCAGGGTGTCATCGTGGCGCTCGGCTCGTCCTCGACGCAGGGCAGCATGGCCTCCGACCCGGCGCACTCATATCCGGCCGTGCTGCAGCATCTGCTCGAAAGCGCGCTGACCCAGGATCATGTGGTGGTGCTGAACCGCGGCATCGGCGGCCAGGATGCCGCCGAGGAACTGGCGCGGCTGGATACCGACGTGATCGCGCTCCGCCCGCAGGCGGTGATCTGGCAGGTCGGCGCCAACGGTACCTTGCGCAAGTCCGATCCGGCGTTGTTCCGCAGCCTGGTGACCGGCGGTGTGCAACGGCTGCAGGCGGCCGGGATCGATGTCGTCCTGATGGACAACCAGCAGTCGCCGCGACTGCTGGCGGTCTCCGGGGAACCGCTGATCGACCAGGCGCTGGCAGACGTCGCGGCCGACACCGGCGCGACATTGTTCTCACGTCGGATGCTGATGCGGGCCTGGCAGCATGAAGGCGCGCCGCTGACGGACTTCATTGCGGTCGATGGCCTGCACCATAACGACCACGGCTACCAATGCGTGGCGCAAGCGCTGGCCCGTTCCGTTCTGGCTGCCGTTGTGCCGCATCAGCCGGTTACCGCCAGCCGGTAATCGGTAGGGCGGAAAAACTCAGCGCATTCCGCCGGACGGACCAGCCGACCGGGTCGCGACGCCAGGTCACCCGGCAAGCTCCCGCCGCACGATGGCGGCGCCCTCGGCCAGCGCCCGCAATTTCCCAAACGCACGCTCGCGCGGCATGTACTTCATGCCGCAGTCAGGCGCCGGGATCAGCCGCACCGCATCGACGTGTCGCAGTCCGGCGCGAATGCGCGCTGCTACCTGATCGGCGGTCTCCACCGTGGGGCTGCCGAGATCCAGCACGCCGAGCAGGATCTGCTTGCCTGACAGGTCGGCCAGCACGCCGAGATCCAGCTTCGGCTCTGCGGCTTCGATCGAGATCTGCTGCGCGATCGTGTCGGCAAGCTGCGGCAGGAAGGCGTAGCCACTCGGCTTGTTGTGCACGACATGAGCGTAGCCGAAGCACAGATGCACAATCGTCGGACCTGCAATGCCCTCCAGCGCGCGATTGATCGCACGCACGCCGTAGCGCTCCGCCTTGTCCGGCGCGGTGCGCACCCAGGGTTCATCCAACTGCACCACATCCACGCCGGTCGCCTTCAGGTCGCGCAGTTCCTCGTTGACCGCGGCGGCGTAGTCCATCGCCATCTCTTCTTCGTCCGCGTAGAACTCGTTCTTCGCCTGTTGTGCGAGCGTGAACGGGCCCGGCAGCGTGATCTTGGTGGCGTGTCCGGTCTGCCGCAGCAGGAACTGCACATCGCGCAACTCCACCGCGGCGCGACGGCGGATCTTGCCGACCACACGCGGCACCGGCGTGACGCGCCCGGTCTGTGAGCGCACCTCGCCCGGATGCTCGGAATCAATGCCCTCGAGCGCCAGCGCAAACCGGTTGGAGTAGCTTTCGCGGCGCACTTCGCCGTCGGTGATGATGTCGATGCCTGCCCGCTCCATGTCGCGGATCGCCAGGATCGTGCCATCGTCCTGCGCCTGCTCCAACAACTCGGCGGGGATGCGCCAGATGTCCTGCGCGTGGGTGCGCGGCACGCCGTGCTTCTCCAGCGCCGCGCGGTTCACCAACCAGTCGGGCTGCGGATAGCTGCCGACGACAGTGGTCGGCAGCAAATGCGTCGGATAGGCCATCCTGATACCTCCTGGTGGCGAATGCGTGTGTTACGCTATCAGCGCTCGTCATCCGGGGAAACGTCCGTGCGCCATGCCATGCGGCCAGTGCTCGTCACGCTCGCGTTGCTGCTTGCCGCCTGTTCGCCGCGTGTTGGCGTCACCGGCGATGGCGCGGCCGGCCGGTTCGAGGCGGTGCGGCAATCGCCGCCGGAACTCCGCGCCTTCCTGTATCGCATGCCGAAAGGCGGCGATCTGCACACCCATCTCAGCGGCGCGGCGTATGCCGAGGCGCTGATCGAGGCGGGTGCCGCAAGGGGCGTGTGTGTCGATCCGGCAAAATCTGCGGTGGCGGTGTGTGGACGGACGACGCGCAAGATGGCGGATGCACTGTCAGACGACGATTTGCGCCGAATGCTGATCGATAGCTGGTCGATGCGCGGCTTCGTCCCCAGCAGCGGCATGAGCGGCCATGATCATTTCTTCGCCGCCTTCGCGAAGTTCGGCGGCGCCGCAAGCATGGGCGACATGGCGGCGGATGTCGTCGATCGCGCCGGTCGCCAGCGCATGCGCTACATCGAACTGATGGTCACGTTCCAGGGACGCGCGGTGACCGACCTGGCCCGCAAGCTGCGCTGGACCGGCGACATGGCAGAGTTTCACCAACGTCTGATGGATGCCGGGTTGGGTGAATTGGTGAGCAAGGCGCGCGCCGACCTCGACGCCGGCGAGTCCGCGATGCGCGCCAAGATGCATTGCGGCACGCCGCAGGCAGAAGCCGGCTGCGCGGTGGCTGTGCGCTGGCTGGCACAGGTCTCGCGCACCAATCCACCCGGCCTTGTGTTCGCACAGATGCTGTTCGGTGCGTTGGTCAGCCAGGCGGAGCCGCGCGTGGTCGGGCTGAACTTCGTGGCGCCCGAGGACGACCCCGTCTCGCTCGCCGACTACACGCTGCAGATGCACATGCTGGAATATCTGCATGGCGCGATGTCGAATGCCAACGTGACGTTGCACGCCGGTGAGCTGACGCTTGGCCTGGTACCGCCGGAAGACCTGCGGTTTCACGTGCGCCAGGCGGTGGAACTGGGACACGCGAGGCGCATCGGCCACGGCGTGGACGTGATGTACGAGTCGGATCCTGCAGGCCTGTTGCGCGAGATGGCAGCGCAGCGCGTGGCAGTGGAGATCAACCTGACCAGCAACGACCAGATTCTAGGCGTGCGCGGCGCCGACCACCCGTTCCCGATCTATCGCGCTGCCGGCGTGCCGACGGTGCTGTCCACGGACGATGAGGGCGTGGAGCGCATCGACCGGACCCATGAACTGCAGCGTGCAGTCACCGAATTCGGGCTGGATTTTCCCACACTGATTGGCCTGGAGCGCAACACGCTGGAATACGCTTTCGTTGCCGGCGCCAGCCTGTGGGCCGATCCGGTGGCGTGGCGCAAGGTGCCCGCGTGCGCGGGTGCGTCCGTTCAGGCGCCGCCGCCGGCAGCGTGTGCCACGCTGTTGCAGGACAGCGAGAAGGCCCGGCTGCAATGGGAATTCGAGCGCGACCTCGACGCGTTCGACCGGGAGCTCCGGTGATTTAGGCGTCGGCGGAATGCGCTGCGCCTTTCCGCCCTGCATCAACGCTCGGGTTGCTCGCATTCCGCTGCTGGCCCGCCGCTTTCAGTCCGGCTGAAGCTGCTTTACGCTCTGGTCGAAATCACTGGCCCTGAAAGCGACAAGAATGGAATTCGGCATCTTCCATGAGTTCCCCTCCCTGCCGGGACGCCCCGACGCGGAAGCGTTTTTGCAGTCTTTCGAATTGGTGGATGGCGCGGAACGCTGGGGGCTCGATGCAATGTGGCTCGGCGAGCTGCATTTCGATCCGGCGCGCTCGGTACTGTCGGCGCCATTGTGCATTGCCAGTGCGATCGCGGCGCGCACCGAGCGCATGAAGATCGGCCTCGCCGTGCAGGTGCTGCCGTTGTGCCATCCGCTGCGCCTGGCCGAGGAAGCCGCGACCGTCGATCAGATCAGCAATGGCCGGTTGATCTTCGGGGTCGGCCGCAGCGGCGTGGCGCGCACCTACGAGGCGTACGGCGTGCCCTATGCCGAAAGCCGCGAACGCTTCGTCGAAATTCTTGATATCGTGCAGAAAGCGTGGACCCAGGACAAGGTGTCGTACCAAGGCAAGTACCACCAATTCCAGGATGTGGCGGTCGTGCCGAAGCCTTATCAGCGACCCACCCCCCCGATCCGCGTTGCAGCCACAAGTGCCGATACGTTTGTATCCATCGGCAGACAAGGCATGCCGATCTTCGTCGCGGTGCGCTACGAGACCGCGGCGGAGATTGCCCCTAGCATCCGTGCCTATCGCGAGGCGCTGGCGTCATCCGGCCATGCCGATAGCGGTGGCGTGTTCCTGCGCGTTCCCGCCTATATCGCGCCGACCGATGCACAGGCGCGTGCCGAGGTGGAGCCGAGCCTGATCCACTTTTATCGCCAGCAGGCGGCGCTGCTGGCGGATTCGGCGAAGCGTGCCGGCGTGGATGGCGCGGATCGCCGCGCCGCAACGGCCCGGCGGCTGGCCAACATGACCTACGAGGAGGCGCTGCGCGGCACGGTGCTGATCGGATCGCCTGGCTCGGTTGCCGAGCGGCTGGAGGAATTGCGCCAGGAGTTGGGGCTCGATGGCGTGCTGATGGAGCTGAACTGCGGCGGCAAGATCCCACATGACAATGTCATGACCGCGCTACGGCTGCTGTGCCAGGAGGTCATGCCGAGGTTCCACTGAGTCAGCCGCTGAAGCGACTGCCCGCCTTGCGATATGGCACCGCCCGGTAGATCGAATCGGCAGGCCGGCGCATCCTGGTGAGCAGGCTGCCGACCTGCCGCGCTGTGATTCGGACCTTGAAATGCTTCGACATGCGCGCGGCGAGCTGGTCGTTGGACAGATCCTCGCCCAGCAGTTGAACGAGGTAGTCCGCGTGGTCGGCAGTGAAGATCGATGTCGATGGCATGGCGCTCATGTAGGACGCACCGCGCGTCATTGCGACAGTTGCGATGTCGCCGGCCCGATCAGCCTTCGAGCTCCTCGCGCAGCATCTCCAGCGAAAGCCACTGTTCCTCGGCGTCGGCCAGATTTTGCTCCGCTACAGCGAGTGCCTTGGTCAATCGATCGAATTGCGCCGCGTTGCGGGCATACAGATCGGGATCGGCCAGCGCCGCGTTGAGCCGCAGCCGCTCGGCCTGCAGCGCCTCGATCTGCCCTGGCAGCGTCGCCAGCGCGTGCCGATCCTTGAATGTCATCTTGCGCGGACGCGGCGCGGCCTGTGGTTTTTCTGCCGCCGTGCGGCGCGCTTTGGCGGTCGCCGGCGCGGGCACTGCGAGCGGTCCGCGTTGCGCGAGCATGTCGCTGTAGCCACCGGCATATTCGATCCAGCGCCCATCGTCCTCCGCAGCGATGACCGCCGTCACCACGCGATCGAGGAAATCGCGATCGTGGCTCACCAGGAGCACAGTGCCGGCGTAATCGGCCAATTGTTCCTGCAGCAGATCCAGCGTCTCGAGGTCCAGGTCGTTGGTCGGTTCGTCCAGCACCAGAAAGTTGGATGGCCTGGCGAACGCGATGGCCAGGGTCAGCCGGCCACGCTCGCCGCCGGACAACATACCGACCGGCGTATTCGCCTGTTCCGGGCCGAACAAGAACTCCTTCATGTAACCCATGACATGCCGGCTGCGGCCGCCGACTTCCACGGTGTCGCCGCTGCCGCCGGTCAGGGCCTGCTTCAACGTCAGAACCGGATCGAGCGTTTCGCGCCGCTGGTCCAATGTTGCTTGCGCCAGGTTGGCGCCCAGCCGCACCTCGCCCGCATCGGGTGGCAGGTCACCGGTCAGCAGATTGAGCAATGTCGTCTTGCCGGCACCATTGGCGCCGACGATGCCGATCCGGTCGCCGCGCAGGACGCGGGTCGAAAAACCCCGCACGATCGGGCGGTCGCCATAGGATTTCGACAGGCCATCGGCGGCGACCACCAGGCGCCCGGACAGCACACCCTCGGTCGCCTCCAGCTTGACGCTGCCTGTCGCCCCGCGTCGCTCCTTTCGCCGCTTGCGCAGCGCGTGCAGGTCGGCGAGCCGCTTCTGGTTGCGCTTGCGCCGCGCGGTGACGCCGTAGCGCAGCCAGTCCTCCTCCATGGCGATCTTGCGGCCCAGCTTGTGGTGTTCGAGCTCTTCCTGCTCGAGCACCGCGTCGCGCCAGGGTTCGAATGCCCCGAACCCGCGATCCAGGGTTCGGGTGATGCCGCGATCCAGCCAGACGGTGGCCCGCGAGATGCGCTCCAGCAGGCGGCGATCGTGGCTGATCACGACGATGCCCGAGCGCATGCCGGCCAGTTCGCTCTCCAGCCATTCGATGCCGGGCAGGTCGAGATGGTTGGTCGGTTCATCCAGCAGCAGGATGTCGGGCGACGGCGCCAGCACGCGGGCCAATGCGGCGCGGCGCGCCTCGCCGCCCGACAGCGTGTCCGGGGTTTCGGCCCCGGTCAGCCCGAGTTGCTCGAGCAGGTAACGGGCGCGGTGGCGATCGTCGTCCGCCTCGCTGCCCAGCCCGGCCTCGACATAGGCGAGCGTGGTGGCGAAGCCGGACAGGTCGGGCTCCTGCGGCAGATATCGGATCGTCGCGCCCGGCTGGGTGAAGCGGCTGCCCGCGTCGGACTGCACGAGGCCGGCGGCGATGCGCAGCAGGGTGGACTTGCCGGAGCCGTTGCGGCCGACCAGGCAGATACGGTCGTTGGCGGCAACCGCCAGTCCGGCGTCGGACAGTAGCGGCGTCGTCCCGAAGGTGAGGGCGATATCCTGGAGTAGCAGAAGCGGCGGCGGCATGATGACTGGTTTGCCACGTTTCCCGGCCATCGCGCATGGGGGTGGCAGCGCCGCATCATTGCCGGCGGCTCCGACAAAATGGCAGTCTGCCCTGCATGGCGACACTGGAACTGTCCGGGCTGCGCAAGAGCTTCGGCCTGATCGATGTGCTGCATGGCATCGACCTCACGTTGGCCGATGGCGAGATGCTGGTCATCGTCGGCGCTTCGGGCTGCGGCAAATCCACCCTGCTGCGCATCGTAGCGGGCCTCGAGCGTCCCACCGCCGGACACGTCGTGCTGGGCGGGCGGGACGTGACCAACCTTGACCCTTCCGAACGCGACATCGCCATGGTGTTCCAGAATTACGCGCTCTATCCGCACATGAGCGTATTCGACAACATGGCCTACGGCCTGCGCATCCGCGGTCTCGGCCGCGACGACATTCGGCAACGCGTAGACGAGGCGGCCGGGCTGCTCGGTCTCGGCGCGCTGCTGGAGCGCAAGCCGCGGCAGCTATCAGGCGGCCAGCGGCAGCGCGTGGCAATGGGGCGGGCGATCGTGCGCCACCCCAAGGCGTTCCTGTTCGACGAGCCATTGTCCAACCTGGATGCGAAACTCCGTCTCCAGATGCGGGCCGAGATCCGCCGGCTGCAGCGCCGGCTGGGCGTCACCAGCCTGTATGTCACGCACGATCAGGTGGAAGCGATGACGCTGGGCGACCGACTGCTGGTGCTGCACCAGGGCCGTCCGGCACAGCTTGCCACGCCAATGGAGGTATTCGCGCGCCCGGCAGACACCTATGTCGCCGGCTTCATCGGCGCCCCCACCATGAACTTCCTGCCCGCAGAGCTCACCCGCGATGGCACGGCGGCGCAATTGCTGGCGGGTCCGATCATCCCATTCTCCGATGGCCGGCGGGAGGGAGCTGACGGCCGCAAACTCACCATCGGCATCCGGCCGGAACACCTGGAATCTGGCACGGGTCTCGACCTGCTGATCGACCTGATCGAGCCGCTAGGTTCGGAGACGCTCGTGCATGGCCATTTGACCGGCGGGGAGGAGCAGTCACTGGTGGTCAAGCTGGTTGGATCGGCGCCGGCCGGCGATCGGCTGGAGGTGCGGCCGCAGACCGAGCACCTGCACGTATTCGACCAGGACAGTGGGCAACGAATTGAACCGATCGGGGAAGAAAACGCGGCACTTCGGCTTGCCGCTGCCGGCACGGCTGACTAGGGTTTCCCAGCCGTTTCAAAAGGGTCTCCGAATCGCATGCCCGCGCCGCCGGCCATGTCCGCACCACCGATCAGCCCCGGCGAGATGCAGTTGCTGCTCTCGCGCGCCGGATTGGTGCTGAACCCGGGCCAGGTGGCGGACCTCGTCCTGGCGTGGCGGCAGGTTGCCGGGCTGATTGCCAGCATCCCGCACGATCGTCCGCTGGCCGATGACGCGGCGTATGCCTTCCACTTGCCGTCGCCCGCCGGGGTTACCGCCGCCGCAGTGCCGGCCAGGGTCCCCGCCAAACCGGCAGCCAAGGCCCGTCCGAACCGGCAGGCGGCTGCGCCGCGCGCCCGCCCCGCGATCAAGGCAAAGGCAAAGCCAAAGGCCAAGGCGAAAGCCAAAGCGCCGGCGAAACCCAAGGCGGCCGCCAAACGGAAAGCTGCCAGGCCAGTGCCGCGCAAACCCACCAAATCCGCCCGTCGCAGGCGATGAAGGGCAGTATTTCGCCGTTCCTCACCATTGCCGAAGCCGGCCGGCTGATTGCCGCGAAGCGTCTGTCCCCGGTCGAACTGGCGAAGGAACTGCTGGCCCGGATCGAGACGACCGACTCGCGGCTGAACGCTTTCCTGCTGGTGACCGAACGCCAGGCCATGGCCGCGGCACGCGCCGCCGAACGCGCGGTGATGACCGGCCGCAGGGGGCCGCTGCTCGGTATCCCGGTGGCCTACAAGGACATCTACGAGACCGCCGGCGTGCGCACCACGGCGCACTCCCGGATCCTGGCCGACAATGTGCCGAAAGAGGACGCCGAGACGGTGCGCCGGCTTGGAGCCGAGGGCGCGGTGATGCTCGGCAAGCTGGCGACGCACGAGTTTGCCATCGGCGGCCCGGCGTTCGACCTGCCCTGGCCGCCGGCGCACAATCCCTGGGACCTGAGGCGGTTCACTGGTGGGTCGAGTTCCGGATCGGGCGCGGCGGTTGCCGCCGGGCTGGTGCTGGGCGCCTTGGGCTCGGACACCGGCGGTTCGATCCGCCAGCCGGCGGCGTTCTGCGGCATTGCCGGGATCAAGCCGACACCCGGCCTGGTGTCGCGCCGCGGCGTGATCCCGCTGGCGCCGAGCCTGGACACTGCCGGCCCGATGGCCTGGACCGCGCAGGACTGCGCCATCCTGCTGGACGCGCTGGCCGGCCACGATCCGCTCGATCCCGCATCGGTGGCGGGGCCGAAGATCTCGTACGCCGGCGCGATCGGTGCGCCGCTGCGGGGCCTGCGGGTCGGCCTGCTGCGGCGGTTCTACGAGCACGACGTGCCGGCCTCCCCGGAAATGCTGCAGATGCTCAACCGGGCAGTAGCGACGCTGAAGGGCCTTGGTTGCCGGGTGGAGGACGCGGCGCTGCCCGCAGTGCAGGAATACAATGCCGTCGGCCGGGTGATCATTTCGTCCGAGGCGTATGCGCTGCACGAGGCGACGCTGAAGAACCGGTTGTCGGATTATTCGCGCGTGTTCCGGGTAAGGGTCCTGGCCGGTGCGCTGGTGCGGGCGGCCGACTACATCGCGGCGCAGCGCCGGCGCAGTGACCTGATAGTCACTACCGCCAAGGTGTTCGAGAAATTCGACGTGCTGATCAGCGCACCGACGGCGGGCGCCGCACCGATGCTGAACGAGCAGCGCCCGGACGACGGGTTCTCGCGGCCGCTGCTGACCACGGTGGCCAACGTTGCGGCCATTCCCTCGATGGTGGTGTGCGGCGGGTTCACGGCGGCCGGCCTGCCGCTGGGCCTGGAGATCATGGGTCCGGCGTGGAGCGATGCGATGGTGTTGCGTGTCGGCCATCAGTTCGAGCAGGCGGCCGGAACACGCGACCGTCGGCCGGCATTGTAGGGTTCGGGTGATGGTGGGTAGAGCGCAGCGAAACCCATCATTTCAAACGCGCAGCAATATCCGCCAACGCCACATGCGCCGACCGTACCGCGCCCTCCTGCCAGCCGTTGATGTAGGACATGTGCTCGCCGGCAAACAGGAACGGGCCGTCGCCCTTCAGCAGCAGTCCATAGTATTGCGCGCGGACGTCCCGGCTCCATTCCGCCCAGGCCGCCCCACTGTACGGGATGTTCTTCCAGGCCACCGACACGCCCTTGGTCAGATGCTGGCGGTATCCCGGATGCAGCCGCTCGCCATCGTCCAGCGCATCCGCCTGACGCGCTGCCGGAGTCTTGGCGGCAAATGCGTCGCCCTGCTCGTTCGACCAGATATAGGCGCCGACCAGAACGCCCTTGCTCTGGTGGATGCCGGCGGACGGATACCAGACCTGGGTGATATCCCGGGCGGTCCATGAGATGCCACCATAGATCGCGTCATCCAGCTCCCAGAACCGCCGCTCAGCCTGGAACGCGACCTTGCCCGCCGGGACATACTCCACAGCGCCGATTGCGGCTGTGACGTCCGGGGAGAAGTCCGCCGGGATGGTGCGCAGCACCGGTAGCGGGATGGTGACCACCACGAACGGCGCCTCGATCGCGTGCTCCCGCCCACTCCCTGCATCCCGCCAGACCACGCGTGCGCCGTCGCCGTTGCGGCGCAGTGCCCGGACTTCCGCGCCATAGGTGATCGTGCCGCGCAGCCTCTCGCCGAGCGCCTGGCCGATGCGGCCCATGCCGCCCACCGGCTGCATCATTGTCGCCGCCTGGTGCCAGTTCTCGCCGAAATTGCTCTCGAACTGCCAGAAGCCGGCATCGAGGATGCGTGACAGATCGATTGGCTGACTGCGTGTGCCTTCCTGCGTGCCGCCACCGGGCGGCTCGCGGTAGCCGGCGCGTCCCGAGCCCTTGTACGCCATGTCCCGATCGAGCGCGCCGAAGCTGCGCAGCAGCGCGCGGATGCGCTCCTTGTCCTCGGTGCCGACGGGCTGGGTGAGCGCGTCCCGATCGATTGCCTTGGCCGCGAGTTCCGCGACATAGCCGCGAATGTCGCTGACCACCTGCCGGTTGCGTACCGGTTTGCCGTCCAGTGCCGCGTCGTTCTGCAGCAGCGCGCCGCGGTTGTCGTTGGACATGACCTCCAGCGCGACGCCCAGTTCACGGCAATAGGCCAGGATGCCCTGGTGGTGGTACGGCAGTCGCGCCGGGCCAGGATTGAAATACATGTGCTCGCCGCGGTCCCACGAGACGCGCTGCACGCTGGTCGCTTCGCGGATTTCGTCGCCGCCGCGCAGCGACCAGTTGCGCCCGCCGGGACGCGCCCGGGCTTCCAGCACCAGCGGGGCATAGCCGGCCTTCTGCAGCTCCAACGCCATTACCATGCCGGCAATGCCGGCGCCGATGATGGCGATTTTCCGCCCCCGCCCGGGCGGCAGCGTCGGCGAGCCGGCATAGGCCTCGGGGACCGGCAGCAATCCCATTGCCGACATGGTGCGGTACGCCGCCGCAACACCGCCGACGGTGCCGACCTGGTGGATCAGGCCTCGGCGCGACAACGGCCGGACGGCCATAGCGTCAGCCTTCCTGCGGCACGGCGAACGCCGGGTAGAGGGGCAACGGCTGCGCCTCCGGCCAGGATTGCCGGAGGCCGGTCAGCCAGTCCTGGGCGACGCGGCGCAATTCGGACAGTGCTTCGCCGCGCTCTGCCGCTTCGATCGCGGCCTGCAGGTGCCAAAGGATCCGGCTGCGCAAGCCTGCCCGACCCCAGATTTCGTCCGCCTTCAGCGCGTTCGCCAGGTTCCATCCGAGGCTGGCGAACAGGCGGACGAATACGGCGGCGGCGTAGTCCCGCCAGTATGACGCGGTGTCCTGCGCCTCGGGGATCACCGCCGCAAGCGCGTCGCGATAGGCCTGCTCGATCCGATCCGCCACCGTGTCGGGGATCCGTCCGGCGCACCAGCAGGTGGGAAACCCCAGGCGCCAGTAGGTCGCGTCGACCAGGGCATGGCCCGGTGCCGCGAACTCGAAGTCGAGCAGGGCGGCGCCCTGCGCGGTCAGCAGCACATTGTCGGGACACGCATCGCCGTGCACCAGGGCGAGCCAGGGACCCGGATCCTGCATCCGCCGACGCAGCAGGGCGAGTTCGGAGTCCGGCAGCGAACCACCGAGCAGCGATGAGGCTTTGCCTGCAGCGTCGGCGAGCCAGGCGTCGCCGATCGCCAGCGGGATGCGGGCGTGCGGGAATGCCTCGCGCACGATGGACGAGTAGGCCGCGAGGCAATCGACGGTCGCCGCGTGCAACCGTGCGAGGCTGATGGCATAGGCCAGCAACGCAGCCTCCGCCTCGGATGCCGAACCGTGCAACAGCGGGGCAACCAGCCAGGCCGCATCGGCGCCAAGATCGGAGAACACCAGAACGCCCGTGGCAGCATCTGCCGCGAGCAGACGGGCCGTGCATGCACCGCGCCGGTCCAGCAGCGATGCCGCCGCCCATTCCCGCGCGATACCGTTCCTGACGACGGCATCCTCGGCAGCCGCATCGTATCCGGCCGCGCGCGTCGCCTTGATAATGATGTTGCGGCGGCTGCCGATAGCGTCGCGTGCGACGGCCCGGATCACGTGGTTGCGCCGCTGCTCGTCACCGATGCGGCTGCAGTCCTCGATGACGACCGGGGCGCCGGCATCCCGCGCGAGCGCGGCCGCCGCCGCTGAGACGGCGTCGTCCGGGGTGAAATCGCGAAAGCTCGCGCTCATGACGGCCGGCGTGCGCGCAATGCCGCCGCCAGTGTGCCGTCGTCCAGCACATCCAGCGCCCCGCCGATCGGCACACCCTGCGCCACGCGCGTGACGCTGACGCCGAGCGGCTTCAGCCGGTCGGTAAGCCAGTGTGCGGTGGTGGCGCCGTCCACCGTGGCGCCCAGAGCCAGGATCACTTCGGCCACGCCGCCTTCGACGATGCGGGTCATCAGCGGCGTGACGTTGAGGTCCTCGGGCCCGACGCCGGACAGCGCGGACAGCGTGCCGCCCAGCACATGATATCGGCCGCGATGCACCGACGCGCGTTCCAGCGCCCAAAGATCGCCGACGCCCTCGACGACACAGATCACTGTCGGATCGCGATGCGTATCGGTGCAGATCGAGCACGGATCGCGGCTATCGAGATTGCCGCACAGGCTGCACGACTTCACCGTGCGTGCCGCATCGGCGAGCGCGGTGGCCAGCGGCAGCATGCGCGCTTCCGGCTGCTGCAGCATCTTCAGCGCGGCGCGGCGCGCACTGCGCGGACCCATGCCCGGC
Organism: Acetobacteraceae bacterium; assembly: GCA_036265005.1. Taxonomy (GTDB): domain Bacteria; phylum Pseudomonadota; class Alphaproteobacteria; order Acetobacterales; family Acetobacteraceae; genus JAMXLO01. Next base: position 139 of record DATAPW010000123.1, on the reverse strand, counting down.
AGCCTGCCCAGCAGGCCGATCAGCTTCTCGATTTCGGGTCCGCCCATTGTGGAGCGCGACCGCTATCCCATCCGTCATGGCCGGGCGTGGCCCGGCCACCCACGGCTTTCCTGCCCTGACCCGAGTCGCTCGAGGGCAG
>DATAPW010000122.1:0-4925 GCA_036265005.1 Acetobacteraceae bacterium | reverse complement strand
GGTAAAGGCGACGCCGATGATGATGCCGACCGCGAGGTCCACGACGTTGCCGCGCATGATGAACGAGCGGAATTCGGTGAGCCAGGACGGCGGCTTCAGGTAGGTACTGGCTGACATGGCGGTTTCCTCTTTGCTATCGGCCCAGTGTCCCTTGGCTGGCGCGGATGGCAAGACCCGCTAAGCTGACGGCAAGGTTCACATCCGGGAGGACCCACATGTCCAACAGCGCAGTTACCGCGGTCGCCGATCGAATTCAGGTTGTCCCGACCGGATCGGCACTTGCCGCCGAGGTGCGCGGCGTGGACCTTCGCCGGATCGATGACGGCGACTTTGCCGCAATCCATCAGGCGTGGCTCGATCACCTCGTCCTGCTGATCCGCGGGCAGACGCTGACGGATGACGACCTGATCGCGTTCAGCCGCCGGTTCGGCGACCTTGACCAGGCGCCGATCCAGGAGAATGGCCGCCGCTTCGTTGACGGATATCCGGAGATCTATGTCGTCTCCAACGTGATCGAGAATGGCGAGGCGATCGGCAGCCTCGGTGCCGGCGAGGCAGTCTGGCACACCGACATGTCCTATCTGGATGACCCGCCCAAGGCGAGCATGCTGTATGCGATCGAAGTACCGCCGACCGGCGGCAACACCGGCTTCACCAACATGTACAGCGCCTATGAGGAACTGCCGGATGCGCTGAAGCGGCGCGTCGAAGGTCGGCGCCTGAAGCATGACGGCACCTACAACAGCGGCGGCTATGTGCGGCAGGGGATCACCGCGACGGATGATCCGGTTGCATCGCCCGGCACCTATCATCCTGTCGTCTGCACGCATCCGGAAACCGGGCGGCGGTGCCTGTATCTTGGCCGGCGGCGCAACGCCCATATCGAAGGATTGTCGCTGGCGGATTCGGAAGCATTGCTGGATGAGCTGTGGCAGTGCGCGACACGAGAAGAACTGAGCTGGTACAACCATTGGCGCGTGGGTGACCTGGTGCTGTGGGACAACCGCTGCACGATGCATCGGCGCGATCCATTCGATGCCGACAGCCGGCGGATCATGCATCGCACCCAGATGAAAGGCGGGTCGCGTCCGCACGCGTGAGTCGATGCCAACGGGTTTCGTCGTTCTTGCGCCCGCTGTCAGTCGCGCGGCCGGTATTGCACCCCCTGGCTTCTCGCCTGCGCGAGAATGACGGTGGGCGTGAGAATGACGATCGGCGCGGGAATGACGACCATGGGTGATCTGCTCGCCGGACTGCTTCCGGATGCAGCCAATGTTCCACTCGGCGAGGGCGCGATGGTGCTCCGCGGCTTCGCGAGCCCCGCCGCCGCCGCATTGATGCACGGCGTCGAACAGGTGATCGCGGTCGCGCCGTTCCGCCACATGGTGACGCCTGGCGGCTTTCGGATGTCGGTCGCGATGACCAATTGCGGCCGTGCCGGCTGGGTCACCGACCGCAGCGGCTACCGCTACGATCCAATCGATCCGACAACGCAGCGCGAGTGGCCGGCGATGCCGGCGGCGTTTGCCCGAATTGCCAAGGATGCAGCGGCCGCCGGCGGCTTCGATGGGTTCGAACCCGACGCGTGCCTGATCAACCGCTACGAGCCGGGTGCGCGACTGTCGCTGCATCAGGACCGCAACGAGCGCGACTACGATGCACCGATCGTGTCGGTTTCACTCGGTTTGCCGGCGGTGTTCCTGTTCGGCGGCCTGCGCCGGGCCGACCGGCCGCGCCGCATCCGGCTGCACAGCGGCGACATTGTCGTGTGGGGCGGTCCGGCGCGGCTCGCCTTCCACGGGGTCGATACGCTTGCCGACGGCGACGATCCGCTGGCCGGCCGTTGCCGGATCAACCTGACGTTCCGCAAGGCGCTATAGCGGCAACGCCGCCACGATCTCCCGAACAAGATCTGCGACCGGCCGCGCGCCGTGAAGTCGGAGCACCGGACAGTTCAACGTCGCAAGCCAAGCGAGGTGACGCGGCAGGTTGCGCCCCTCGCGGGTGCCGTCGTCATAGTGCGATGCCCATTCGAAGAACGATTCGGTTTCCTCGTGCCGCCAGCCGCCCGGCGCAAGCGCATCGCCGCCAAAGTGCCGCGCTTCGCGATCCCGCAGGCGACGCAGCCGGATCTCCGTGGGCACGTGCAGGAAAACCACCAGGTCGAACAACGGGATGACCGGACCGCCCCAGTCATCGAGCGAACCGCTCAGGATCCAATCCGAGCGACCGAGGAAGATTTCGCCCATCAGCCGAAGTCGATCGGCAACGTCGCGCTGCTCGCGATATGGCGGTGACGTCGGTCGCCAGAAGTAGTCGTCGGTATCGTGGTGCGGAATCGCCAGAACGTCGGCAAGCGCCCGCCCGAGTGTCGTAACACCTGCGCCGGACGCACCGACAATGTGGATTCTCCGGGTTTGCGTCATGGGCCGATCGACGCAGTGCGCAAGGGTTCCACCATCCCCCGACGAATTCCTAGCGTTGCTCCGGAGCGATGTCGCGCACGCTGCCGACAAAGTCCGCCAGGTCGGCGCGATCCCATTTCAGGTGCACACGTTGCGTCGATGCCGGCTGCCTGCCAAGGCATACGCCAGGGCGACGCTCGGTGACCGGCCGGATCGGTCGCGGCACAAATCCGCCGCCGCAGTTCGGGCAGACATTGTGCAGCACGGACTCGACGCAGGGCGCACAGAACGTACATTCATAGCTGCAGATCCGTGCGTCCGTCGCGTCCGGCGACAGGTCCTTGTCGCAGTATTCACAGTTGGGCCGTAGTTGCAGCATGCATCGGTCCTTAGCTGGTCGCTGTGGGGGTGTTCGCCATGTTCGCCTTGCTGTCCCGCCTGTTCCGTCGGTCGCGCACCGATGCGCCAGTCTGGATCGAATCGGATGAATTGCAACGTCGCCTGGCCGCCCCCGACGCGCCCATGCTGATCGACGTTCGCCAGCCCGAGGAATTCACCGCGCTGCCGGGTCATCTGCCGGGTGCGATCAACGTGCCGCTGGCCGATCTTCCGGGTCGGACTGCCGAACTGGCGGCACGCCGACGCGCAATCGTCGTGGTCTGCAAAACAGATCGTCGGTCGGCCATGGCCGCGGCTGACCTGCGTGCGGCTGGCTTGGTGGATGTCGCCGTGCTGCGCGGAGGCACGGATGGCTGGCATCAACGCGGCCTGGCACTTGAATAGCGGACTGACAGCGCGTCACAGTTGTTCGCGGGCGACGCGCGCCACTTCGTCGGTGGTGGACTGCCAGATCCTGCCGCGGCCCAGCACACGGGACAGCGCGTCGCGCAGCCAACGGATACGGTGTGCTTGGCCGGCAATCCATGGATGCAGCGTCAGGTTGAACGACGCACCGCGCTCATCGTGCAGAAAGGCGAACCCCTCGGCGATATTATCGGCCCACACCGGCGGCGACACGCGCCGCAGCCACATGCACTCCAGGTCGTTCCACTCCGGCTGCGGCGGCAGCGCGACCAGAGTGCGCTGCCGGTACGGCCCTAGCAGAAACGGCCTGTCGTCGTTCGCCCAGTCGGTGGTGTAGCTGAAGCCGGCCTCCGCCAGCAGCGCCGGGGTGCGATCGGATTCGTTGAAATCCTGGCCGCACCAGCCGAGAGGCGCCGCCCCGGCCACTGCGCGCACGGCGTCACGGCTTTCTGCGATGTAGGCGCGTTCCTCGGCTTCGCTCATCCGGCTGGTGATGCGCCGCGTCGCGTACGTGCCGTGCGCGAGGAAGCAGGCGTTGCGGCGAACCAGTTCGTCCACCAGTTCCGGATAGCGCTTCGCCGCCGCGGCGCCGAGAGCCACACTTGGCGTCACGCCGAACCGGTCCAGCACGTCGAGCACGCGGAATATCCCGACGCGCGCACCGTATTCGCGCTGGCTCCAGGTCAGCCAGTCGGGAAAGAAGTTTCCCAGCGGCGAGACGATGCGCGGATCGCGGCTGGCGTCCTTGGGCGGATTCACCTCCCAGTAGTCGAGCACCAGCGTCACCGTGAAGGCGATGCGTGCATCGCCAGGCCAGGCGAAGCGCGGTGCTTCGGTCAGCGTGCGGAAGCCGCTGTGCGCGTGGTCCATGCCGGGGCGGCGCTGCTCGCCCAAGGGTGGGGTGTTCGCGGGCGTATGGTCAGCCATTGGCCGCCTCCCGCGCCGCGAGGTGTGCGTCGATCAAGGGCAGGTGGTTGGCATTGAACCAGTCGGTGATGTCGCCGGCGGTGGTCTGCCAGACGCCGGGATGCGACAGGATGTATTCCAGCGCGGAGCGGATCGCGCGGATGCGGTGCGGCTGGCCGACCCAGTAGGGATGCAGCGCGATGCACATCACGCGTCCCTGTTCGGCGCCTTCTGCGTACACCGTGTCGAAGTGGTCGCGGATCTGGCCGGCGAATGCGTCGGCCTCCTCGCCGCGGCGGTGCAGGATCACGTCGTTGATGTCCACCGAATACGGCATCGAGATCAGCTTCCCGGTCTTCACGTTCAACGGGAAGGGCTGATCGTCGTGATACAGGTCGGCCGTATAGTCGTAGCCACATTCCGCCGCGAGCTCGAAGGTGTCGAGCGTGTTGGTGATCGCCGGGCTGAACCAGCCGCGCAGCCGCCGTCCGGTCAGCCGCTGGTGGATGTCCTTGGATTCCTCCATCGCCGCGCGTTCCTCAACGCGGGAGAAATTCCAGTGGTAGCGGGTGTTGTAGATGCCGTGCGACATGTACTCCCAACTGCGCGCCTCCATCGCGCCGAGGATTTCCGGAAAGTGCTCGAGCACCGCCATGTTGAGGCTGACCGTGCAGCGGATGTTCAGCGCGTCGGTCAGGTTGAACAGCCGCCATAACCCGACCCGGTTGCCGTAGTCGCGCTGGGCGTAGCCGAGCAGGTCGGGGTGCGGCGAGCGCGGCCACGGATCGCGGGTGCGGACGAATTTCGGCT
>DATAPW010000121.1:0-49277 GCA_036265005.1 Acetobacteraceae bacterium | reverse complement strand
CGTCCAGCAACAGCAGCGCATTCATCCGCCGGTGCACCGGGCTCGGCGTCTGGCGACGCATCATCCGAAGCAGATGCGCTCGGTCCTCGGCCGTGAGAATCGCTCCGCTCATGCCGATCAGCGAATCCCATCCGACCGGCGCTGTAAAGACACCACAGCGAATTCTCACGGATTCAGGGTATATTAACTGTCCGGCAAGGCCGGTCTGGTAAGGAGGGTCCAGGCGGCCTGCTCCAATCGGCGGCACGCCAAGCCGCGCAATAGGCGCACCGCGGAGATGCTGGCGCCATTCAGTTCCGGCGATCTCCACAAGCGGCCGGGTAACGGCACGGAGAACGCTAATGAAGTCTCAACTCACAGGCACGCTTGCTGGACGAAAATTGAAATTGACGAGTGCAATCGCGGCTATGAGCTTGCTGTCAGCCAAGCTGATCGTCCACCAGCATTGATCGAAACGGTGCGGGCGAAAGATCAGACCGCGGATTGCACCACAATCCAGGCCAAGCTTTCAGCGAATAACCAACGGATCGTCGATTTGGGCGGCGAGAGTTGTCGAAAGGTTTGGGCGGCATGGCGCGGTGGGTAGGCACTGGAATCATCCGAAACTGGTTCGCGCAGAACCGAACTTGTGGTGCGGTGGTTCCATTCGAGGATCCGGCACTCCGTATGGCCCGGGCATGCGATGATGAGCACGACGGTCTGATCGCTGTACTACGGGACTTCGCCAACAATGGCACGGCTTATATCGTGCCATGGGCTAGCCTACCGCTCATGGTCACCATGACGGACCGCGACTTGGCACTGCACGAGGCAGTTGGTGCAAGGAAGGCATCCACACCTGCACAGGTTCGCGCCGTCATCAGCGATCTGGCACTATCTGGCGCCTTGGGGACAGACGCAAAAGTGCGGGAGAGTGAGCGTATCGGTGTGGAGCAGAGCAGACGTGCGGATGTCGAGCTCGTTCTGATTCTGCATCTTATGGATCGATGTGGGGCAGTCTTGACAACCCTATTGGCAGATCCAACCCATTGGCGTGACGTCCATGCTACGAGCGCCGTAACCGCCACCGTCGCAGCGATGGGTATTGGGCGCCAGATAATCGCCAAGCGCATTGCCGAATTCGCCACGGTGCTAACGCCAGTTGGTCTGGTCGCGGCGGACGAGATGCTCCACCCGGGCTGGTTGCGTGTGCTGCATAATGAGATCGACGGGTTCAGTCGGAGCATCGACGTCCCTTTGCAGTCGCCGGATGCGCGTGTTCATCTGACGGCCATCGCCGAGTCGGCGCAAACGGTCGCACAACTATCCGGTGCAGTGATAAGCGCGATCGACTACGCAGTGCTCGACATCGGCGGCACAATCAGACGGTGGGATGCCGAGTTGCCGGTGATCACGCAGGCGATCGACCGTTTGTCGTTTCTGTTGGACGAATGGCCCTCACTGATAAAATCGGTCCACGACGTACTGCGTGGGCCACCCGATGAAATGGCAAAGCAACTCCGGACAGTGCGTACGATCTTGCCGCGCCTCCCTGAAGCCGATTCACTTCACGGTGACTGCACACTGGACGGCGACTCCAAATCATTATCCATTTCCTGCGCTTTAAGTGCGCGGCTCGCAACAATCTGGTCATTTATTCGAAGTTCGCGTTCGATAGACCATTGAGCCGCTCGAGCCGGCGGAGGATTTCGCGCAGCCTCTCGACGAGGCTCCTACCGCTATGCCGCATGCCATCCTCAAATTGCGCAAGCTGGGTCGCACAACGTGCTGACTTGTCTTCAATTCCGAATGGGTTTGGGGTCTGCGCGGTATGGGCGGCTCCAAGGTCACTGGCGCGATGCGACAACGCCGCGATGTCGCCTCCATGTTGCCGGCCAATGCCACCGTGGCCGCGCAGTTCGTCGCCGCCGCGGCGCATGCCCACGACTGCCTGCGGCTGGCCGGCGTCTATCCGGCCAGCATCGAGCTTGGGCTGAAGTGCCGCGCCCGCTCGGCCAGCATGATGCGCGAGGCGCAGGGCGCCCGGCGGCTGCTGATGCGGGTGCAGGCCGAGCGGCGCAAGCTGGAATCGGACAGTGCGGCACTCGACCGTGCGGCGTGGACCGAGCATTGCGTCGCCGGGCTGATGTCCGAGGCATTGCCCGGCGCGCCGCATCCGGCGCTGGCGGACCCGCCGTCCCCGCCAGCGGAGCCGGAACCGGACGATAAGCCGGTGTTCGGCGCGGTCCGGATACAGCCGGGCATACTCCTCGGCGGCAAACACCGGATCGCGCTGATCCGCCGGGTCGGACGACTGCCCGGCAACGTGACGTTCAGGCCGCCCGAAGACCGCGTGGTGCGCGCATCGGTCAGTGTTCATACGCCAGCCCTGCTGGCGCTCGACCGGGAGTATGCCTACCCCCTGTCATTGCGAGAAGCGCAGCGTCGCTGCGCTTCTCGCAATGACAGCCTCTCATGCCACGAACATTTGTCCCGTCACACGCGTCATGAGACTCCCCTGCGACTGCAGTGCGACGATCAGGCTCCTTGTCCGTCCCACGGAACGATCGAACGTCCCACCACACGCGTCTTGAGACGAAATCGTCAGAACAGCCTATGCGATGCGATCCGCGCGCCCTCGCTCAGCGCCGCGAGCTTCGCCCATACCACATCATCCGCGACGCGTCCGCGACCCGCCGACGTGTCGAAGCCGCAATCGGTGCCGGCCAGTACACGCCGCGGATCCCCCACGGTGCGCGCCACTGCTTCGATCCGATCCGCCACCACCTCGGGATGCTCGACGAAGTTGGTCAACGGATCGATCACTCCGGCGACGATGGTCTGGTCGTCGTCCAGCGGCAGCGACGTGAGACAGCGATACTCGTGCGCGTGGCGCGGATTGGCGAAGGGCAGCACGAATCCGCCTACCTTCGCTGTGCGGATTGCCGGCAGGATCTCCGGCAGCGCCACGTCGCAGTCATGCGGCCCCTCGTAGTTCCCCCAGCAGGCGTGCAGCCGCACCCGGTCGCGCGGGACGTTCTCCAGCGCGCGGTTGATCGTCGCCACCACGCGCTCGACGAAATCGACGAAGTCGCCGAGCGGGCGGTCCTGGTACGACAGATGCCGCTCCATCGCGAGGTCAGGCGCGTCGATCTGCAGCAGGAAGCCGTGCGCGACGATGGTCTCGTATTCCACCTGCAGCGCCTTGCCCAGCGCATCCAGGTAGGCGTCCTCGGTGTTGTACCAGGCGTTGCGCATCGCTGCGGCGATGATGCCGGGCGAGGGGGCGGTCATGAACGGTTCCGCGAAGCCGCCCTTCGCAGCGTCGAGCGCGACGCGGAAATCCCGGCACTCGGCTTCCACCAGCGCGCGATCCAGGTAGCGAACCTCGCCGACTGCCTCGGGCACGCCGCCGGTGTTGCTGATCGACTCGTTGACCGCGTCGTGCGCCGCCTTCCAGGCGCTGAACGCCGGGTAGTGCGCCACATCGGCGAACACCCGGCGGGCCCAGCCGCCGCCGAAGCCGCTCATGCGGTGGCGGACATACAGGAAGAACGCCTCGCGCTGCTGCTCGCCGTTGTTGCCGACATCGACGCCGGAGGCGACCTGCTTCGCCACCACGTCGTGCACCGCCGCCTTGCCGACGCGATCCAGTTCCGCCGGATCGACTGGCTCGCCGCGCGAGCGCTGGACATACAGGGCGGTCAGTTCGGCCGGTCGTGGCAAGCTGCCGGTATGCGTCGTCAGGATGCGGTCCTGGCTGGTGAGCATCGTGGTTTCCTCCCTGGTCGGCGGAATGCGCTGCGCTGTTCCGCCCTACACGCCCAGCGACACGCCCATCGCCTGCTCGAACACGCTGTTGTAGCCGTATAGACCGACCGCACCGCCGGTGTGCAGGAACACCACCGTCTCGCCTTTGCGGATCTCGCCCTTGCGGATCAGGTCGATCAGCCCGGCCATGCCCTTGCCGGAATACACCGGGTCGAGCAGCACGCCCTCCAACCGCGCCAGCATCAGCACGGCCTCGGTCATGCCCGGGGTCGGCTGGCCGTAGCCAGGCCCGACGTAGTCGCAATTCGCCACCACGGCGGAGCGGGCGACGCCGCCGCGCATCCCGACGTACTCGGCGGTGGCCTCCGCCAGGTTGTGCACGTTGGCCTCCTGGCGGTCCTTCGGCAGCCGTACGCCGATGCCGAGTACCGGGACGCCGGCGTTCATCCCCTCCAGGCCGACCACCAGCCCGGCCTGCGTGCCGGCGCTGCCGGTGGCGGTCACCACGCGGTCGATCGTCAGGTCCATCTCGTCCGCCTGGTGCATCAATTCCTGCGCACAGGAGACGTAGCCCAGCGCGCCCACCCGGTTGGAGCCGCCGCCCGGAATGACATACGGCTTCTCGCCGGCCTCGCGCAGCGCGGCGCCCTTCGCCTCTGCCTCGGCGTTCATGTCCAGCCCACCGGGCCGGTATTCGATGGCCACGTCAAACAGCCGATCGAGCAGCACATTGCCGCTGTTCAGGTAGTCGCGATCGTTGGTGTCGATCCGGTGCTCCAGCAGCGCGGTGCACTTCATGCCGAACCGCTTGGCCACTGCCGCGGTCTGCCGCACATGGTTGGACTGTACGGCGCCCTGGGTCACCAGGTGGTTGGCACCCTGCGCGCGTGCCTCGCCAACCAGCCACTCGAGTTTCCGGATCTTGTTGCCGCCGGTCGCCACCACGGTGCAATCGTCGCGCTTGATCCAGATGTCCGGGCCGCCGAGATGGCGCGTGAGGTTCTCCAGCTTCTCCAGCGGCGTGGGGGTGGGGAACATGCGGACACGGGGGAAACGGGCGAGATGCATGATTTCTCCTGCCTGGGATGCGGGGCGGTTGTAATGTCTCGTATCCTGCCGTGTCGGACAATGCGAGGGGGTCACGTCAGGGTGACAAATGCCACCGACGCCCCAGATCGGAATTACTTCGAGTGTTGGAGAGACGCATGCACATTCTGCGACGCCGTGGCTGGGAACTGCCGGAGCGCCTGGTAACACCGGAGGCGCTGGTGATGAGGCGTCGCGCTGCCCTGGCGGGAGCGGGAGCCCTGGCCATCGCCATGCCGGCGCTGGCGCAGACCGCGCCGGCCACCACGCCCAACCCCAAATACCCGCCCGGTCGCGAGATCACGCCGGAGAAATACTCGACAACCTATAACAACTACTATGAATACAGCGAAAGCAAGAACTTGTGGCAGGAAGCTCAGAGCCTGAAGCAGCGGCCGTGGTCAATCAGCCTTGAGGGCATGATGAAGCAGCCGCGCATCATCGACATCGACGACCTGCTGAAGCAGGTGCAGGTCGAGGAGCGCGTCTACCGCCACCGTTGCGTTGAGGCCTGGGCGATGACCGTGCCCTGGAGCGGTTTCCCGCTCAGCCAGTTGCTGAAGATTGCCGAACCGCTTGGTTCTGCGAAATACATCGTCTTCCAGACCCTGCAGGACAAATCCATGCCGGGGCTGCAGTCGCCGTTCTATCCCTGGCCCTACGTCGAGGGCCTGACGATGGAAGAGGCGGCGAACGACATGACGTTCATTTCAACCGGGATGTACGGCAAGCCGCTGCCGCCGCAGGACGGGGGTCCGATCCGGCTGACAGTGCCCTGGAAATACGGCTTCAAATCCGCCAAAGCGCTGGCCAAGATCAGTTTCACCGACCAGCGGCCGGTGAATTTCTGGCAGGCGATCCAGCCGTCGGAATATGGCTTCTGGGCCAACGTGAACCCGGCGGTGGCGCATCCGCGTTGGAGCCAGGCGCGCGAACGCCTGCTGGGCAGCAACGAGATGGTGCCAACGCAGATTTACAACGGCTATGGTGAGTTCGTAGCCTCGCTGTATACCGACCTGAAGAACGAGAAGCTGTTCATGTGATTGCCCAACGCGTCCTTGCCGTGCTGTCCGCCATGCTGCTGGTCGGAGCGGTCGCCCTGGCGATGCTCGGTCCGCCGTCGGTGCCGCTCGGTCAGGTGCTGTTCATGGTCGACCATGACCTGATGGATGCCCTGCACAGCGGAGTTGAGCGGCACTTGTCCGCTTGGCTTTGGGAGAACGTCGCCATGCCGCTGATGGTGCGTCCGGCCTGGCTGGTGCCGGCCGCGCTCGGCCTGATCTGCGCCGGCCTGTCGCTCTCGCTGTCCACCCGCAAGGCCACCCACCGGTCGCACCGGCGGAGCTAGCGGCCGGACAGGCGACGGGAGCGCTCTGCTACTCCACCAGACGCCTGGCGATGGCGATGACGCGGTGAGCCTCGCTCCACAGGTCGAAGTCTTCCAGCGCGTCCATCGGGGCCCATGCCGCCTCGGTCACATCGGTGTCGGCAACCGGTTCGCCCGACACCCAGCGCGTGGCGAAGTCGATGATCGTGTAGTGGTAGCGCACCCGCCCGGTTTCATCGCGCCGGATGTTGTCCACCGTGGCGGCGAAGTACAGCGGCCCCACCTCCAGGCCGGTCTCCTCCAGCAATTCGCGCCGCGCGGCATCCTCGGTGGTTTCACCGACTTCCTGCGCGCCGCCGGGCAGCGTCCAGGCGCCGACATTCGGAGGCTTGCCGCGGCGGACCAGCAGGACGGTGTCGCCTTTGATGACCACGATCCCGATCCCGACGATAGGCCGAGTGGGATACTCGCGGTCGCTCATTGCTTGGGGGCTTCTGCCGGCGCCGCTGGCGGCATGGCCTCCGGGGCGGGCTTCTCCGGCGGCGGCGCCTTCAGTTCATCCATCGTGGGCACCAGTGCCTTCTGCTTCCAGGAGCCGAGCTGGTAGGTCCAGCCGGCCAGCCGTGCATTCAGCTTGTCCGCCTCAGTCTTGGCCTTGTCACTCCCGGTCACCGAGAAGCGCACCCAGATGTCCTTGTCGCCCTTGAACACGGTCGCCGTCACCGCCATCCCGTCGTTCGTGGTGTAAACCGACCGGCCGACCTCGTCGCCGACCGGATCCTTGTCGGTCTGCACGTCCTGGAACGTCAGCAATTCCAGCCCGCGGGCAACATCTTCCAGCTTGTAGTCGTCCAGTGCCTGATGGTCCGCGGGCGACTTCAGCAGCAGCTTCTGGCCGTCGCGCGCGAACTCCAGCTTCTCGTCGCCGTGTGTCACCGCCACGCCGGCAATGCGCGCATGGTCGACGTTCATGATGTCGCGGTCGAGCCAGAGCTGCGGATCGGCGTCAACCTGCAGGCTGCCCTCGGCCAGCCAGGTCTGGTTGTCGTCCGGGCGGCGGACATAGACCTGCTCGGGCACATTGCCCTGGGTGCGCACACGGCGATGTCCGACGATCAGCGCGACGATCGGCTTGCCGGACGCATCGAGCACGCGCAGCAGGTTCGACGTGGCGTCCTTGCCGTTCGGATCCTCCAGACCGAGCCGGTTGAACTGCGCCGGATCGGTGGTGCGCGGCTCGACCAGGCGGAGTTCGGTCAGTGCGGTCAGCATGCCGCGCAGCTTCGACACCTGCACGACGTAGCCGCCACGGTCGGCCAGGCCCCAGGCATCGCCGTGCCGGACGATGGCCAGCGTCTTGCCCTGGTGGCTGACCTCGACGCGCGCGGCGTCCTGCATATGCGCCGCGAGGTCCGGGAACATCAGTTTGCCGGCGTTATAGGACTGTTGGTCGCCCGGCTGTTGCACCGTGCCGAAATACCAGCCGCCGGCCACCGCGGCCACGCCGACGATCAACAGGATGAGCAGCGTGCGTGGCGTCATACGCGTGCCCTCCTAGGCCCACTGTCATGGCGGGGCGTGGCCAGCCCACACGCGTCTTTTGTCCGACGCGTGCCAGGAGAGGACGTGGATGGCCGGCTCCTGCCCGGCCATGGCCGTAAAGCGCCTCGGCGTGCCGTCATCTTGGCGCCTGCGAGAAAGAACGTCATGCGCGTGCCCTCGCGCGACGGCGGCGTCGCATGATGCTCAGGACAATCGCCACGATAGCCAGCAAGGCCGGCACCAGCACGATGTTGAAGATGCGCAGTTCGGTCTCCAGCCGGGAGATGTCGCGATTCAGGTTGTACTGCACGACACGCAGTTGCTGCCTGGTGTCCACGATGTCCTTGCGCGCCGCATCGATCGCTGCGCGCTGCTCGGGCGTGATCACCGCCTCCGTGCCGGCCTGATCGCCGCCCGCGGGACCTTGCCGCAACGACCGCAACTGCTTCTCGGTGTCGTCCAGGTGCTTCTGCAGTCCCTGTTCGGTCTGGCGAAATTTGGCTTCGGCCTCGCTTTGCATCTGGTTCACCAGGATGAACGGATGGCTGGTGTCACCGCGCGAGCGCAGGCCGATCAGCGCATCGCCGCCGGCGAGCGTGCCGACCAGGTTGGCGACGAACGGGCCGTTGTCGCTGAACGGCATGGCGGTCTGCTGGCCGAAGAAATCCGAGATACGCACCCAGAAGCGGTCCGCCAGGATGTCGCTGTCGGCGACCACGACGACGTTGGCGGGCGCGTCGGTCTGCGCCTTGTAGGCCGGGAAGTTGTCCGGCCGTTTCTGGTCCTTGCCCAGTTCCGGCGGTCCGCTGAAGGCCGATTTGAGCGTGCCGTGGATGCGCGCGGCGATGACGCGCGGGCCACCTTCCGGCTTGAAGTCGGCCAGGATCTTCGACGGGTCCGGCATCTTCACCTGGTCGACCGCAATCTCGCCGGACCGGGCGCTGCTGGTCAGCAGCGGCGTGAACTCGATCGATGCATTCGGCGCCTTGGTGATCGCGCCGGCCGACGCCACGGTGACCTGTTGCAGATCGGCGGTGGCCGGGTCGTCGTGGTTGATGCCGTCGCGGATGTTGAACCAGGCGACGTAGTTGACCGATTGCACCCGCTCGTCGGGATTGGCGCGCACCCGCCAGGCGCCGGTCAGGTCGCCGACCACCTTGGTCGGATCGAACTGGATGCCCCAGGCATCGAACAGCTTCTTCAGGTTCGAACTGGTGTCGGTCGGCGGCATGCCGTTGGGCGAGGGCGTGGCAGCCATCGCCTCGCTCCACGGATCGACCATCACCATCAGCCGGCCGCCGCGCATGACGAACTGGTCGATGGCGTAGAGCGTGGCGTCCGACAGGTTCTGCGCCTCGGCCACCAGCAGCACCTGGATGTCGGGATCGATGACCTGTGCATCGGTGGGGACCGTCTTCACCTGGTTGGTCTGCCGAAGCAGCATGGTCGATGCATAAGGCTGGCCACCGGCGCCGCCGCGCATCATCACGCGCGGATCGCCGTCGAGTTGCAGCGACGACATTACGCCGACCACCGGGCGTTTCGGGTTGGACAGTTCGTAGACCAGCTTGGTCAGGTCGTATTCCAGGAAGCGCTCGCGCTCCGGCTGGAAGAAGGCGATCGTGCGCTCATCGTCTTCGAGGTCGCTGCCGGCGAGGCCGAAATACACCTGGACGCCGCCCTGATCGACCGGCACGCCTTGCAGGCCATAGGCCATGGCACGGTCCTCGGTGTCGCTGAACGGCTCGGGATCATAAAATTCCAGTTTGATCTTGCCGCCGGACACGGCGGCGTATTCGCCAAGCATCTCGCGGACATGGTCGGCGTAGGTGCCGTAGACCGGCACGGTGCTGCCAAGGCGGCGCGAGTAGAACAGCCGCAGCGTGATGGGTTCCTTGAGGCTGGCCAGGATCTGCCGCGTGCCGGGCGACAGCGTGTAGATGTGGTTCTGCGTCAGATCGACATGCTGATTGGCCAGCCGCGCATCGGCGAACATGTTGATGCCGATGACGATGGCGGCGACCGCGATCACGCCGATGATGGAGAACCAGATGCGACGGCCCATCGTTCAGTCTGCCTTGCGCTGATCGACCAGGACGGTGTTCAGGAACAGCCAGAACCCGATGAACGTGATGAAGAAGATCACGTCGCGCAGGCTGACGACTCCGCGGGTGAAGTCCTGGAACCGGTCGATCACCGCGATGCGTCGGGCGATGTCGGCGAGCACCGGCGTGTTGCGCGACAGGAAGTCCGTCACCACCGGGTAGGACGCCACGGCAAAGATGAAGCAGACCGCAACGGCAAGCACGAAGGCGATGACCTGGTTCTTGGTCAGCGCCGACAATGCCGAGCCGACCGATAGGAACGCACCGGCGACCAGCAGCGAGCCGACATAGCCCGAGGCGATCACGCCGTTGTCCGGGCGGCCCAGCAGGTTGACGGTGATGACGAACGGGAAGGTCAGCAGCAGCGCGATGGCGCAGAACGCCCAGGCGGCGAGGAACTTGCCCAGCACCGCCTGTGCCTGGGTGATCGGCAGCGTCAGCAGCAGTTCGATGGTGCCGAGGCGGCGTTCCTCGGCCCAGAGCCGCATGGTGATGGCGGGGACCAGCAGCAGGAACACCCAGGGGATGAAGGTAAAGAACGGATTGAGGTCGGCCTGGCCGCGATCGAAAAAGCCGCCGAGGTTGAAGGTGAGCGCGCCTTGCAGCACCAGGAATATGACGATGAACACCGACGCCACGGGCGTGGCGAAGTAGGCCCCAAGTTCGCGACCGGCAACGATGAGGATGTTGCGCATGTCAGGCGGCTTGCATCGTCAATTGCCGGAACACGTCGTCCAGCTTGCCCGATGGATGCCGCCGCTGCAGGTCCGCCGGCGTCGCGTCCGCCACCACGCGGCCGGCCGCGATGATGATCGCGCGCGTGCACACCGCGTCGACCTCCTCGAGGATATGCGTCGAGATCACGATCGCCTTCTCCGGCGCCATCTGCGCGATCAGTGTGCGCACCTCGTGCTTCTGGTTGGGATCGAGCCCGTCGGTCGGCTCGTCCAGCACCAGCACGGGCGGATCGTGCAGCAGCGCCTGCGCCAGGCCGACACGGCGCTTGAAGCCCTTCGACAGCGTCTCGACCGGCTGCAGCAGCACGCCCTGGAGTCGCGTCAGTTCCACCGCGCGTTCGACCCGCCGCGCCAGGTCGCGGCCGGAATACCCGCGCACCTTGCCGCAGAAATGCAGGAAGCCGGTGACGGTCATTTCCGGGTAGGTCGGCGCGCCCTCCGGCAGGAAGCCCAGCACGCGGCGTGCCGCGACCCCATCGGCCTGCACGTCGTGGCCGCAGATGCGCGCGCGCCCCGCGGTGGGGATCATGAAGCCTGCCAGCATGCGCATCGTGGTGGACTTGCCGGCGCCGTTCGGGCCCAGGAAGCCCAGCACCTCGCCGCGCGCCACGTTGAACGAGACAGTGTCCACTGCGGTGAAGCTGCCGAAACGCTTGGTCAGGCCCGCGATCTCGATCAGCACAGATTGGCCGTCGGCAGTCACACTGCACGTTCCCCGAATTTGTCCCGTCGGGCCGCGGGAATAGCGGAATTTCAGGGCAATGCAAGCAGCGGAATGCCGAATGGAGAAGGCTTAACATGGCGGATTGACCGCGGGGCGCAGCGATGCTGCACTGCGGCGAATACCGGAAGGAAAATGCCAATGCCTTTGGAATCGATCGAGCAGACCATCGACACGGATGCGGACCAGTGGCAGGCGCGAGTCGATCTCGCGGCGGCCCACCGGCTCGCGGTGTTGCACGGGTTCCACGAGGGCATCTTCAACCACCTGACGCTGCGCGTGCCGGGCACCGACGATCGCTACTACCAGATCCCGTTCGGCCTGCACTGGTCCGAGGTCACGGCAAGCTGCTTCATGGAAGTCGGCTATGACGGCACGGTGCTGGCCGGCGAGGGGATCGTCGAGCGTTCCTGCTATTGTATCCACGCCCCGATCCACCGCCTGGTACCGAATGCCGCCGCGGTGTTTCACACGCATCAGCCCTATGCCAGCGCACTGTCACGACTCGAGGACCCGCGCATCCTGCCGATCGGCCAGACCGAACTCGGCATCATGATGGTGACCGGCTACGACATGACCTACGACGGGCCGGCGTTCGACCCGGCCGAGGGTGAGCGCCTTGCCGGCATCATCGGCGACAAGAAGGTGCTGATGATGGCGGGCCATGGCATCGCCACGTTCGGCAAGTCGGTGGCCGAGGCATACGACCTGCTGTACTACACCGAGCGGGTGGCGCAGGTACAGTTGCTGGCGATGTCGAGCGGCCGTCCGCTGAAATTTCTGCCGGACGATGTGATCGAGAAGACGTTCGCGCAGTATCGCAAGGGCGAGAAGTATGGCGGACGCTCCCCGTACCATTGGCACTTCGATGCGCTGAAGCGGATCCTCGACAGGACCGAGCCCGACTACAAGAACTGAGCCACAGCGGTTTCCGGCGGCAACGCGCTCACTCGTTCGTGATGGAGTGCGTTGCCCATTCGGTTGCGTTGCGGACAACCAACATTCCAGTATCCTGACCAGTCGAGCGAGCCCTCGGCGTCAGGAGGTCTGGCCATGCGGAATATTGCCGTCGTCGCTGCACTGGCTTTGGTGACCGCGGCAACGTCCGCGAACGCGGCGAGTACCAGTCCCGGCTTTAGCTACAACTATGGCTTTCCCGACGGCAGTCCGGGTTTCGCGCTGAACGGATTTCTGCCGGCCGCGCAGAACACCGGGCTGCTGCTTCCCGCCGTGCTGGTCGGATTCAATCCGCAGCCCGATCCACCGGGCACGCCGCCGACATTGCTGTCACTCATCGACCCGACGGACCCGGCGTTGTCAAATCTGTCGTCGGGACCTGGCTACAGCCTGGTGATGTCGTTCCTCAACCTGATTCCGCCTGGTCCATGCGACACCGCGATTCCCGCGCCGAATTGGAACGGCATCACTGGATTCAGTTGCAGCGGCATCGTCGAGGGCCAGCGCGGCACGCTCGATGTGTCGATGGAGTTCTCGGGACCGGGCGGCGTGGCAAGCTGGGTGGCATTCAATCCGCAGCCGGACCCGCCTGGATTGCCCATCGGCTTCGATCTGTCATTCGGTGGGTTGGCGACGGCAGGTGGGTTCGCGACACCAGCAGATCCGATCTTCACCTTTGCCATCACCCTGAATGGTGCACCGCTCGAGTTCAGGCTGGTGCCGGAGCCTGGCACGCTGGGCCTGCTCGGCGTGGCGGCGATCGGGATTGGATTGACCCGGGGGAGGCGGTCGCACGCCGGGGTTCGCGGCAGCTAGGCGACGTGTAGCGCCGGCGTTCGCTCGAGCGCCTGCCGAACGCCCGAGGTCGCGCCCGACGAGCGTGGTTGCGTTTTGTCAAGATATCGCCCTATGCTTGGCGGCCTGCCGGAAGCGGCAACGCAGCGACAAAAAGACCAGCGCACGGGGAGACTTCGTATGGCGACGGCGACAACGCCTCGACCCGATAATTGGCTGCGTGCCAGGAATATCGTCTTTGCATTCGTCGCAGTGATGTTTGCCTACGTCCTGTACCACAACGAGAGTTTCCTGCTCGATCCGCAGCACCCGGTGTGGAAGCACTACGAAACCTTCAAATGGTGGCTGCTGCCGCACGGTCTGGTCGGGGCTTGCGCGCTGATCCTGGTGCCGCTGCAGTTTTCCGATCGCTTGCGGGCACGCCATGCAAAAGTCCATCGGGGGATCGGGCGTATCTACGTCACGGCCGCGCTGATCCTGGCGCCGCTGGGCGCCTATATCCAGTTCACCGAGGAACCGCTGGGAGCATCTCGATCGTTCACGATCGCCGCCCTGGTCGACGCAACGCTGCTGATGACCACAACAGGCATCGGACTCATTTTCGCCCTCAAGCGGATGATCCCGCAGCATCGGCAGTGGATGACCCGCAGCTACGCGGTCTCGCTGACGTTCCTCGAGATCCGCTTCATCCTCGGCGTCACCGGCCTGGACGCACCGCCCAGCTTCGCGATCACGGAGATTGTCGTCTGGTCGTGCGTCGCGTTATCGGTGCTGGTCGGCGACCTGGCGAACCAGTGGTACGAACTGCAGACGGCCCGGCCACGCACCGTGCGTGTGCCCGCGAGGGTGGCAGCTTAGGGCACCCGCCGAAGGCGGCATCCACGACTTTGCTGATGGCAATGGGTCTCCAGTCGGCAGCATCGGCAAGCAAGATTTTATACGCAGATACGAAGCAGATTTGCGCAGAACACGCAGATAGTGGCAGACGGAATGTCCTGTCGGGCGATCAAACGCATAGTCCACGGTCTGTGAACCGCGCAGGTCCATCTGCGTGTTCTGCGTAGATCTGCTTCGTAACTGCGTTTAACTCCTGCCTTCGCGTCAGCGCCAACGCCCTCGCCCCGCCGCCAAAGTCCCCATCGCCGCCCGCTTTTCGAACACCCGCAGCAGTACGCGCACGGCTCTTCCCCGGTCGCTCTCCAACTTGGGGTCGCGCCCCAGCAGCACCGCCGCATCCTGGTGCGCCATGTGCAGCAGCCCCTCGTGTTCGATCGGATCGGCCAGCCGAAATCCCGGCAACCCCGACTGTTTCGTCCCCAACACATCGCCGCCGCCGCGCAGCCGGAAATCCTCGTCCGCAATGAGGAACCCATCGTCGGTATCGCGGAGCAGAGTCAGCCGGCGCTTCGCCGCATCGTTCACCCAGTCCTCGTGCAGCAGCAGACAGAAGCTGGCGGCCGAGCCACGCCCCACCCGCCCGCGCAACTGGTGCAGCTGCGCCAGGCCGAAGCGCTCCGCATGCTCGATGACCATCACCGACGCCGCCGGCACGTCGACGCCGACTTCCACCACCGTCGTCGCCACCAGCAGCCGGCACGCCCCCCCTGCGAACGCCGCCAGAGTCGCATCCCGCACCGCCGCATCCTGCCGGCCATGCGCCAGCCCCACCGCCTCGCCGAATCGCTCGCGCAGCACGGCGAACCGGTCCTCGGCCGCGGCCAGGTCCACCAGCTCGCTCTCTGCCACCAGCGGACACACCCAGTAGACCTGCGCGCCTTCGTCCAGCTTGCGCGCCACGGCCTCCACCAAGTCGCCCAGCGTCCCCAACGAGTGCAGCGACGTGCGCACCGGCGTCCGCCCCGGCGGCTTCTCGGTCAGGCGGGACACATCCATCTCGCCCCACTGCGTCAACAGCAGCGTCCGCGGGATCGGCGTCGCGGTCATCACCAGCACGTCGGTCAGCGCGCCCTTGCCGCCCAGCAGCAGCCGCTGGTCTACGCCGAACCGATGCTGCTCATCGATCACCGCCAGCGCCAGGTCGTGGTACTCGACACTCTCCTGGAACAGCGCGTGCGTGCCCACCACCATGCGCACCGCGCCATCCTTCAGCCCGCGCAGCAGAGCCGACCGCGGGCGGCCCTTCACCCCGCCGGTCAGGATCGCCACTGGCTCGGGCGACAGCCGTGACAGCGTGCGGTGGTGCTGCTTGGCCAGCACCTCGGTCGGCGCCATCAGCGCGGCCTGCGCACCGGCCTCCACCGCGCGCAGCATGGCGAGCAGCGCCACCACCGTCTTGCCCGAGCCGACATCGCCCTGCAGCAGCCGCAGCATGCGGCGGTCCGATGACAGGTCGGCGTCGATCTCGGCCAGTGCCTGCACCTGCGAGCCGGTCATCGCGTGGCCGAACCGGCCGAGCGCCTTGGTGCGCAGGTTGCCGTCGCCGGCCAGCGGCCGCCCCCGCCTGGTGCGCACCCGGCCGCGCACCAGCGCCAGCGCCACCTGGTCCGCCAGCAACTCGTCGTAGGCGAGGCGGGATCGGTTGCCGTCGCCCGGCAGCGCCACCGGGGCCTGCATGCTGCGCAATGCCTCGCCGAAACCCGGCCATTTCTCACGCCGCAGCAGCGCGGGATCGTGCCACTCCGGCAGCCCGGGCAGCCTCGTGAGCGCCTGCGCCATGGCATTCGCCACCTGGCGCGGCCACAGCCCGCCGGTCAGCGGCCAGACTGGTTGGATCGGCGGCAACTGCTCGGGATGGTCGGCGGGCACCACGTACTCCGGATGCGGCATGGTCCGGCGGCCACCGAATAGCTCGATCTTGCCGGATACCAGCAGTTTTGCCCCGACAGGCATCTGCCGTTCACGGTTGAATTTGAAGAATACCAATTCTGCAAAGCCGGTCCCATCGGTCACCACCACGCGCCACGGCTGGCGATTGTTGGCGGGCGGTTCGTGACGCACCACCTCAACCGCCATGGTGGCGATCTCGCCTGGCTTCGCGTGCGCAATGCTCGGCCGGTGGCGGCGGTCCAGGTACGACTCGGGCAGGTGGAACAGCAGGTCGATCACCCGCTCGCCACCGGCCACCTTGGCGATCAGCGCGCCAACCGTAGGGCCGACGCCTTTCAGCGTCGTCAGCGGCGAAAACAGCGGCGCGAGAGCATCTTGGTTCACGGGCTGACATAGAGTGGTGACGCGGCTATATGACACCGGGCCGATGATCGAACCAGAACATGCCTCCATCGACGCGAGGCGTCGCCGCCTGCTGTTCCGTGCCACGCATCGTGGGATGTACGAGAACGACATCCTGCTGGGTGGCTTCGTACAGCGGCATATCGACATGCTGGACGAGTCGGACCTGGACGCACTGGAAGCGCTATTGGAATTGCCCGACAACGATCTGGCGGACTGGCTGACCGGCCGCCGTCCGCTCCCCGACGACGCGGATTCGGCGCTGTTGCAGCGGATCAGGGGCGCCGCCGGGCAATGACCGCAACCCTGGTATTCGGCGCGCCCGAAGGCTGGGACGCCTTCCTGCTCGCCCGCCGACGCGGCGAATTCGCCGGCCCGGTACTGCACGTCACCCGCGATGATGCGCGCATGGCGCGGCTGGCCGAGGCGCTGGTCTTCGTCGTACCGGAGGCGGAGGTATTGCGCTTCCCGGCCTGGGACTGCCTGCCGTACGACCGCGTGTCGCCGAATCCAGCGCTGGTCTCTGAACGCATCGCCACCTTGGCGCGGCTGCTGGAGAAGCCCACCCGGCCGCGCATCGTGCTGACCACGGTGAACGCGCTGGTGCAGCGTGTGCCGCCGCGCGCGGCGTTCGCCGGCGCCAGCATGGAGTTGCGCACCAACGGCACGGTGCAGCCGGAGAAGCTGGCCCGTTTCCTCGAGGCCACCGGGTATGGCCGTGCCGGCACCGTCATGGAACCCGGCGAATACGCCATGCGCGGCGGCATCATCGACGTGTTCCCCGCCGGCGAGGCCGACCCGGTGCGGCTCGACCTGTTCGGCGACACGATCGAGTCGATCCGCATCTTCGACCCCGCAACCCAGCGCAGCGCCGACCGGCGCCAGCGGCTCACGTTGCGCCCGGTGTCGGAGGTGCCGCTCGATCCGGAGGCAATTTCGCGGTTCCGCTCCGGCTGGCGTGAGCTGTTCGGCCAGCCGGCCGCCGAGGACCCGATCTACCTGTCGATCTCGGAGGGTCGGCGGCACCCCGGCATGGAGCACTGGGTGCCGCTGTTCCATGAGCGGATGGAGACGCTGCTCGACTACCTGCCTGCGGCCTCGGTCAGCCTCGATCACCAGGGCGACGAAGTGCTGGCCGCGCGGCTGGAGATGGTTGCCGACCACTTCGCGGCGCGCCGCATGGTGCCGCGTGATGGCGAGGTCCCCTACCGGGCGCTGCCGCCCGATCGGCTGTATCTCGACCAGGCCGAATGGGACACGATGCTGGCTGCCGGGCCGCTGTTCAGCTTCTCGCCGTTTGCCAAGCCGGACGGCGCGGTCGGCGTCGACGGCGGCGGCCGGCCTGGCCCGGTGTTCTTCCAGGCCGGCGGCGGCCCCGGTACCAACGTCTTCGACCAGCTTCGCGCGCAGTCGGAACGTTGGAACGGGGAGGGCAGGCGGATCGTTGTCGCCGCCTGGACCCGCGGTTCCCGCGAGCGTCTGGCCAACCTGTTGCGCGAGCACGGCTTCAAGGACACGTCGCAGGAAGACGACTGGGCGGCGATCCGGCGAAGGCCGATCGGCTCGGTGTCGTTGGTCACCCTGGGTGTGGAGCGCGGCTTCGTCGCCGACCAGCTTGCCCTGGTGGGCGAGCAGGACCTGTTGGGCGAACGCATCAGCCGGCCGCCGCGCCGGCGCAAGCGCGCCGACCAGTTCATCGCGGAAGCGACCGAAATCGCCGAGGGCGACCTCGTGGTGCACCAGGAGTACGGCATCGGCCGCTACGACGGCCTTGCCACGCTCAGCGTCACCGGCGCGCCGCATGATTGCCTGCGGCTGATCTACGACGGCGACGAAAAGCTGTTCCTGCCCGTCGAGAACATCGAGGTGCTGTCGCGGTTCGGCAGCGAGACGCAGGGCGTGGCGTTGGACAAGCTGGGCGGCGTCGCCTGGCAGTCACGCAAGTCACGGATGAAGCAGCGCATCCGCGACATGGCGGATCAGCTCATCCGCATCGCCGCCGCACGGCAGATCCGCGACGCCGCGATCATGGCGCCGGGCGAGGGTACCTGGGACGAGTTCTGCGCGCGGTTCCCGTTCGCCGAGACCGAGGACCAGGCACGCGCCATTGCCGATGTGCTGGAGGATCTGGCGTCGGGCCGGCCGATGGACCGGTTGATCTGCGGCGACGTCGGTTTCGGCAAGACCGAGGTGGCATTGCGCGCGGCGTTTATCGCCGCGATGTCAGGTGCGCAGGTCGCCGTGGTGGTGCCGACGACATTGCTGGCACGCCAGCACTTCCGGACGTTTTCCGAGCGTTTCTCCGGGTTGCCGATCAAGGTGGCGCAGCTCTCGCGCATGGTGCCGGCGAAGGAGGCCGCCGAGGTGCGGCGCGGCATCGCCGACGGCTCGATCAACATCGTCATCGGCACGCATGCGCTGCTGGCGAAGTCGCTGGAGTTCGCCGATCTCGGGCTGCTGGTGGTGGATGAAGAGCAACATTTTGGCGTGGCGCACAAGGAGCGGCTGAAGCAGCTCAAGGCCGATGTGCATGTGCTGACGCTGACCGCCACGCCGATTCCGCGCACCTTGCAGCTTGCACTGACCGGCGTGCGCGAGATGAGCATCATTTCGACCCCGCCGGTGGACCGGCTGGCGGTGCGCACCTTCATCATGCCGTTCGATGCGGTGGTGATCCGCGAGGCACTGCAGCGCGAGCGGTTCCGCGGCGGCCAGGTGTTCTGCGTCGTGCCACGCATCGAGGACCTCCCGCGGATGGCGGAGCGGCTGTCCGAGATCGTGCCCGAGGCGCGCATGGCGCAGGCCCATGGGCGCCTGCCGCCGACCGAACTCGAGCGGGTGATGACCGAGTTCGGCGACGGCCGCTACGATATCCTGCTGTCCACCAACATCGTCGAGAGCGGGCTGGATATGCCCGCGGTGAACACGCTGGTGATCCATCGCGCCGACATGTTTGGCCTCGGGCAGCTCTACCAGTTGCGTGGCCGTGTCGGTCGCGGCAAGCAGCGCGGCTACGCCTACCTGACATGGCCACCCAGCCATCGGCTGTCGGTGGCGGCGGAGAAGCGGCTGACGGTGATGCAGACGCTGGACGCGCTGGGTGCCGGCTTCACGCTGGCGTCGCATGATCTCGACATCCGTGGTGCCGGCAACCTGCTGGGCGACGAACAGTCGGGCCACATCCGCGAGGTCGGCATCGAGCTGTACCAGCAGATGCTGGAGGACTCGGTGACGGAGCTGCGTGCCGGCGAGGGGCGCCGTGGTGGTCAGGAGCGCGACTGGACGCCGAATATCAGCCTCGGGCTGCCAGTGCTGATTCCGGAGAATTATGTCCGTGACCTGCCGGTGCGGCTTGGCCTTTACCGCCGCATCGGCGGCCTGGCCTCGGACGCGGAAACCGAGGCGATGGCGGCCGAACTGGTTGATCGTTTTGGCCCGCTGCCGCAGGAGGTCGAGAACCTGCTGCAGGTCGTTGCGTTGAAGCGTGCCTGCCGAGAGGCCGGCGTGGAGAAGCTCGAGGCGGGGCCGAAAGGCATGGTCCTGACTTTCCGCGGCAACGCGTTTTCCAATCCGGCCGGGCTGGTGGCGTGGCTCTCCAGCAAAGGCGGGCTGGTGCGGTTGCGTCCGGACCACAAGCTGGCGATCGCGCGCGAAATGGACGTGGCCACGCGGCTGCGCTTTGCGCGCGACACGCTGGCGTCGTTGGCAGGCATCGTGGAACAGGCGAAGGCGGCCTAGGCCGGCACGCATCACCGTGGCCGCATGGGTTGCCGGCACGCAACGCGGCGTGGGCGCGTCAGAAATGCAGCTTGTCCGCGTTCGGTGGGCGCTTTCCGGATGCAGCATGACAGTCCGGTGACAGATCATTGCTTCGCCGTTTGTGTTCCCTGCCGGCCGTCACGACCGCGTGCATTTGACTTCGAAGCGACGGACAGGCTGACCATTTGCGCCATATGATGCCCATCAGGGGTGATCGCATGAAGCATGTGGTGGTCCTTTTTGTGTGTTTCTGTCTGGTCGCCGGCGCTGCGGTGGCTCGCCCCCCGCCGAACGCCGACATGTCGCTTGCACCCTGGTTCCAGGGGCTGCGCCAGCCAGGCACCGGCATGTCGTGTTGCTCGATCTCCGACTGCCGGCAGACGGATTTCCGCATCACCGAGGGTCATTACGAAGCCCTGGTGGAAGACCAGTGGCGTGAAGTGCCGGCCGATGCCGTCCTCGAGCGCTCGGACAATCCGACCGGCCGCGCTGTCGTCTGCTATACGCCGTCGCGCGGCATCATGTGCTTCATCCGCGGACCGGAGACCTGATCAGAGTTCAGCAGCCTCGACCGCCGCGACGTCCAGCAGGCGCTCGATCACCTCGGGTTCCTGAGCGCCGGCAATGGCGTGCCGGCCGGAAATAACGAAGCATGGCACACCGTTGATGCCGAGCCGATGCGCCCGCAGGTTGTCGGCGTGCACCGCATCGACCTCGCTGTCGCCGGCGAGGAAACGGCGCGCCGCGGCGCCGTCGAGGCCGCAGGCATTGGCCACCGCCACCAG
This sequence comes from Acetobacteraceae bacterium, assembly GCA_036265005.1. GTDB lineage: Bacteria > Pseudomonadota > Alphaproteobacteria > Acetobacterales > Acetobacteraceae > JAMXLO01. The sequence continues at coordinate 28,524 of DATAPW010000121.1, read as the reverse complement.
GATGGCGTGCTCGCCGATATCGAGCCCGTCGGTGAAATGCGCCGAGAACAGGGCCTCCACCATGGCGTCGGCGCGGCCAAAGCGCGCGGCATAGCGGACGAGGCGGTGGGCATCGACGCTCGACGGCGTGCGGCGGATGCGGTCGAAACGAAACATGATCCCCTCGGTCCGGCCGATCTCGGCGATCGACGCGTACAGCCGCCGCGCCCGATCCTCGCCGCCGAATTTGCGGATCACGTAGTCCGGCCGCGCCATACCCGCGCGCGGCATGTCCGGATTCAGCAGGAATGGCCGCCACGTCAGGTCGAACAGCAGGTCGGGCCGGCGGCGCAGCGTGCGCATCAGCCGACGGACGCCAAGGAAGCACCATGGGCAGACCAGATCGTGGACGATCTCGATGCCGAGGCGCGCCTTCGGGGGGGCCAGAATGTTCACGGCGCGATTCTGGCGCGCAATGGTGCGTCTGTCACGCGATTATCATCACGCGGCTACGCGAGCGGTTCGTTGCCGTAATGGCTCGTCGTGTAGCGATGGCCTTTGTAATCCCACAGCCTGGTCCTCAGGTGCTCGGAGAACAGTGGCGACAGGTGCTTCGGGCAGTAATGCGTGACGATGCTCTTGCGCGTGGTCGCGCGGGAGACAGGGTTGCCGCCATGCACCAGGTCGGCATGCCAGACGAGTACGTCGCCCTTCCTGGCCGCGAATGGTGCCTTCGGGATACCGTGCTGTTCAGCCCGCTCCACCAGTGAGCGGACGTGACGCTCCACCTGTTCGCGTATCGACTGATCGCCGGTGATCCGTTGCGCCTCGTGCACGCTCTTGTAGCGCTCGCTGTAGATGAAATCCTCGAACCGGTGGCTGCCGGGGTAGTAGAACAGTTCGCCGGCGCCGATGGTCACATCCTCCAGCGCCGTCCATGTGGCGGCGAACTGACGCGGAATGGTGTAGGGGACATAGGCGGAGTCCTGGTGGCCCTCCTGCGCCGAACCGCGCAGGAATCCCAGTGTCTGCGACGCAAACGCCCTTGACTCGAAGATCAGCCCCAGGAAATCGCTGATCGGGTCGGCGAACATCAGGTCGCGGATGGCCGGCGAGAAATGATGGATATCCAGCGCCTTGGCGGGTTCAGGATTGATCTCGGGCTGCCAGTGGATGTGGTCGCGCGCGACCGCGTGGCATTCGAACTTCAGCTCGGGGAAGGCGCCGGCATAGGCGCGATCCAGGTCGAGCGCCGCGCGGTCGGCGAGTGATGGCGGGATCGCGCTCTCCAGGATCACGAAGCCGTTCGCCATCCAGAACCGCAGCTTCTCGGCCTGCGGCTCGGTGACCTGGCCGATCTCCAGCTTGCCCTGGAGCATGTCGGCGGCATTGGGCTGGTCGGGCCACAACCCGCCGAACGGTGAGCGCAACGCCGCGGCATTGGCCGGCCGCACCGCCTTCGGGTTGCTCAGGAAGCCGCGCGGGCGGCCGTATATGCGATAATGCTCGAATGGTGACGCCGCCAAACCGGCGGCGATCTCCTGTGCCGCCGCAGGGTACGAGCGCAGGTAATAATCAGCCTCAAAGTCGTTGAGTTTGCGGCCTTCATTACGGCCGTGCCGGTCGAAATGGTCCCAGGCACTGACCTCGCGACCTTCGGAGATCGCCCTGGCGATGTCGGGGTAGAGCCGCAGGTAGGCGGCCTCATCGAACAGGTGATGGTCGTTGACGACGGTCTGCTCGTCCAACGCTTCTCTCCCACAGAGATTCCTGTGTATCAAATCCCCTGCCGGACTGTCACGGCCCGTGCAACAAGAGGATCGCCGGATGGCCATTGTCATGCATGACCTTGCAGGTGCTGATCCGGCAGTGCGGTTCAGCCCCTATTGCTGGCGGATCCGTTTGGCGTTGGCGCACAAGGGGCTGGCGATCGAGACAATCCCCTGGCGCTTCACCGACAAAGCGGCCCTGGCATTTTCCGGCCAGGGGCGCGTGCCGGTGATTCGCGATGGCGATGCCGTGGTGTTCGACAGCTGGTCGATTGCCGAATCTCGAGAACACCTATCCGGATCGCCCCAGCCTGTTCGGCGGCATGGCCGGCCGCGCACATGCCCGTTTCGTCAACGCCTGGGCGGATGGTGTGATGCTGGGCGGCATCGCCCGGCTCATCGTGCGCGATCTGCTGGATGTCGTGGCGCCGCAGGACCAGGCGTATTTCCGGGAAAGCCGCGAGGCGCGGTTCGGCATGACACTGGAGGCGGTGCAGGAGGGACGGGAGACGCGGGTCGCGGATTTCCGCACATCGCTGGTGCCGGCGCGGCTGATCCTCGGCAAGCAGCCCTGGCTTGGAGGCGACGCACCCAGTTATGCCGACTACATCATATTCGGCAATCTGCAGTGGGCGCGCTGCACCAGCAGGTTCGAGCTGTTGGCCGCGGACGATCCGGTCGCTGCCTGGCGCGAGCGGATGCTGGACCTGTACGGCGGGCTGGCCCGCAAGGCGGCGATCGGTTGGCGTGGCGCCGACTGACGCATACACAGCGCCAAGGCTGATTAAATTCGAATTTAGCGAATTAAATCCGTCTTTAGTCGCATTGCCGCAGGCCACCTCGTAAGTGCCGGGTGCTGCCAGGGTAGATCACCTTGGGCATTACGAGGACAAATCGATGAAGACCATGATCTTGGCCACTGCCGCGGTACTCGGCATCGGTATCGGTGCCGCCTATGCCGGCGACGGTGAAGATGGCGGCATAACGCCGAACACCTACTTCAGCGAACTTCCGGGCGAGATCGCCACCGCGCATGGGCAGCCGCCCAACTCAGTGGCCGTCAACAATTCACAGCTCTATGGGATGGATCATGCCAGTGCTGCTCCGGTCGTGCCGCCAAACGCCAACGCGCGGCCCGGTGGCTGACCGTATCGTCTGAACCGCATCCGTGGGCCGGCCTCGTGCCGGCCCTGACCGGTTGTGAAATGGTGCGTTCGCGCTTCGGGCGATGCCTACGCCGCACTGCAAGAGATCTCGATCTGGCATCCTGGGCCATCGGCTATCGCCAGGCGGAAACCGTGCAGCTTTACGATGGCCGCAACGAGATTTAGACCAAGACCGACGCCGGCGGCGTGCCGGCTTCGATCCGAGCGGTAGAACCGTTTGAACACCGCACTTCTTTCAACGTCGCAGATGCCGGGCCCGGTATCCTCCACCCGCACCACAGGCCCGTCGGCACGTTGCAGCAGGCGAAGTGTCACCGAACCATCTGTTGGAGTGAATTTGACGGCGTTATCCACCAGGTTGGCTATCGCTTCGAGCAACAGGTCATGATCACCGGACACTGTTTCCGCCGCGCTGAGGTCCAGGTTCAATGACACGCCCTTGTCCTCGGCGATCGGATGATACAGTTCGTGCACCGCCTGCAGGATGTCGGACAGTTGCACGGTTGCCATTCCGGCAAGCCGGCGGCTGTGGTCGATCTCGGCGATCCGCAGGACCGCAGTGATTATGGCCAGCGACTGGTCAAGCCCGGCAATCGCGCGGTCCGTGGTGACGTGAAGATCCGGCAGTGATCCGGCCGAGTTGCGGCCCCGTTCCAGCATGGCGCGCACGCGGGTGAGCGGTGTTCGCAGGTCGTGCGCGATATCGTCGCCGACACTGGCCAGCTCGCCGACCAGGCGCTCGATCTGGTCCAACATGTCATTCACGATCCTGGCCAGCCGATTCAGCGGATCGTCGTAGTCGCCAACGGGCAACCGCTCATTGAGATTGCCGGCGACAACACGCTGCACGCGTCGGTTCATCTCATCGACCCGCCACTGCGCGCGCCGGCTGAGCAGCGTGCCGGTCAACAGTGCCAGGCAGAGTGCCGGCAGCAGCCCGAGCGCCAATGCGCGGGCGACGATTTCGGCGATCTCGCGCAATTCGTCGGCATCACGGCCGACCACCACCACGTCGCCCGATGCCAGCCGGCGCGCAACAGCACGAACGTTCTGTTCCTCTCGCCCGCGATTGTCCACACGGATCAGCTTGCTCGGGTGAGCCATCCCGTCGAGCGGCATTCCACTCGGCAGAGTCGCCACGTTGCCCGCAATCTGCCGTCCGTCCGGTCCGAACAGGCCCGCCAGCTTGACCCGTCGCGGATCGTCGCGCAGGCGATCATCGATAAAATCCAGGATATGCTGGCGCGTTGAACCTTCGTCGAGATGCGCCTCTTCGGCAATTGCGGTGTCGATGTTGCCGGTAACGTATGTCGCGGTCTGCCAGTAGACGAAGCCGAACAGCAGCAGGGTGCACGCGCCGAACGCGCCCGCTACACCCAGGGCCCAGCGAAACGTGGTCGAATGGACGAATTCAGGCAGGCGCACGCAACATGAACCCCGCGCCGCGGACACTCAGGATCATCGGCAGTTCGTCCGGGCCATCGACCTTCCGACGCAGCCGTCCGATGTGCACATCCACCAGGTTGGTCTGTGGCACGAACCGGTAGTTCCAGACATTCTCCAGCAACATCGCCCGCGTCAGGACCTGGCCTTCGCGCCGCATCATGTACTCAAGAAGCTGGAATTCGCGTGGCAGGAGCTCAAGTTCTCGCCGGCCACGCGAAGCGGTCCTGGCCAGCAGGTCCAATTCGAGTGACCCGACATGAAGCACGGTTTCGCGTGGATCCGCCGGGCGACGCAGCAACGCCTCGAGGCGAGCGGCAAGTTCGGACAAGGCAAACGGCTTGGCGAGGTAGTCGTCGCCGCCGGCGCGCAGGCCACGCACCCGGTCGTTCACCGCACTGAGTGCGCTCAGCACCAGGACCGGCGTCTTGATGCCCTCGCCGCGCAAAGTCTCAATGACCGCCAACCCATCCAATCCAGGGAGCATCCGATCTATCACCAACACGTCCCAGGTTCCGGTGCGCGCTCGCGCCAGCCCCTCGGTTCCATCGGCCGCACGGTCCAGTACATAACCACGGTCGTCGAGTGCTGTTACAATTTCCTCGGCGGTCCCATCATCGTCTTCAATGACAAGCACTTTGGCCAGGTTTGTCTCCGACTACTTGATCGATTGCGCCCGGATCGCAGCACGTCAGTATGGCGTCATCAGCCGGATGGGGGAAGTACATCGTTGGTTGATCGGTGAACAGGACGACATTATCGCGCCGCAAGAGGCACTACGCTGATGCTGTTGAACGGTGAACCATTGATCAACTTGGTGCTCACGACGGTATAGACCAGAGCGCGCTTTTCCGGATCGATGGAACGATGGATCTGGAAGGTCTTGAAGAACAGCGAGGCAGAGGCGAAACCGATGACCTCCGATCGCGGCAAGGCGGACGGCAGGTCCACCGGGCCAACGGCGCGGCAGGCGATCGAGAATCGGCTCGGATCCTCGGCGAGGCCAAGTCCGCCCTTGACCCCACCCGTCTCGGCGCGTGACATGTAGCAGGAGATGTTCTGGACCTTGGGATCGTCGTAGCGCTCGACGACAATCTTGTCGTCCGGCCCAAGCCAGCGAAAGTTGGTGTTGATCGCGTCAATACGCGTCTGCGCCTGCGACGTGCCGGCAAGAATCGCTACCGCAATGGCGGCCAATGCAACTGTTCTCATGACTGATACTCCGGTTGGCTCATTGTGGATGCATTAACTCGGCATGTTCAGGTTCCGCCGTGGCCTGGCACGCGGACCTTTGCAGCCACCAAATGCTTCATCCAGACAAGGATCATCCAAGATGAAGATCACCAAGCTGACGACGTATATGGTGCTACCTCGCTGGCTGTTCCTGAAGATCGACACCGATGAGGGCATTGCCGGCTGGGGCGAGCCGGTACTGGAGGGCCGTGCCTCCGCCGTCGCGGCGGAGGTCGATGAATTGGCAGATTATCTGATCGGCAAGGACCCGCATCAGATCGAAGACCATTGGACAGTGATGTATCGCGCCGGCTTCTATCGTGGCGGCGGCCTGCACATGAGTGCGCTCGCCGGCATCGATCAGGCGCTGTGGGACATCAAGGGCAAGGCTCTCGGCGTACCGATCCACCAGTTGCTTGGCGGACAGTGCCGTGATCGCATTCGTGTCTACTCCTGGATCGGCGGCGATCGTCCGAGCGACACCGCAGCTGCCGCCAGGGACTGCGTCGCGCGCGGATTCACCGCGGTGAAGATGAACGCCACCGAGGAATTGCAGTTCGTCGACAGCCACCAGAAGCTCGATGCGGTGCTGGCCAATGTCGCGGCCATTCGCGAGGCGGTCGGCCCGCATATTGGCATCGGTATCGATTTCCACGGCCGCGTGCATCGGCCGATGGCGAAGGTGCTGGCCCAGGAGCTCGAACCGTTCAGGCTGATGTTCATCGAGGAGCCGGTGCTCAGTGAACATGCCGAGGCACTCAGGGAGATCGCCAACCATTGCAGCACGCCGATAGCACTCGGCGAACGGCTGTTCTCGCGGTGGGATTTCAAACGCATTCTGCACGAGGGCTATGTGGACATCATCCAGCCTGATCCATCTCACGCCGGTGGTATCACCGAAACGCGCAAAATCGCCGCGATGGCGGAAGCCTACGACATTGCGCTCGCACTGCACTGTCCGCTGGGACCGATCGCCCTGGCCGCCAACCTGCAGCTCGACGCGATCTGCTACAATGCCTTCATCCAGGAACAGAGCCTCGGCATCCATTACAACAAAAGCAACGATCTGCTGGATTACCTGGTGGATCCGTCGGTGTTCGCCTATCGCGACGGCTATGTGTCCATCCCGCAGGGTCCGGGTCTCGGCATCGAGATCAACGAGGAGTTCGTGCAGCGCCGGGCTGCGGAAGGCCATCGTTGGCGCAATCCGGTCTGGCGCCACAAGGACGGCAGCTTCGCGGAGTGGTGATCCTCCGATTGTAGCCCGGGTACGAACACAGAGGGCGTTCACTCGCCAATCAGATGGAGTACCAGTTCGCGCCGATGCGGGGCAGCACGGTGCTCGAACAGATAGATCCCCTGCCAGGTCCCCAGCATCGGTTTGCCGTTGTCCACCGGGATGCAAAGCTGCGTCTGGGTGAGCGCCGCCTTGATATGCGCCGGCATGTCGTCCGGCCCTTCGTCCTGGTGGCGGTATCCTGCATCCTCCCGCACCACGCGGCGAAAGAAAGCCAGCAGATCCGCGCGCACATCCGGATCGGCGTTCTCCTGCACCAGCAGCGACGCCGAGGTGTGCCGACACCAGATGGTCAGCAGTCCGGTGCCGATCTGCTGCGCCGCAACAAAGCGGCAAACCTGGTCGGTGATCTCGATCAGTCCCTCGCCGCTGGTGGCGACGGTCAGTCGATGCAGCGCCTGCTTCATGGCCGAGACTTGTGCGCCGCGGGGCGATAGCGCAAGACGCTCACATGCCAGCGCCGCGCTTCCACACCCTGGTGATCAGCGATCTCCGTCGCGAGACGGCGAGTGCGGTGTCGCTGGCCTTCAGCCTGCCTGACCGGCTACGCGAGGCTTACCGCTACGCACCAGGCCAGTACCTCACGCTGCGTGCCACGATCGACGGCGAGGATTTGCGGCGGTCCTACTCGATCTGTTCTGGCCTCGACGACGGCGAGCTGCGTGTCGTCGTCAAACTGGTCGAGGGCGGCGCATTCTCCGGATGGGCGAACGAGCATCTGCGTCCCGGAGATAAGTTGGCAGTGATGACCCCAGGCGGCCGCTTCGGTGTACCGATCGAGCCGGGATCCGCGCGCACACTTGTCGCCTTCGCCGCAGGGTCTGGCATCACGCCTGTGATGGCGATCCTCAAGACGGTGCTGCGGCAGGAAGCCGGACGCTTCTTTCTGTTCTATGGCAACCGCACCACCGACAGCATCATCTTCCGGGAGCAGTTGGAGGACCTGAAGGATCGCTACCTCGCGCGTCTGTCGGTGTTCCACGTGCTGTCGCGCGAGCAGCAGGATATCGCAGTGCTGAACGGCCACCTCGACGCGATAAAACTACAACTGCTGATGCGCACGGTCGTGCCGATGGCGCAGGTGGACCAGGCCTTCGTATGCGGGCCGCAGCCGATGATCGAGGGCTTGGAGAAGGCGCTGGCCGATCTCGGCATGGCGCGTGATCGCATCCATGTCGAGCGCTTCACACCGGGCGCGGGTGGCCGGCCGCGCCCGATCGTGGTGGCAGCGGCGGATAAACCGAAAGCCATCGCGACCGTGATCAGCGAAGGCGTGCGCGCCGACATTCCGGTGGCAGAGGACGAGGCGATCATCGATGCGGCTATCCGTGCCGGGCGCAGCCTGCCGTATTCCTGCAAGGGCGGCATGTGCTGCACCTGCCGCGCCAGATTGCTCGAGGGCCGGGTGGAGATGGCAGTGAACTACTCGCTGGAGCCATGGGAGACAGACGCCGGCTACATCCTGACCTGCCAGGCCCGTCCAGTGACTGACCGGGTGGTGATCGATTACGATCAGGTGTGACCAGCAGGGGGTGCCAGGATGCATCGACGCAGGTTTTTGATCTCCTCCGGCGCTGCACTCGCGATGCCGACTATCGCCCGCGGCGAAGCTGCGCAGGTGCTCAAATTTGTCCCGCAGGCGGACCTCGCGGTGCTCGATCCGGTCTGGACCACAACATATCAGTCACGCGATCACGGCTTCCTGGTGTTCGATACGCTGTTTGGGCTGGACAGCCAGTTCGAGACCCAGCCGCAGATGGCCGAGGGTGCCGCCAGCGAGGATGGTGGCAAGACCTGGCGCATCACGCTGCGTCCCGACCTGACGTTCCACGACGGCAGCAAGGTAATGGCGCGTGATTGCGCGGCGAGTATTCGCCGCTGGGGCGCGCGCGACGGCTTCGGCCAGGCGTTGATGGCCGCCACCGACGAGATCAGCGCGCCGGATGACAAGACCATCGTGGTTCGCCTGAAATACCCGTTCCCTCTGCTGCCGGATGCACTCGGCAAGACGCCGCCGAGCATGTGCCCGATCATGCCGGAACGGCTGGCAATGACAGACCCGTACAAGCAGGTTACCGAGATGGTCGGCAGCGGTCCGTACCGCTACAAGGCAGACGAACGCGTTGCCGGTTCGCTCGTGGTGTATGAGCGCAATACCAAATACGTGCCGCGGCAGAATGGCACGCCCGACGGTACGACGGGACCGAAGATCGCGCATATCGACCGCATTGAATGGCATATCATTCCCGACCCTGCCACCGTCGCCGCCGCGGTGCAGCGCGGAGAGATCGATTGGTGGCTGGTTCCGCAGGCCGACCTGCTGCCGCTGCTGCGCAAGCAGCGCAGCGTGAAGGTGGAGAACATCGTTCCCACCGGCTTCATCGCCACCATGCGCTTCAACCAGCTCAATCCGCCGTTCGACAATCCTGCGATCCGTCGGGCGCTGCTCGGCGCGGTGCAGCAGTCCGACTACATGATCGGCATGGTCGGCGCCGATGAGGATCTGTGGCGCGTGCCATGTGGCTACTTCACACCCAACACCCCGCTCGCCAGTGACGTCGGCATGGAAGCGATCACCAGCAAGCGCGACCTGGCGAAGGTGAGGCGCGACCTGGATGCCGCAGGCTACAAGGGTGACAAGGTGGTGGTACTGACACCGACCGACATTGCCTCGGCGAAGGCGCTGGCCGACATCACCGCCGATACGTTGAAGCATGCCGGCATGAACGTCGATGCGCAGACGATGGACTGGGCGACGCTGGTAGGACGGCGCGCCAAGATGGATCCGGTGGAGCAGGGGGGCTGGAGCATCTTCCACACAAGCTGGAGCGGGCTCGATCAGATCAATCCAGCCGGCCACATCTTTCTGCGTGCGAACGGCAAGGCTGCGTCACCTGGCTGGCCGACCAGTGCGAAGCTCGAGGAACTGCGTGACGGCTGGTTCAAGGCGCCCGACCTTGCCGCGCAACAGGTGCTGGCGCGCCAACTGCAGTTGCAGGCATTTCAGGACGTGCCGTACATTCCCCTCGGGCAGTATTTCCAGCCGACCGCGTATCAGTCGAACTTAACTGGTGTCTTGCCTGGCAACCCGGTGTTCTGGAACATCCGTCGCAGCTGACCGAAATGCTGCTCGGTGGCAAATCGGTGGACAGCGAGGTCAGATAGGAGAAGCAAACCATGAGCGGATTCGAACTCGTCTGGGACTCGCGCTGCGGCGTAGGCGAATCGCCAGTGTGGGACGCTTCGACCCGTCGCCTGCTGTTCTGCGACATTCCCGGCAAGCTGATCAACCTTCTGTCGGTGGATGACGGACAGCGAACCTCCTGGGATTTTCCCGAAGTCGTCGGCAGTTTCGGGCTCTGCCTCTCGGGCCGCCTGGTCGTCGCGTTGCGTCACCATGTCGTACTGTATGACCCGCGTACCGGCGACATCGAAAATTTGACCGATCCGGTCGCCGAACCCCCGACCAACCGGTTCAACGACGGCAAGGTGGGTCCCGACGGTTGCTTTTGGGTCGGCAGCATGGACGAGCGTCCGCAGCGTGAGAAACGCGGCGTATTGTATCGTGTGACACCGGACGGACGCATCGAGCGCAAGGCCGAAGGTTATGCTGTGTCGAACGGCCTCGCGTGGTCACCCGATGGCCGGACGATGTACCACTCGGATTCAACGGCCGGCATCATTGAAGCCTGGGACTTCGCCAGCGACAGCGGAGGCCTGAGCAACCATCGGGTGCTCGCCACATTAACCAGCGATGACGGCCGTCCGGATGGCGCCGCTGTCGATGTCGAGGGTGCCTATTGGTCGGCCGGACCATCCGCGGCGTGCATCAACCGCTTTTCACCGCAGGGCAAGCTGTTGGAGAAGATCGAATTCCCGGTGCCCGGTCCAACCATGCCGTGCTTTGCCGAACGCCACCTCTATGTGACTTCGCTGCGCGAAGGCCGCTCACCCAAGTTGCTGGAGCGCAATCCAACATTGGGCGGGCTGTTCCGCATGGATGCGCCGGTGTTGGGTGCTCCGGTCGCGCTGTTCGGCGATTCGTGATCCGAACAGCGCGACACTTCGCTCAGTAGCCGCTGTGGTAACCGGGCGGCGGCGGTCCCTGGTAATAGCCGGGAGGTGGCGGCTGGTAGTACGCCGGCGGCGGCGGTGGCCGCGGCGTCGTGGCTGCGCCGCCGACAGCACCGACCGCGCCGCCGATCAGAGCGCCGGCCGCCGCGCCGCGTCCGCCCCCGGCAACGCCACCGATCGCGGCTCCCGCCCCTGCGCCCAGCAATCCGCCGCCCAGCGCGCGCTGACCCGGATCATACGGATCCGTGCAGGCAGACAATGCCAGCACCACGCCGAGCGCGGCGGCGGAACGTGTCATCAGACGCTGCATGGTGTCGTAGTCTCCTTTCGTGCGTCGCCGAGGATGCGGCCGCTTAGCGGATCGTCACGCCGAACGACATGCCAGGGGAATAATAAACCGGTGGCGGTGGCGGTGCATATACAACTGGCGGCGGGGCATAGTACACCGGCGGCGGCCGATAGTAGTAGCCAGGCGGCCCCCAACCCCATGGTCGATGCCAGTGATGATGCCAGTCATGGTCGTCCCAGTCCGCCTTGGCCCGGGTCGCGACCGACATGACACCGAAGGTGCCTACCACCGCACACGCGATGGATGCCGGTCGCATCAGATTCATTGGTTCAGCCCTCCTCGCTGCGCAAGCGAGTTCAGCATCCGATCGTGGCGGCGCGGGGGCATGACACCTGTACATGCGTCACGATGCTGTGAGATGCGGCGTGGGGAACCGTGGCGCTGGCCCCTGTTTGGTCAGGGTGCCCAGATAGTATCCTCGGTCCAGCCGAGTTGCGCGAATTCTGCGGCGCGTAGCGATGCTTCACCAACCGAGAAGAACTCGTCGAGCTGCGGCGGGCTGACGTCCGTCGCGCTCAACATGGCATGTGCCTGACCACGATGGTGAACCTGGTGCTGGAACAGATGGAGCAGCAATCGATCGAGCCGTTCGTGTTGAATGCGATCACCACGGTGCACATCGACCAGGCGGGCGAGGCCATCCTTGCCGAGCCGTTCGACGATCGCGATCAGGCGTCGATCGATTGCCGCCTGTGCCACATGCACTGCGAGCACGGTTTCGCAGGGTTCCGGATCGGCCCATGCCGCCGGTCCCAACGCGCCGCCCTCCATCGCGTCAACGTAGAACCGATCGATAATCAGTATATGGTTCAGGGTCGCGCGCAGGCTGGGAAAGAAACCGACACGCGGCGCGACAAAATCAGCCTGCGACAGCGATGCGCAGGCCGTGAGCAGACGATGATTGGCCCACGCGTTGTTATAGGCCATAGCCCGATATGGCAGGACGGGTTCCATTGGCGCCTCCAGGACGCCAACGCTAGCCGGGAATCATCTATGAGGCAGCCCGCAATATCAGGTGCGGCGTCGGGAGCGGCTGGTGCGCCAGATGTGACAGGAACGTCGCACAGTACTTGCTTGCTGTTGTATCCCAGACACGCTCGCGCAATGCCCGGTATCGGTCGAGCCGTTCGCTCAGCGGCATCGACAGGCCGCTATGCATTGCGTCGGCAATTTCATCCGCATCGAATGGATTGACGATGAGCGCCTCGGTGAGATCCTCTGCCGCGCCAGCGAAGCGAGACAGGATGAGCACGCCGGGATCGGTGGGATCCTGGGCGGCAATATACTCCTTCGCCACGAGATTCATGCCGTCGCGCAGAGGGGTCACGAGCGCCAGCCTGGCGATCCGATAGAAGCCGGCCAGCGTGTTGCGCCGGACGGCGCGAGTCATGTAGCGCAACGGCACCCAGTCGAATTCCGAATATCGCCCATTGGTGTCGCCGACCAGTTGATCGAGCTCGCGACGCAGCCTTTGGTACGCACCCGAGTCCTCGCGCGATCGTGGGGCGACCTGCAGGACACTGACCTGTCGCCGATGCTCGGGATATTTCGCAAGCAGCCTGCCAACGGCCTCGAAGCGGTTGACCAGGCCTTTGGAGTAATCCAGCCGATCGACGCCGATTGCCAGCGCCCGCCCACCAAGGCTCTCACGCAGCCTGTCGGCATCAGCGCCATGCACCGCCTGCTCGGCCAAGGCCGCGAAACCGTCGGCATTGATGCCGATCGGGTCCACCACCGCCTGAACCCGCTTGCCCATATAGGTGAAGCTGCCGTCGGCACCGGTGGTCACGCCGAGGATTTCACGCACGCATTCAAGGAAGGACTCGCGGTAGGTCCGGGTGTGAAATCCTACAACATCGTAGCAGCACATGGCGCGGAGCAACTCGGATGCGCGGGGCAGGGCATGCAGCAGGGCGGGTGGCACGAAGGGTGTGTGCAGGAAGAAGCCCAGGCGATTGCCGACGCCGATGCGCCGAAGTTCCTCCGCCAAGGGAAACAGGTGATAATCGTGGATCCAGACCAGGTCGTCACTGCGCAGCAGTGGGGCAAGTGCCTCGGCAAACTGCCGGTTCACGCTGCGATAGCCCTCGTAGTCCTCGCGCCGGAAATGCACCAGACCCATACGAAAATGCAGTAGTGGCCACAGCGCGCCGTTGGCGAAGCCGACATAGAAGGCTCGGTAATCCGCCTCGGAGAAATCGATCGTCGCATAGGTAATGCCCTCGGCGCGCTGCATTCGCGGCCCACCTTGGGACGGGCCGGAGTGCTTGCCGCTCCAGCCGAACCACAGAGACCCTGGCCGCAAGGCGTCGGCCAGAGCCACAGCGAGACCACCGGCCTGCGGTCCCCGCTCAGAAGGCAAGGGCACCCGATTGGATACAATTACGAGCCGCGCCACATTCCCCTCCTTACTTGCGGGCGAATGCACGGCAGCACGCAAGCAGCAAAATAGCAGGCCAAAGCTCGAAATTGAGCCGACCCAGGACGCCGCATATCGTCAACGCGCAACGATACCGCACGGATCAACGCAGATGCATAACTTCGGCGTGAGATTGGCGGCCAAGGCAGAAATCGCACGGAATGCGGCGGCCTCCGCCCCAAAAAAACCCGATCCCGGCTGTGTGATCCGTGAACTATTCGCGGAATTTCGACGGCCGGAGGCTTTCACGAACATGAGAATTGCTCAGATCGCGCCCCTGACTGAGTCCGTACCACCCCGCTTCTATGGCGGGACCGAGCGGGTCGTGTCGTTCCTGACCGAGGAACTCGTTTCGATGGGTCACGACGTGACCCTGTTCGCCAGTGGCGATTCACAGACGAGTGCCGACCTGGTGGCGGCATGGCCATGCGCCTTGCGTTTCGACCGATCGGTCCGGGATACGATGGCGCCCCACATGCTGATGATGGAGCAGGTGTGTGGCCGCGCAGCCGAGTTCGACATCCTGCATTTTCACCTCGACTACTGGCCGTTCTCGTTGTTCGGGCGACAGCCTACGCCGTTCCTGACGACATTGCATGGTCGGCTGGACCTGCCGGAGCTCGTCCCGATCTTCGATTGCTTTCCACATGTCCCATTGGCATCGATCTCCGATTCGCAGCGGCTGCCTCTGCCAGGCGCGAATTTCATCGAGACGGTGCATCACGGGTTACCGGAAGACCTGCTGACACCGCGCCCGGTCGCGCAGCGTTATCTGGCCTTCCTGGGGCGCATCTGCCCCGAGAAGCGACCGGATCGTGCAATCCGGATCGCCCGACGGGCCGGCATCCCGCTGAAGATGGCGGCCAAGGTGGATCGCGTCGACGAAGCGTACTTTCGCGATACGATTGAGCCGATGATCGATGGCACCAGCGTCGAGCTGATCGGTGAGATCAATGATGCGGAAAAGCCGGACTTCCTCAGCGGTGCGCTTGGACTTCTGGTGCCGATCGATTGGCCGGAGCCGTTCGGTCTGGTGATGATCGAGGCAATGGCCTGCGGCACCCCTGTCGTCGCCTTCAACCGGGGATCAGTACCCGAGATCATCGAACATGGCACCACCGGTTTCATTGTCGAGGACGAGGAGCAGGCGGTTGCCGCCGTCGACCGTCTCGGCCGTCTGTCGCGGTCCGCGATACGTCACCGCTTCGAGCGCCGCTTCACCGCGCGGCGTATGGCTGAGGATTATGTCTCGCTTTACCATCGCCTCGCGGTGAAGGCGCGGCCGACATTGCGGGTGGTAACCTGAGGGCCTTCGCCACGGCCGGGCTCGTCCCGGCCGTGGTGCGTCACATCCAGTACTCCCACAGCCGCGCGCGCAGTTCCCGCAGGCGCTCATTGAACGACCGTTGCCGCCACGCCTGCAGTGTGATCGGTTTGGATTCCGCCATGTCGCGTTGCAGAAGCGCCTGAACCTGTAAACCGGTGTCTGTCCCCAACACGATCGCATCGACCTCGTTGTTGAACACGACGCTGCGGCGATCGAGATTGGACGAACCGATCGTCGTCCAGACACCGTCCACGACCGCGAGTTTGGAGTGCAGAACGGCATTTCTCATCTCGAACATCTGTGCGCCAGATTCCAGCAGATCGCCGTATGCGGCGCGGCCTGCATAGACAGCGCTTTGGACGTCGGTGCGGCTGGGCAGCACCAATTGCACATCGACGCCGCGGCGTGCTGCTTTGGTAAGGTCCTCGCGCTCCTGGTGCGGCGGAACGAAATACCCGCTCGATAGCCAGATCCGTCTTTCGGCCGCACGGATCGCGGTTTCCAGCGACAGGTAATACAGCGGACGATGATCGCCGGGCTCACTGCCGATGATGCGAACCGTCTGCACGCCCTGCCGTGGCAAGGGCGGAAAATATTGCGCGGACCATACCTGCGCTCCCTGCTGCTTCTGCCAGGTCTCGAAGAACAGCCGTTGCAACTCAGCGACGACCGGGCCGCGTATCTCTGCGGCGGTGTCGCGCCAATAAGCATGCTCGGCGTCGCCATCCGCCGGGACACCATCGCCAGGACTGTTCTCGTACACCCGGGCGAGATTGATGCCGCCGACAAATCCTACGCGACCGTCCACCACCATGATCTTCCGGTGATCCCTGTCGTTCGGCGAATGGCCGTCGAGCGCTCCCAACGGGTTGAGCGGGTTGAATTCGACCACGCGTGCGCCCGCTGCACGCAATCGATCGAACAACGATGCAGGCGTGTTCCGGGAGCCATAGGCATCATAGATGATGTTGACCGCGACGCCGGCTGCAAGCCTGTCGGTCAACAGTTCGGACAGCGGCAGACCAAGGACCTGCACGTCCTCGAAGATGAAGTATTCCAGGTTGATGTGGTCGCGCGCCTGGCGTATGGCGTCGAACATTGCAGGGAACGCCGCCTGGCCATTGCGCAGCAGCTTCACCTGGTTCCCGGCTATCAGCGGACTTTTGGACAGTGCACGCTGCAACGCGAACTGGCGCTGCAGGATGTCGGCGTCAGTGGCCTGGTCGGGAGATCTGGCGGTATCCGGCGGGACGTAGTCATCGGCATCGGGCATCGCGGCGCAGGCTGCGAGCGAACCTCCGGCCGCCAGCATGAGCATGTGGCGTCGGCCGAGCCGACGATCAGATCGATCCCGCATCTCATCTGGCATGAAGCCGCGTTAATCCCATGATTTCGGCTTTATTTGGTCGCAATCGAACAAATGTACGTCAGCCTGATGCGGTTTCTGTTCTGATTGGTCCGGCGGCTGGGATGGATTTTGCGCCGCTCACGCCGGCGCGGCGGACGCGTCGATTGGCCCATTGAACGGTGGGCTCGTTATCAGATCGGTGAGGACCGCCACGACGGTTTGCCGGTCAAACCCGGCCAGTTCAGCCTGCCGTACCAGCTGAGCAAGCCTTGGTCTGAGCCAGTCATGCGTTGGGGTCTCGGTCATCCAGTCAAATCTATCCAATCAGGAATGCGGTATCCCGCCTCGCAGCAGAGCGCCAATGTCGCGACGCAGCGAGACGAAAATCCGCGGGACGACGACCCGGTGGCCGGTGGGAGCGCTCGCGGTGTAGTTCACCTGACGGTCGGTTGGCCAAGGCGTGGCATGGCCGGACACTGGTCCGTGGTAGACCGGCGGGACGATGACCCGCGTCACGGGCTCTGCCGATGCCGCCGGGATCAGCAGGTTGGACCCAGCGGTCGTGACCGGCTGCGGCGACTCGGGAGTATTTCCGGCCGTTCCGGCGGCGTCGGATGGCGGCGGTTGAGGCAGGGGCGGCGCCACCGGTACGGCCGTGTTGGATATTTCGGCCGACGCCACAGCTTGGTTCTGGTGGCAATTGCGGCAATACCCACCAGAACCCCAAGCGTTCCGACTCCAGCCATCACCGCCACGCCGCGCCGCGCGGCACGGCTGGCAACCCGGGCTTCCTGGCAGGCGTCTTCCGCCTGCTGCGCTGACGTCACTGCGATCGACACGAGGTTTTCGAGCTGCCGCTCCGCCTCGAATGGCGCGGCGGCCAGCAACTCGAGCGGCCGCAACGCCCTGGAACCTATGGGCAGTTCCAGCAGGCGGTCCACCGTGGCGTCGTTGAAGGGGGCATGCCTGCGGCCCAACAGCGCCGGATCCTGCCTGGCGCTGTCCAAGAGCTTGTGCGCAATGCGTTCGATCGGCGTGCGCGGGAAGTCACCGTTCATCGTGTGGACCATGTGCGTCTTCCAACCACTCCACCGGACCGGCCCTCGTCTGCATCATCGTGTCGGCTGCGCCGCCGATCTTCCATCTAGAGAGGCACAGACAGCCGTCGGCCGTCCAGTCACGTCTGGGCGCGTCGAACCCAGGAACCGCTGTGGCGGCAATGCGTTCCCGCCAACCCTGGGTGAAGAGCGGCGTTGTTGCAGGAATGCCACACGGGGCCGCTGGAGGTCCGGGCGGGAATCGAACCCACATTCGC
Source organism: Acetobacteraceae bacterium (assembly GCA_036265005.1). Classification (GTDB taxonomy): domain Bacteria; phylum Pseudomonadota; class Alphaproteobacteria; order Acetobacterales; family Acetobacteraceae; genus JAMXLO01. The sequence goes on along the minus strand of DATAPW010000121.1, from coordinate 10,805 downwards.
GGATTTGCAGTCCGCTGCATCACCACTCTGCCACCGGACCAGTCGCGGGAAGCGGGGTATATCGGGTGAGCCGTGCCACCTGGTCAAGCCTGAGCGATCATGGTGGCTTGGCGATCCGGGGGGCTCGCCTCTATAACCGCCGCGACCCCCATCACCACGAGCCCGCAATGGACCGCGCTGACTTGGCATTCGCCGACGCCCGCAAGCACATGGTGGACAGCCAGGTCCGCCCGAACAAGGTGACCGATCCGCGGATTATCGCCGCGATGCGCGAGTTGCCCCGCGAGTGCTTCGTGCCACCCGGAATGGCCACGCTGGCGTATGCGGATGAGGACGTGAAATTGGGCGGTGGCCGGATCCTGATGGAGCCGATGGTCATTGCGCGTCTCGTGCAACTCGCCGCCGTTCAGCTGGGTGAACGAACTTTGGTGGTGGGTTCCGGCACCGGCTACGGGGCTGCGCTGCTGGCGGTATGCGGCGCCAGGGTCACGGCGCTGGAGGATTCCGCGGCCTTGAACGCGATCGCGCGGCCAACCCTGGCGCAATTCGCGCCAAGCGTCAGCCTGGTCTCCGGCCCGTTGGCTGCAGGTTGGCCGCCTGGGGCGCCATACGGCGTGATTCTGATTGAGGGCGCTGTGACCGATATCCCCCCGGCGATCGGCGAGCAATTGCACCGCGAGACCGGCCGTCTGGTCGCCGTGTGCACCGGCAGTGGCAATGGCGGCCAGGCGGTCCTCGCCGAAGCCACGGTGGCGGGATTGCGCACCCAGGCGATGTTCGATTGCAATACACCACCACTTCCGCAGCTGGTGCCGTCACCTGGCTTCGTGTTCTGAGCGTTCGCGGCGTTGCGGCCGGTCGGACGTGCAGCAAGCCCTTGGCGTCTGGCCGCGCGCTGTGGCACATGAATGCCTGAACGGGGGCTCCGGGCCCAGGCGCGGCGGCGCGCGGTGCCTAGTATAAAGGGAGCGGACATGGTTCGGCGGCACGGCTTGGTCATCGGCTTCGGTATGGCATTGGCGGCGCTGCCGGCATTGGGTCAGACGCCGGCCAACAAGCCGACGGCGACAGCCCAGCCTTCGACCCGCACCGGTGCACCGGCGAAGCAGATGAGCGTGACGGCGACCACAACAGCGGTTGCGCCAGCAACGCGCGCTGCGCCTGATCCCTCGCATGCCGGGGTGCCGCACACTTTGGCCGAGGCACTGGCGGCGACTTATGCCAACCAGCCGGCGCTGCAGGCCGAGCGGGCCAGGCTGCGGGCAACTGACGAGACCGTGCCGCAGGCACTGGCGGGCTGGCGGCCGACCGTTGTGGTGGCAGGGACCACCGGTTATGGCGACGGCTTCAGCCGCCAATTCTCTAAGTCCGGCGGTGGCGGCTTCCTGAATGCGCAGACCGATCGGCTGATCGGCACCGCGCAGACGACGCTGACCCAACCGCTGTATACCGGCGGCAAGACGCAGGCGAACGTCAACCATGCCAAGAACCAGGTAATGGCCGAACGTGCCACGCTGATCGCCCAGGAACAGAGCAGCTTCACCAACACGGTCAACGCCTATGTCGGCGTCATCCAGGCCCAGCAGTTGCTGGCCCTGAACATCAACAACGAACAGGTGCTGGCCAAGCAGCTGCAGGCGACCAACGACCGGTTCCGTGTCGGCGAGATCACGCGGACCGACGTCGCGCAGGCAGAGGCGGCGCTGGCAGGCGCGACGGCTCAGCGCCAGACCGCCGAAGGCAATCTGCAGACCGCCCGGGGCACGTACCAGCAGATTGTAGGCTTCCTGCCACCCGGCGACCTGGTTGAGCCGCAACCGCTCGCCTTGCCGGTGAAGACCGAGCCGGAGGCCACGGTGATGGCCGCCAACAACAACCCGGTGGTGATCACGGCACTGTTCAACGATGCCGCCGCGAAGGACGCGGTGGACGTCGCATTCTCCCAGTTGCTGCCCCAGGTCAGCCTGCAGGGTCAGGTCTTCCAGTCGAATAATGCCGCAGCCCGAAGTTCCCAAACCAATGGCTACCAGGCCGTGCTGAGCCTTTCAGTGCCGATCTACCAAGGTGGCTCAGAGTATTCCGCGGTGCGCCAGGCGCGCCAGACAGCGCAGCAGACGCGAAAGCTGGTGGATGATGCGCGTCGCACGGCGGTGCAAAATGCGGTGCAGGCCTGGGAAACGCTGGTGGCAGCAAAAGCCTCAGCCGCCAGCACGCGTGAGCAAATCCGGGCAAACCAGATCGCTCTGGAGGGTGTGGAGCGCGAGGCCATCGTCGGCAGTCGCACCACGCTTGATGTGCTGAACGCGCAGCAGGCCCTGCTGAATTCGCAGGTCACGTTGGTGCAGAATCTTGCACAGCTCATCACCGCGTCCTACGGGGTTGCTTCGGCGCTTGGGCGATTGACCGCACGGGACCTGCATCTGCCGGTGCCGCTGTACGACGACACGGCGTATTATAATGCGGTCAAAGACAAGTGGGTGGGACTGGGCGACTACGCCACCGACCAACCGGGACGCTGAAGGATCATGAGCGCATCGCAGACCCCGCCTGGATCGGCCCCCGGTTCAGCCTCTGGAGCGGGGGCCGCGCCGGGTGGCGATCCGTCGATGGAAGACATCCTCGCGTCGATCCGGCGGATTTTGAGTGAGGACGAAGCGCCGGCTGCGGGCAGCACGGCGCCGCCGCCGGTCGCCGAGACTGCCGGCCACGACCGCGACGATGGCGTGCTGGTCCTGGATCCCGCAATGATGGTTGCCGAACCGCCGCCGCCGATCGCTGCCACGCGGGAACCTGAGCCGATGCCCACGCCAGTGCCGCCGACACCGCAGCCGGAGATGCCGATTGCTGCCACCGGTTTGGTGGCACCGGAAGCCGCCGCGGCCGCTGCTTCGTCGGTGGGCAGCCTCGTGCGTACCTTGACGGATCGCGGCATGCACGTGCGCAGCGGCGGTCCGACCGTTGAGGATATCGTGCGTGAGGAGCTTCGCCCGCTGCTGAAGGGTTGGCTCGACGCCAACCTGCCGCCGCTGGTCGAGCGCTTGGTACGCGCCGAGATCGAGCGCGTGCTCGGTCGCGCCGTACCCTGAGCTGATTTGCCATAGCCGGCCTCCTGCGGCATCCGCGTGGGGCCGCAAACCGAGGCCGTGTGATGCTGGACAAGACCTATACGCCGTCGGAGATCGAACCCCGCCTGTATGAAGGCTGGGAGCGGGCAGGGGCGTTCGCCGCCGATCCCAACTCAAATGCGCGGCCGTTCACCATCATGATTCCGCCACCGAACGTGACGGGCAACCTGCATATGGGCCATGCGCTGACCTTCACCGTGCAGGACACGCTGATCCGCTGGCGCCGCATGCAGGGGTTCGACGTGTTATGGCAGCCGGGCACCGACCACGCCGGCATTGCGACACAGATGGTGGTGGAGCGGTTGCTGGCGGAGCAGGGCATCGATCGGCGCAACCTGGGGCGGGACAGGTTCATCGAACGGGTGTGGCAGTGGAAGGCGGAATCGGGCGGCACGATCACGCAGCAGCTGCGCCGGCTGGGAGCATCGCTGGACTGGCCGCGCGAGCGCTTCACCATGGACGATGGGCTGTCCGCGGCAGTACGCGAGGTGTTCGTCACGCTGTATCGCCAGGGGCTGATCTACCGCGACCGTCGGCTGGTCAATTGGGATCCGAAGCTGCAGACGGCAATTTCCGATCTAGAGGTCGAGAACCTCGAGGTTAAGGGACACTTGTGGCACATCCGCTATCCGATCGACGGTGAGCCCGGCCGATCCATCACGGTGGCGACGACACGGCCGGAAACCATGCTGGGCGATACCGCGGTGGCGGTCCATCCGGAGGACGAGCGGTATCGCGATCTGGTCGGCAGGTTTGCAATCCTGCCATTGCTGGGGCGCCGGATTCCGATTGTCGCCGATGAGTACTCGGATCCCGAAAAGGGCACCGGCGCGGTGAAGATCACGCCGGCGCACGACTTCAATGACTTTGCCGTGGGGCAGCGGCATGGTTTGCCGATGCCGTCCATCCTCGATCGCGAGGCGCGCGTTACGCTCGCTGAGATTGCCGACGTGCTGGTTCCGGTCGACGGCGTTGCTGACCCGGCGTTCGTGCGAACGTTGGACGGGATGGATCGCAATGCCGCGCGCAAGTTGATCGTGGCGGAGCTGGAGCGGCTGGAACTGCTGGAGAAGGCCGAGCCTTACACGCATCAGGTGCCGCACGGCGACCGCGGCGGCGTCCCGATCGAGCCGATGCTGACGACGCAGTGGTATTGCAATGCGGAGGTGCTGGCGAAGCCGGCGATCGAAGCGGTGGAGACCGGCGAGACGGTGTTCGTGCCGAAGCAGTGGGAGAACACCTTCTTCGCCTGGATGCGCGACATCCAACCCTGGTGCATCTCGCGGCAGCTATGGTGGGGGCATCGCATACCCGCATGGTACGGCCCGGATGGTTCGGTGTTCGTTGCGCATACCGAGGCGGAAGCTCAGGCGGAGGCGCGGGTGAGATATGGCCGCGACGAAGTGCTGGTACAGGACGAGGACGTGCTGGATACCTGGTTCAGCTCGGGGCTGTGGCCGTTCTCCACATTGGGCTGGCCGGAAAAGACCCAGGAGCTGGCGCGATATTATCCCAGCGACGTGCTGGTGACGGGCTTCGACATCATCTTCTTCTGGGTCGCGCGGATGATGATGCAGGGCATTCACTTCATGGGAGAGGTGCCGTTCCGCAACGTCTACATCCACGGGTTGGTGCGCGATGAGCGCGGCCAGAAGATGTCAAAGTCAAAGGGCAACAGCATTGATCCGCTGGAGCTGATCGATCGCTACGGCGCGGATGCGCTGCGTTTCACCATCTGTGCGCTGACCGGTCCGGGTCGGGACGTGAAGCTTGGTGCGGCGCGCGTCGAGAGTTACCGCCGGTTCGTCACCAAATTGTGGAATGCGGCGCGCTTCTGCGAGATGAACGCAATCAATCCGGATGCATCGTTCGACCCCGCGCGCACGACATTGCCGCTGACGCGCTGGATCATCGATGCAATGAACCATGCGATAGAGGAAGCCAGTGCGGCGCTGGAGGCATATCGGTTCGATGAATATGCCGCTGCATGCTACCGCTTCACCTGGGACACGTTCTGCGACTGGTTCGTGGAATTTGCCAAGCCGGCGCTCGCGGAAGCCGACAGTCCGGCGGCACGCGAAGTGCGCGGTACTGCAGCATTCGTACTCGGCACCATCCTGCGCCTGCTGCACCCGGCGATGCCATTCGTCACCGAGGAACTGTGGGACCGCTTCGGCTACGGCGAGCCGTGCAGCCTGATCCGCACGGCCTGGCCGAAACCGGTTGTCGTGCCGGACGCTGCCGCGGCGCGGGACGAACTGGACTGGGTGGTACGGCTGATCTCCGTCGTGCGATCGGTACGCACCGAGATGAATGTGCCGCCCGGCACGCCGACGCCGATCCTGCTGCGTGATGCCGCTCCCTCAACCATGGCGCGCGGGGAGCGCTGGTTCGACGCAATTCGTCTGCTGGCGCGTGCAGCTTCATTGCAGACATTGGATGGGGACATGCCGAAAGGGTCCGCACAGGCGGTGCTGGACGAGGCTACTGTGGTGCTGCCGCTGGCTGGCGTGATCGACATCGGTGCTGAACGCACACGTCTGGCGAGGGAACGCGACAAGGCAGCGGGCGAGATGCGCAAGATTGCGCAGAAGCTGGAGAACGCCGAATTCGTGAGGCGGGCTCCGGAAGAGGTGGTCGAGGAGAATCGCGAGCGCCTGGCCGCTGCGCAAGCGGAAATCACGCGCCTGGAGGCGGCGCTGCAGCGCATCGGTTAGGTTCATCGTCATGTCGGCAGAAGAGGAGACCCAGCATGCCCACCACGGTGAGAGACCTTATGGCCGCGGCCCGCGCCACTGTTCCGGCTCAGGCGGGCGCGCGGCCCTGGCGGGCAAGACGCTACTCGACCTGGGCTTCAAGGATGTACGGAACCTCGGTGGCTTCAAGGACTGGGTCAACGCTGGAGGGTCGGTAGCCGGGCTGAGAATTGCCAGAGATGACGGCCTTCCTCTGCAAATCGGAGCGAGATCCATGACCATCAACGTGATCGCACTGCAGCCTCTTGTCGCACTTGTCGCTGGGATCCTGATCCTTATCATCCCGAGACTGCTGAATTTCATCGTGGCGATCTACCTGATCATCATCGGCGTCACCGGGCTCTGGCCACAGCTTCTGCACTGAGGGTTGAGCCGGACCGCCCGGCCGCGCACAATCGCGGGACCGCAACGGCGAACCGCAAGGGAAGCACTGACGTCCATGACCAGCACACCACTCCGCGGCGCGGATATCGTCATGCGTACGCTGGAACGCGCGGGCCACAACACGATCTTCACGCTGTCCGGCAACCACATCATGTCGCTGTTCGACGCGGCGATCGAGACACGGCACACGCTGGTGCATACACGCCACGAAGCGGCCGCGGTGCATATGGCCGACGCGTGGGGGCGGCTGACGGGCGAACCGGGGATCGCCATGGTGACCGGCGGTCCGGGCCACGCCAACGCCGCCGCCGCACTGATGACCGCGCTGGGCCAGGAATCACCGCTGGTGCTGCTGTCGGGCCACACCGAAACCACGCAGCTTGGCCGCGGCGGATTTCAGGAACTCCGCCAGGCCGAGATGGCAGCGCCCATGGCGAAGGCATCCTGGACCGCGACGGCCACCGAAACGCTTGGCGCAGATGTTGCGAAGGCGATCAGGATCGCCCGCTCCGGACGGCCAGGACCAGTGCATTTGAGCCTGCCATCCGATCTGCTGGATGCGACCGTTGCCGACGATGCGATCGAGTGGCCGGAGCCCGGTGCGTTCACCTCTGCGCCGATTGCGCTGAGCGATGCCGCAGCCGATGCAATCCTTGGCATCATCGCGACAGCACAGCGGCCGTTCGTGCTCGCCGGACCGGCGCTCGCCAACCGCAGGGGCCGCGACCTGCTCGCCCGCATCGAGGCCGCGACTCAGATTCCCACTGCCATTATGGAGAGCCCACGCGGCTTCAACGACGCAACACTCGGCGCATTCGCCGACGCGATCCGGCGCGCAGACCTGATCATTCTGCTCGGCAAGGCCCTGGACTTCACGCTGAAGTTCGGTGAGCCCCCGGCGATCGATGCCGCCTGCCGCTGGATCGTCATCGACCCGGAAGCCGCACTGGTCGATCGTGCTGTTCGCGAGCGTGGCGATCGCGTTGCGTTTGGCTGTGTCGCCGACACGCGGCCGGCCGGCGAGGCGCTGGTCCGTCGCGCGGCGGGAGACGCGAATGCCGCGTGGATCGATGAAGTGCGCGCGCACTTCATCGATCGGCCGGCGGCGTGGGCGACGCTTGCGTCCAAGACGCAAGGCAAGCTGCATCCGCTCGAGGTATTCCGCGCGCTGCAACCCTACGTTCAGAAACACGCCGACACGGTGCTGATTTGCGACGGCGGCGAGTTCGCGCAGTGGGGACAGAGCGTGCTGCCGGTGGTGCCGCGTCGCATGATCAACGGCGTTGGCGGTTCGATCGGGTCATCGCTGCCGATGGGCGGTGCCGCGCGCGTGGTCGAGCGCGATGCGCCGGTGTTTGTCGTGCTGGGCGACGGGACGTTCGGCTTCCACATGGCGGAATTCGAAACTGCGGTGCGGCACGACCTGCCGTTCGTCGCGGTGGTCGGCACCGATGCACGCTGGAATGCCGAGTACAATCTGCAGGTCCGCGATTACGGGCCAAATCGGACATTTGGCTGCGATTTGCTGCCGACCCGTTACGATCTCGTGGTGACGGCACTCGGCGGCCACGGTGAACTGGTGCAAAGTGTGGATGAACTGCCCGGTGCGATCGAGCGTTCGCTGGCATCCGGTAAGCCAGCCTGCATCAATGTCATGATTGAAAGCATCCCGGCGCCGTTGCTACGACGCCAGGGGTGAGCGGGATTGCCGCTTGCAACCGGTGCGACAAACTGGGCTTCAGGACTCCTCTCGGACCACGTTAACTGAGTCCAAAGATGGCGGGCGTTTCAGGCTTGTGAGCAGGTCGAGATAGAACGCACGATTTCCCAACGCGAACAGCAGTACCGCGGCGTAAATCCCGGCCATGGTGGCGCCACCCAACGCCAGCCGCAGCACCGGGGTCAGGTCCTCACCGAAACGGCGCTGCAGTTCGTAGGCACCTGCTGCAGCGACGATGCCGGACAGGAATGGTCCTGCTATCGTCCGGGCAAGATCCATGACGGAAATCATCGTGCCGTGGAGACACCAGACGAGGTGAGGGAGCAGCCATAGAGTCATTGCTGCCGAATAGCAGAATGCGACCCCGACAGGACCGTACGGCAGGCCGATCGCATACGATGCAAAGACCAGAGGAGCCAGAACCAGTCCGACATGCAGGCTACGCCTTTGCAGGCCGATGGACAGAAGCAGCCAGGACAAGGGGTTGATAATCCCGAACACCAGGATGGTCGGCGTCATCAAGCGAAAGATGGTTGCCGCTTGCATCCAGTTGGGACCGAGAACGACGGCGATGATGTGATCGGCAAACAAGGCCGAGAAAATCGTGGCAGGCATGGTGACCGCCATCACCAGCGAGTACCCCTTAAGGAAGAACGCTCGCAGCCGGACAGGATCCTCCTGGAGGCGTGACAGCGCGGAAAAGAAAACGCCGCCTATGGCAGCGTTTGTCATCGACACCGGAAGGTTGATGAGTTGGACTGCTCTGGTGTACAGGCCAAGTGTATCGGCTCCCCAGAAGCGGCCCAGAAGCACCTTCTCTGCATTGTAGCCAATATAGACTGTCAGACTGTTGAGAGTGATCGTTCCGCCAAAGTGCAGCATGGATCGGATACCTGCACCCGCACGCGGCCTGTCCGGCAGCCAGCCCGTGGCGAGCCAGCAACCGGTCGTATGGATGGCAGGCCCGGCTACGGCCGCAGCAACAAGCGCCCAATAGCCGTATCCTGCAAAGGCCATCGCAATACCGAGCAGGATGCTGCCCCCTTGGGACAGGGTGTCGAGCACGCTCAGGGTCACGTAGCGCATGTCGCGCTGGAGAAGTGCCGAGTGCTGCACGCCAAGCGCATTGAAGACAAAGCCAGACGCCATCGCCACCGTGATCCAGAACACGCTCGGCTCGCGATAGAACTCTGCCATGAAGGATGCGCTGGCCGCGCACAGGAGTGCCAGCGTCGTTCCGACCAGAACGTTGATCCAGAACAGGTTGGAGACCTGTTGGTTCGAGACCTCAGCCTTTTGGATCGTGGCCGAAGAGAGGCCAGCGGTCGTGAACAGGTCGAAGATGCCGGTAATGACCAGCACCATTGCTACCAATCCAAAATCGTTTGGACTGAGCAGGCGCGCCAGTACGGCGAGGTAGCAAAGCCGAAGGATCGAAGTCGCGGTCTGGCTGAGCAGCTTCACAATGCCGCTCCAGATCGCCTTACCCTTCAGGTTATGCAATTCTCCACCAAGCCGAGAATGCACTAAAAGATCATCTCCAGAGGGGACAGGAGCAGGAGCAGAGCTGCCAGGGTTTGGCTCGCCGGCAAGCGTGCGCGCTCGGTGTCGTTGTCGTGCTTCCTGGCCGGCGGCGCTGCGGAAACCCGTTCAAGCCACGCCTCGCGCCACCACGAGTAGATGCTTCGCGGACAGAACATCCGGCAGTCGCTGTAACGCGATTGGCACCAGACGTTTTCAAGCATCACCGCGGGCGTCTTCAGCATGGTCATGATTCCGGTCTGTTCGTTCACGAACCGTGAAATCCTTGCCTTGACCTCGAACGTCCGGCCGCAGAACGGCACCATCTCAGCATCGAACAACAGGCCCCTGTTCCTGTTGTTCGTATCCAACGTGGCGAGAATATCTCCATAGGATTTCACCCGGACCAAGTCACCGGCCTGCAGATCCAGATCGACGACCGGCGCCTTCTGGCTTGTGGGAAGCTGACCGAATCGCCTCGGGAACGGCGTGCCGCCCGTGATTTTCTGGAACCGGTCATAAAGTAGTCGGAATTGCCGATGCCACGGATTTCGGCTGGGTCGTGTTCCGTAGAAGAAGCAGGCGTAAATAAAGCCGGCGACCAGTCGCCTCAGCGGGACGTTGCGAGACGAGTAATCCTCAAGATATTGCCTTGCATCCCACCATGGAAGTGGTTTGGTGTACTGCGGCAAATCGGTTGCCTGGCATGAAAATCGTGGGCCGCCCGACGCTGGCTGGTCCTCGGCGAGCGTTCCGGCCAGTATGGCCTGTTCGGTACATTTGGCTGCGTGGTTCGGCCCTTTCTCAAGCGAGCCCGCAGCTTCGCCCGGATCAGCCGAATGCGGTGCCTTATCAGATCGCTTAAGCCAATCCTCCTTCCAGAATATCAGGCAGGCGGCCTGACATCCTCCGTACGCTTGGCCGTCGCATCGCAGATTTTCGAGGTGTATTCCTCGTTCGAGCTGCACGCCCCCGGTTACGTTGACGGTATCGCATGTCTTGTGGGCGCGCTTGACGACGCGGAACCTTTGGCCGCAGAACTGCAGCATCTGAGGCATGAAGGGAAGGTTCTCGAGCCGCCCCCGTCCGTCGAGAGTTCGCAATATTTCTTCCTTGCTCCGAACCTCGACCCAGTCGCCTGCCCGCAAACGCATGATATGACCTTGAAGTTGCCTTGAGTATCCTTCTGTTACATTTCATGTTCGGCCCACGGCGCACAACTGGTCATTCTGCTGAGCGTCCATGCACCGAAGGTGTTATTGCCCGGTGCTTGCATTGCCGCCTCACCAGGAAAGGTGA
>DATAPW010000120.1:0-2589 GCA_036265005.1 Acetobacteraceae bacterium | reverse complement strand
GAGGGCGCCGCTTTGCCTTGGCCTGTCTCTTGATAAAGACGGAGGTCGGCGTTGCTGATGCCTGGGTGCGCGAGGGCATGACAAAGGCCGAGGCGGATGCGTTAATCACCCAGATCGTCGCGGGAGCCGAGGCTGTGAAGAGTTCGCTCGCCTTTCTCGAACAACGGCTCGCCGACGCACTCGCCATCAACGTTGCACGCGATCTTCCACCGCCATCTGGGTTGTTGCACGTCGCGGAAACACTGGGACTGGGGTCGCTCCACCCGGAGAGCCTTTCGCCCTCGGTGATGGCGGAGTCGCTGATCGCCGAGCTGCCGCCCGAGCGGACGGGCGCGTCAGCCGCACAGCGTGCGCACCGCGCATCAGCTAGGTGGGAGGAGAAGTTCGAGACGGTCGCCACCTGGTTCGAGGCGGGTGAGCCGGTCGAAGCGCTCTTGCAGCCCTTCAAAACGCGCAAACGGCGGATCGAGACGGTGTTGGAGCAGCTGCTTCCGTCCAGACGCATATTCTGGGCCGAACGATGTGCCTGGATGGCGGCAACGCTGAAAGAAGCCGCCCCCGAAGCAGACAATACCTGGAGCGAATTTGCGCTTGTGGCTCGCGACCTTAGCGGCAAGAAGCCCCTCGAAACCATACCCCTTGCTACACGGATCGCCGGCGCGACCGTAGAAGCCTTCGAACAGCGCTGATCACGGGAGACCATTAGTTCAAATCGGGCTTCCTTCAGCGGAGAGTCTCCTCTCGAACCTGATTTCTCCTCTGCGTCTCGTATCTGACGATCGAGCACAAGGGAATGATCCCCATCGAGCTGCGCCCGCTCATCAGAAATCGGATCTATGGCTGTGACGATTGTCTCGCGGTCTGCCCGTGGAACAAATTCGCGCGGACCGCGACCGAGCCCGATTTTCTGCCGCGCGCCGAATGACGGCGCCGCGCCTGTCCGAGCTGGCCCGCAAGGAAGAAGGAGAGCGTCATGACCGCACGAATCATCGATTTCGGCAGCCAGCTCTTCGTTGGACGCCGAGCTTTTACATCGCCGCCGTGAGCAGCTGGCCGCAGCTCTGCGTCAGTCGTTCGACCGGCCGTTACAATCGATCGCGCAGTCGCCTGCGCCCGAGTGTCCGCACCTTGGCCTCGGGTGCCATCGCCTTGATTCCCGCCTGAAGCGCCGCGCATTTCTCATGAATGGGAGGCGATCACTGGTCCCATAGGCACACCAACGTCGACCAATACGGCTTCGGACAATTGGAGGCTCGCCTCGATCGTCTCCGGTACCGCGTCAGAAGCGCCGATGCGATAGAGGTGCGCCGCATGTCCGGCATCGCGAGCGCGCGTGATTATCAGCAGGTCCTCCCGTTCGCGTCGCGCTGCGGCCACCAATTCATCGGCCGAGGCCGGGTCGTCGAGCGTTATCACCAAGGCACGCGCCGTCTCCAGGTGCAGACGTTGCAGTAAATCGAATCGTGTTACGTCACCGAAATACACAGGTGCCCCTTGGCTCCGCTGGCGCGCCACTCGGTCGGCATCGCGATCGATCGCTACATACGGCACCTTGTGCACCTCCAGCATTGCCGCGACGGTCTGGCCGACGCGGCCGAACCCGGCGACGATCACCCGGGGCAGCGTGTCGGAAACCTGAGGCACCAGAATGCTTGGATCGACCTGTCTCTTAGGCGCGAGGCGAGGCGCCAGTCCGCTGCCCAGCCGCGAGAGCGGCGGAATAGTTGCCATTGTAAGCGCGGTGACGAATAACATCACCTGCGCGTCGTCCGGTGCCAACAGGTGCTCGCCGCGCGCTACCGAGACGATGACAAAAGCGAACTCGCCACCGGGGCCGAGTAGCAGGCCGGTATGCAGGCTATGCGCCCAGTTCAGGCCGAAGGCGCGCGTTAGCCCGGTCACAACGATCAGTTTCAGGCCCACAACACAGGCCACGACGGCTAAGACGAGCAACGGCTGCGTGCCCAACGTGCGAATGTCCAAACTCATCCCGATAGAGATCAAGAACACGCCGACGGCTAGGCCTTTGAACGGCTCGATGGTGATCTCGACCTGACGGCGATATTCGGTGCCGGCGAGCAGCAGCCCGCCGATCAACGAGCCGAGGGCCATGGAGAGACCCGCCTCCGCTGTGGCCAGAGCGGTGCCGATCACCACCAACAGGCACGCCGCCACAAACAACTCCGCGCTACGCGTGCGCGCCACGCTGCGGAATAGCGGGCGCAAGACCAAGCGGCCTAACGCGACGATCGCGGCCACGGCCAGCACCGCCTGGCCAACCGCAACGCCGAACGCAGCCACGCTGCTGACGTGGGTCGTTGGCGCGAACGTGCCGAGAACGAGCATTATTGGGACCACGGCCAGGTCCTGGAACAGCAGAATGGCGAAACTGGTGCGCCCGGTGGCGGTGCTGAGCCGCTTCTCGTCAGACAACACCTGGATCACGACTGCCGTAGAAGACATCGCGAAGGCCAGACCGACCACCCCGGCGCTGATCCGGTTTTGCCCGAGAAGGATGGCGACACCGGCCAGCACCGCGGCGCAAAGCACCACCTGCAGGGAGCCGAGACCAAATACTAGACGGCGCAT
>DATAPW010000119.1:0-18864 GCA_036265005.1 Acetobacteraceae bacterium | reverse complement strand
GTGAACAGTCTGGTCAAAGACGTGTTCAACCCGCTGCTTGGCCTGGCCATCGGCGGCATCGACTTCTCCAACATATTCTGGGCGCTGAACGGACAGCACTACGCCAGCCTCGCCGACGCCCAGCATGCCGGTGCGCCCACCCTGAACCTCGGCCTGTTCATCAATGCCATCGTCAACTTCCTGATCGTCTCCTTTGCCATATTCTGGGTGGTGAAGGCGCTGACCAAGCTGCACATCCGCGAGGATGCCAAGGCCGGCCCCAAGGCCGAGCAATTGCTGGTCGAGATCCGCGACATTCTGAAGGAACGATCCACGACGCCGGCCGGCCAGATTTAGGCCGTAAATCGCCGCTGCATGGCCTAGAGTGCCGACGGCTTCAGGGAGAGCGTTGATGCGCCGTTTCGTGCTGCTGGCTGTTGCCATGCTTGGCTTGGCCTGCGGCGTTGCCCTAGCCGACGACTTCAGCCTTCCCGGACTCGAGGCCGACAGCAACGCCTACCAGAGCACGCTTACGGCACGTTTTCCGGCCGGCGGCACGCCGCAGGCCCGCAAGCAGGCGGAGCAGGCTGCTGCGGCGGCGATCCGCAAGCCGGACTGGGCAGCGGCGGCCGCAGCCTGGGAAACCCGCATCGCCCAGGGCGATGCCACGCCGGCGCAGTGGCTCGCCCTGGCGCAGGCGCAGATGCAGCGTACGCCGCCCGAAGCCAACCGTGCGCTGCAGGCGGCGTGGCAGAACTTCCAGGCCGCCGAGGCCGGCGCCGGCGAAGTGCCGGCGCTGCTACTGATGGCCGATGCACTGAAAGTGCTGAACCGGCCGGCGCAGACGATCCAGGCGCTGGAAGCCGCCGCCGAGAGGTCGCCCGACGATAAGAATATCGTGCAGGCGCTGGATGCAGCGCGCCGCGCAGCCGGTGTGCTGGTGCGCCGGGTGGCCACCGAACCGGAGGCCGAACCGCCGCGCGCGTGCATCGACTTTACCGTGGCGCCGGCGCGGCGCGATGATTTCCACGCCGAAGACTGGGTGCGGCTCGATCCGCCGGTGCAGGGCGCGGCAGTGACGCGCGAGAGCGATCAGGTCTGCGTCTCCGGGCTGCCGTCCGGCGCCACCACGCGCATTACGCTGCGCGCCGGGATGCCGGGCGAGAGCGGACTGAGCCTGCTGAAGGACACCACGCTGTCCATCGCCATAGCCAACCGCCGACCGCGCATCGATTTCGACACCCGCATGTTCGTGCTGCCGCGCGGCCAGACCCCGGCTATCGGCATGACCACGGTCAACCTCTCGGCGGTGAAGCTGACCCTGTCGCGCCTGACGGAACGCAACGTGGTGGCGTTCGTACGCAACTCCCGGCTTGGCCAACCGGTCGATTCCTGGGACGCCGACCGGATCAGCGAGCAGAACGGCAGCGTGGTCTGGCTGGGCAGTGCCGACATTCCGAGATGGGAGGCCAACCGGTCCGCGCACACCGCGTTGCCGCTGCCCGATGCGTTGGCCTCCGCCGGCCCCGGCCTGTATGCGCTGACCGCCCGCGCGGGCGACGGCACCCCCAATTCGCCGACCGGCGTGCAGATGATCCTGCGCACCGACCTGGCGCCCAGCGTGTGGCGCGGTGCCGATGGGCTGACCGTGCAGGTGCGAGGTTTCTCCGACGTCATGCCGCGTGCCGGCGTCACCCTGCGCCTGCTGGCGGAGAACAACGACATCCTGGGCGAGGTCACCACCGACGCCAATGGCGTCGGGCGCTTTGCTGCCCCGTTGATGCATGGCGAAGGACCGGTCGCACCGCGCGCGGTCGAAGCGCTGGCCGGCGAAGACTACACCATGCTCGACCTGAACGGCGCCGCGTTCGACCTGTCGGACCGCGGCGTCGCCGGCATGCCGCATCCCGGACCGCTGGACGCGTATGTCTGGTTCGACCGCGGCATCTACCGGCCTGGCGAGACGGTGCATGTCATGACGCTGCTGCGTGACGATGCCGGACAGCCGGCCGACATTCCCGCCCGTATTACCGTCAAGCGGCCGAATGGCCAGGTATTCCTCGAGACGACGCCCGCGCGCTCGGCTGACGCTTCGGTGCATCTGCCGGTGACGCTGTCCACCGGCGCGCCGACCGGCACCTGGACGGTCGAGGTCAAGGCCGATCCCGGACTGCCGCCGATCGGTACAGCCGAGTTCCGTGTCGATGCGTTCGTGCCCGATCGCATGGCTGTCGAGGTCGGGCCGGTACCTGGTTCGCTGGTCCCTGGGCGGCCCTACGCTCTGCCGGTGACCGCACGCTTCCTGTACGGCGCGGGGGCCGCCGGCCTGACCGGCCAGGCGCAGATGCGGCTGCTGATCGATCCAACGCCGTTCCCGGTCCTGGCAGGCTATCGCATAGGTTTGGAAAGCGAGATCTATGCGCCGGACTCCAAGGACCTGCCGGTGCCCGACACCGACGCGCAGGGGCACACGACACTCGCCATCGCCTTGCCGCGCGCGCCGGACACGACGCACGCGCTGAAGGCGTCGGTCACCGTTGGGATCAACGACCCGTCCGGCCATGCCTCCCTGGCCACCACCGAGATACCGGTGCGGCCGGCCGGACGCCTGATCGGCATCAAGCCGGCATTCAGCGGCAACGCCGTCGATGCCGGCACCGAGGCAGCATTCGACGTGATCGCCGTGGCCCCCGACGGCACCCGCGCCGCCATGCCGGCGAAGCTGCGCCTGGTGCGCGAGCGGCCGGACTGGCGGCTGGTGATGCGCGGCAGCCTGGCCCGCTACGAGACGGTCTGGCGCGACGAACCGCTGGAGACCACCAGCATCGCGATCCCCGCCGACGCGCCATTCCACTTCGCGAAGCACCTCGACTTCGGCCGCTACCGGATCGAGCTACTCGAAGACGGCGGCATGGCGGCAACGTCGATGAGGTTCCGCGCCGGCTGGGTATCGTCGGACAGCCCTGACGTGCCGGATCAGGTGGATGTCTCCACCGATCGCAGCGCCTATGCGCCGGGCGAGACGGCCCGCATCCACATCGCGCCGCCGTTCGCCGGTCAGGCGACCTTGCTGGTGCTGTCGGATCGTGTGCACTCGGTGCGCAACCTGACCGTCCCCTCGGCTGGCATGGATGTCGATGTGCCGGTGCAGGCGGATTGGGGACCTGGCGCCTACGTCGCCGTACATGCGTTCCGCACCGCGGCCGATGCCCGGTCGCGTCCCGGGCGCGCCATCGGGCTGACCTGGGTCGGCGTCGATCCTGGCGTGCGCAGGCTGCCGGTCGCGTTCGACGTGCCCGACAAATATCCACCCCGTGCGCGGGCGGTGATCCGTCTGCACACCGGGCCGAGCGCCTGGGTCAGCCTGGCGGCGGTGGACGAAGGCATCCTGCGGCTGACCAACTTCGTCTCGCCGGATCCGACCAACCACTTCCTCGGCCGTCGGCGTCTCGGCCTGGATATCCGCGACGACTGGGGCAGGCTGATCGCGCCGCCGGACGGCAATGCCACGGCCCTCCGGCAGGGCGGCGACGAAGGCAGCTTCGTGCTGCCCGACGTGCCGCAGAAGACCGTGACCCTGTTCGTCCCGCCGGTTCAGGCCAATGCCGAGGGCGTGGTGGAGATCCCGCTCGATCTGCCGGATTTCAACGGTCAGGTCAGGCTGATGGCGGTGGCCTGGAGCGGCACCAAGCTCGGTGCTGCCGCGGCCGATGTGTACGTGCGCGATCCACTGATTGCCGAACCGCTGCTGCCCCGCTTTCTGGCTCCCGGCGACGCGGCACGATTGACGGTGCTGCTGCACAATCTCGACCTGCCGCCCGGTGATGATGTGGCGACGGTGTCAGTGGATGGGCCACTGGCGATCCAGGGCGAACAGCGCCTGGCGGCCACCCTCGCGCAGGGCGCCCAGGCGCTGCCGTCCACCATCCTGACAGCGACCGGCGCCGGCCGCGGCATCATCCGCCTGGACGTTACCGGCCCCGGCGGTTTCCACATCCAGCGCGAGACCGCGATCACCGTCCGCCCGGCCCGCGCCGCAACCACGATGGTTGCCGGCAGTGAACTCGCACCCGGCGGCGAGTCGTCGCTCGCACCGCCGCTTGACCGGTTCGTCACCGGCACCTGGAAGGCCTCGGCGACGTTCGGCGAACCGGTGCGCTACGATGTGGCGGGCCTGGTGCAGGCGCTCGACCACTATCCGCTGTGGTGCCTGGAACAGGCAACCAGCCGCGGTTACCCGTTGGTGTTGCTGCCGGACGGCCCGGTGGCCGGCCCAGACCGCGCCGCCCGGTTGCAGCAGGCAATCGGCTTCGTACTCGATCGCCAGCGGTTCGATGGCGGGTTCGGCCTGTGGTCCGCCTCGGAAGAAGCAGAACCCTGGCTTTCGGTCTACGCGACCGAGTTCCTGCTGCGCGCCCGCGACGCCGGCGCACCGGTCCCGGAACAGGCACTGGCCGATGCGCTGAAATACATCGCAGGGGCGACGGATGAGCCCGGCGACAAACCGGCCGACTTCGCCGCGCAGGCTTACCGGCTGTACGTCCTGGCCATGGCCGGCCAGGGCCGTCCCGGCGCCGCCCGCGTGATCGCCGAACGGATCGACCGACTGCCGACGCCGCTCGCCAAAGCACAGCTCGGCGCAGCCCTTGCCTTGGCGCATGACCAGCCTCGCGCCGAGGCGGCATTCGCCGCGGCGTTGGCGGCGCCGGCACGCAAGTGGTGGGCATTCGATTACGGCACCGCGCTCCGCGACCAGGCGGCGATCGCCATATTGCTGAAGGAAAGCGGCCTGCCCGGCGATCGGCTGGCGAAGCTGCTGGATGCCATGCCGGGTGCCGATCTGTCGCCTGACTCACTGTCCACCCAGGAGCAGTCGTGGGCCGCTGCGGCCGCGGCCGTGCTCGGCCGTGACGGCAAGCCGGCGCATCTCGCGCTCGACGGCAAGGACCAGCCGCCGACGCCGGTGCTGTCGGTATCGCTCCGCGGTCCGATGACGGTACGCAATCTCGGTGACCGGGCAGTCTGGCAGACGGTGTCGGTGACCGGCGTTCCGTCCGCGCCGCTGCCGGCGGCCAGGTCGCAGATGCGGATCACACGGCAGTACGAAACACTGGACGGCCAGCCGCTTGACCTGGACCACCTGAAGCAGAACACGGTGTTCGTGATGCTGCTGGAGGGCAAAGCGGAGGACGGGCAGCCGCACCGTGCCATGGTGCAACACGGCTTGCCGGCCGGCTGGGAAATCGCTGGCAGGATGGCGGCCGGCGACGTCCCCGGCATGAGCTGGCTCGGCAAGTTGTCGGAGACCGAGGCGCAGCCTGGGGCAGACGATCGGTATGCTGCCGTGGTTGCGCTGACTCCGGAGCAGCCGGGTTTCCGGCTGGCCGTCCGCGTGCGGGCAGTGACGCCGGGGACGTATGAGCTGCCGGGCGCCGAGGTCGCGGATATGTACCGGCCCGGGGTGTTCGCCCGGCAGAACGCAGGGCGGGTCACGGTGCAGGCGGCGGAGTGACGAGTGCCCGCCACACGTTCGACCAGCTCCCCAACCCTCCGCCGCTTCGCGGGAGAAGGGGTGCGGAACCTGGCGCACCGCCACCTCTCCCGCGCGTGGGCGGACGAGGGTTGGGGTGGGGGCCTTGCCTGCTCTCCCTTCTCTACCTGCTCGCGGCCATGGGCGCACTGGCCGACTGGGCATTCCCGCCCAATCTGTCGCGCCTGGCCAGCGTCGGCACCGAGATCCTCGACCGGAACGACCGGCCGCTCGCACTGCTCCCCGCGGACGGTGGCGTCTGGCGGTTCCAGGGAGACGCCCGGCATGTCTCCCCGGTCCTCCTGAACCTGCTGGTCGCGGTGGAGGACAAGCGGTTCTGGCATCACCCCGGCGTCGATCCGGTCGCTCTGGTTCGGGCGACTGCACAGCTTTTTCGCAGTGGCCACATTGTGTCCGGCGGATCGACGCTCGCCATGCAGGCCGCAAGGCTGCTCGAACCACGCCCGCGGACATTGCGCTCCAAACTGGTCGAGATCGCGCGCGCCCTGCAGTTGGAGGCGACGTTCGGCCGCCAGGGCGTGCTGAACATATGGCTGACGCTTGCCCCGTTCGGCGGCAACCTGGAGGGCGTGCGCGCCGGCTCGCTGGCCTGGTTCGGCGTGCCTCCCGAGGCGCTCGAACCTGCGCAGGCGGCTCTGCTGGTTGCTATTCCACGCCGCCCGGAGCGATTGCGTCCGGATCGCCACATCGCCGCAGCCCGGAACGTGCGTGACCGGGTGCTGGCCGTCGGCGCCCGCGACGGCCTGTTCGACGCCGCCGAAATCGACACGCCCGTGCCGGAAGTGCGTGTCGCCCTGCCGCGCCATGCGCCGCAGGTTGCCGCCGCACTGCCGCGCGTTCCCGTGGTCCGCACCACGCTGGACCTGCCGCTTCAGGCGGCGCTGGAACGACTGGGGGATGACCGGCTGGAGGCCTTGCCGTCGCGCGTCTCGCTGGCGATGCTGGTGGCCGATGTGCGCTCCCGGGAAATCCGCGCGCTGTATGCCGGCGCCTGGCGTGATCAGGTGCGGTCCGGCGCGCTGGACCTGACGATGGCGGTGCGCTCGCCCGGGTCCGCGTTGAAGCCATTCATCTATGCCATGGCATTCTCCGACGGGATTGCCGAGCCGGACACGATTGTGCCGGACCTGCCGCGTCGCTTCGGTGGCTACGCACCGGAGAACTTCGACCGCGGCTTCACCGGCAGCATCACCGCCGCCGATGCGCTGCGCCGCTCGCTCAACCTGCCGGCCGTGGCGTTGCTCGACCGCGTGGGACCATTGCGCTTCGCCGCCACGCTGCGCGCCGCCGGCGCGACCCTTCGCCTGCCGCGCGGCGCCGACCCGTCATTGCCACTCGCTCTCGGCGGGGCCGGCATCACGTTGCGCCAGGCGGCCGGACTGTATGCCGCGCTGGCCACCGACGGGACAGGCGGGCCGTTGCACCTGCTCGCCGACCTGCCGGCCAGCCGGCCGGAATTCCTGTCCGCCGCCGCTGCGCGATCGGTGGCGGACGTGCTGACCCGTCCGTTGCCGGAGTTCGGTTCGCGCGGGATCGCCTGGAAGACCGGCACGAGCTGGGGCGGCCGCGACGCGTGGGCGCTCGGCTTCGACTCGCGCAATGTCGTTGCGGTATGGATCGGCCGGCCCGACGGCACGCCGTTGCCGGGCGCCACCGGCACCTCGCTCGCCTTGCCGCAGCTCGGCCGCGTGTTCGACCTCCTGCCGAAGGCACCCCGTCCCGCGATGCCTGCCCAGGTGCAGCACAGCCATCCGGCGACGGTGTCGGCCGATGCACTGCACCTGCTGTTTCCTCCGCCGGGCGCGGTGCTGTCGGCCGATGGTCCGGTGACCATCCGGGTGATGGGCGGACGCAGGCCGCTCACCTTCCTGGTCGATGGGGCGCCGCTGCCGACCGACCGGGTGCGGCGCGATGTGACGTGGCAGCCGTCGGGGTCCGGATTCTATCGGCTGACAGTGCTGGATGCGGACGGCGCCGTGGTGCGCGCCGGCGTACAGGTCCGGGCCGCGCCATGAGCCGCGTGTTGCTGCTTCTCGTACTGCTGGGCATCGCCGGTTGCGCCGCGGACCCGGGCGCGCGCACCGTGAGCGGTGTCTGTCCGCTGATCCGCATGGCAACGGTACCGGTCGAGGCGCACGGCAACATGCTGCTGGTCCACGCCACGATCAGCGGCGCGCCGGTAACCCTGCTGGTCGACACCGGCGCGGAACGCACATTGCTGACCGAGGCTGCGGTCGATCGCCTCCACCTGCCCCGCGATTACCAGCACGCGACGCGCACCTATGGCATTGGCAGTCCCACTGCGAGCTGGGACGCCGACCTGCCGAACGGGATGGTGCTCGGCGGCACGCACTTCCCGGTGGACAGCGTCACCGTCGGCAAATTCGGCATGATGCAGGTCGCCGGCGGCACGCCTGACGGCCTGCTGGGCGCTGATATCCTGCTGGCCTTCGATCTCGACCTGAACCTGCCGGCGCACCAGATCACGCTCTACCGGGCCCGCCGGGATTGCCCCAACGCCGCGCCGCCGTGGACCGAGGCGTATATCGGCGTCGCAGGCATCATCACCAAGCGCGACCGGCTGCTGGTGCCGTTCGAGTTGGACGGCGTGCACGGCCTGGGCGTGCTGGACACCGGCGCACAGTTGAGTTCGATCAGCCAGAGCATGGCCGAGAGGATGGGTCTGGCAGATGGCGAGATGTCGGACGACAGGACGGTGCTGGCGCATGGCGCGGCGCCTGATCAGGTGACGGTCCGCATCCATCGCTTCCACGAATTGCGGATCGGTCCCGCCATTATTAACCAGCCGGCGTTGCCGGTGGTGCCGATGTCCAGCGGCATGGGCGATGCGCTGGTCGGTGCGGACTTCCTGCAGGGACGCAGGGCCTGGCTGTCGTTTTCCACGCAGCGTGTGTTCGTCACGCCGCTCGCCCGAGGACCGTGGATTGCCGCAACGCAATCGGGCGATTGAGCTGCTGCTTTGGCTGTGGTGCTACTGCCGGGTGCCCCATGCGCGCGTGCCTTCCTGCATGCGCTGGTGAAACGTCATGCCTTGCGGATTGCCCAGATGTTCTTCTGGCGATGCAACGGAATCAACGGCAATTCCGGCATCGCCGTCCCTCGGCGTGGCAATACAGATCCTCCCGCTCCTGCGTATCGAGCGTGGCCAGAGAACGTTCGACGGTCGCGTCGATCTGCGGGTTGGCATGATGCGTCGGATCGAAGATCGCACCGCGACCCTGATGCGCATGATCCCGCTGACCTCCGCGATTGTGTGGTCGTGACGGGGTAGGCGCGGCTTGGCGGGCTGCAAAGCCGCCGGTTACGGGATCGCCCCATCAAACGCTTTGACGGCGCCAACCACACGATTGTCACGCCGGGCGGAACCCGGCCATGCCATGTGACGCAGGAGCTGATCCGGGTTGGTCAAGGAATGCGGCGTTCGCAACGCTCGCGCGATCGTGAATGGATGAATGACCGCCGGGTGGCATGAGTTCGGTTTGATAACTTCCTGCAAGAATATTGTGCTATCGCAAGGCGATGCCGTTGAAGGTCCTCATTGCCGATGATCATGCCCTGCTCCGGCAGGGCCTGCGCCAGCTTCTGGCCGACGAAAATCCCGACTACGAATTCAGCGAGGCCGAAGGGTTCGATTCGGCGCTCGAGGTGCTCGCCGCGAGCGGCGGCGACCTCATGCTGATCGACCTGGGGATGCCTGGCATGGCCGGTGCGGACAGCCTGCGTGCACTCAGGGAGGCACATCCCAGTACCAAGATCGCCGTCCTCACCGGCTCCGACGACCGATCGACTATCCTCGAATGCCTGGGAGCCGGCGTGCACGGCTACATCCTGAAATCCTCTCCGATGGAGGAGATCCAGCGGGCCATCGCCACCATACTGGCCGGCGGTGTCTATGTTGCGCCATCACTGACGCAACTCAGCTTTCCCCAGGCATCCAAGGCCGTCAGCCCGACGACTGAAGCATCGCGGCCGGTCGCCGACGCGCCGGGGGAGCCTCCGCGCTTCACCACCCGGCAGCTCGACGTGCTGCGGCTGCTCGCCGAGGGTCGTTCGACCAAGGATATCGCGCGGACGCTCGAGCTTGGCCCGGGCACGGTGAAGATCCACCTCGCCGCGATCTTTCGCACACTGAACGCGCATAATCGTACCGAAGCCGTGGTCCTGGCATCCAAACTCAATCTGTAGGCTGCATCGCGGGAGCCCGCACGAGAAGCGCCGCAATCCTGCTCCGCAAGACGGCAGCGTCCAGCGGTTTCGTCATCCATGGCGTCCCGGACCGCCGCAATTCATCGAGTGCCTGCGGATCCGTCGCACCGGTGACAATGATCGCCGGCATCATGTCACCGAAACGGGCGCGCAAAGTGGCCACGAGCTCGATGCCGTTGGCACCCTTGCCCAGGTCACGGTCGACGATGGCGACTTCGGGTGGGGCTGACCCGAGAGCCCACAAGGCTGCTTCAGCGCTGCCGACGACGGTGATCTTCGCACCCCAGTCGGCGATCTCGCGCGCCAGGGCGGTACGCACCAGCGGATCATCGTCCACCAGCAGCAGACGGCGTCCGGCAAGCGATGGCATGTCATCGCTAATGTCGGCCGCTTCCGGCGCGACCGTGGCGACGCGCGGGAGGTGAACCGAGAATATCGTGCCCACGCCTACGTCGGACTGCAGCTCGATCGGCAGGTCGAGCAGACGCGCCAGACGGCGCACAATGGCCAGCCCGAGCCCAAGGCCCCGCTCCGCGGCGTTGGAGGTGTCGAGCCGTTGGAATTCCTCGAAGGCACGCTCGATCTGGTCTGCCGGTATGCCGGGGCCGGTATCGCGGACTTCGATGCCAACAAGGTCGTTGCGCTCTCGGCAAACCACGTCGACACGCCCCTGGCGGGTGTAGCGGACGGCATTGGAAATCAGGTTTCGCAGGATGCTCTCCAACAGTACCGGATCGCTGTGCACCAAACAGGTCGCCGGTGCGATGTCGAGCGCGATACCCTTTGCCGCCGCGGGAGCGGAGAACGCGTTGCGCAGCCTGACAAATACCTCCTCGACCGGAAAGTCCGCCATCGCCGGCACCACCACCCCGGCATGCAGCTTGGACACATCGAGCAGCGAGTTGAACATCATCTGCATCGACTCGGCAGCGGACGCCATGTTGGCCACCAGCTTGGTGGCTTCCTCACCTGAGACGCGCCGCCGCAGCGCGCTGATGAACAGGTTCATCGCATGCAGCGGCTGGCGGAGGTCATGGCTGGCGGTGGCCAGGAATTGCGACTTGGCGCGATCCGCGCTGACCGCGGCATCGTGCGCGCTCTGCAATGCCGCCTGCATGTTGCGGTTGGCCCGCATGAACAGCACGGCAAGAACCCCGGCTGCCAGCATCAGCAGGATCGCGAAGGCACCGCCGAGCGCCGATACAGTAATGGCGAAATTCTGCTGTCGGCGCCGTGCGTCGAGGCGGGCACTCAGGCGATCCGTTTCTTCGGCGACCATCGCCGCGATGGCATCGCGCAGACTGCCCATGATGAACAGGCCGGTATTGCTGCGAACCAGGGCGAGGGCATCCGTCGCGTTGCCGGAGCGCTGCAAAACCACGCTGCGGTTCAGGTCGTCCAGCTTGCTGGCGATGAGGCGGCCGACCTGGTCCAGCCGCACCAATTCCACGCTGTCGCCGAACTGGCCGGAGAATGCGCTGCGCAGCCGACGGAGCAGGCCATCGATCGCGGTGGGTGCCGCGTCATACGGCGCGAGGTACCTTGCGTCGCCGGTGAGCAGGTAGCCGCGCTGCCCGGTCTCGGAATCCGTCACGCGGGTTTGCAGCGCCCGGAGATCACCGATGACCTGTTCCGTATACTGGATCGCCTGGTCGCGGGATCTTTGCTGGAGGCTGCTTTCGAACACGAAGTAGAGCAGCGCTCCGCCGAGTACGGCAAGGCCGCCGATCGCCAGGATCGCGGGGTTGCGCAGCGATTCAGAGCGCACCGCCCTCTCCCGTCTCCAGGGCATTGTCTTGCCGACCCAGGTCGCCAGGGCGGGCATTCAGCCTCCCGCGGTGGTTGCCGAGGTAAGCCAATCGCGCAGTTGCTCGGGGTCTACCGGCTTGGCGAAGAAGGCGAAGCCGTGCAACAACGCCTCGGCCCCCGACGTGCGCCCCATGCTGGCGGACATGACGACAGTCGGGATCTGGCGGCTGGCGGCTTCGGCGACAGCGCGTGCCACGTCGGCGCCGGTTTCCGCACCGCCGAGATTGAAATCGGCGATGATCGCCGCAACGTCGCCCGGCGCGTCCCCCAACGCGTGCCGGATCGCCTCGCGCGAGGTTCCCGCAACGACCCGGTAGCCCCAGTCCTTCAGCAGCAGTTCCTGGCCGAACAGCACCAGCGGATCATCCTCGATCAGGACGATCCTCGGCGCCAGCAAGGCCTCGGCAACTTCAGTCATCAAGCCGGCCTTTCGATTTTGGCAATCCAGCATTCCAGCAACATGTGCCACCAATGACCAGCGCGCCAGCCGCAGCGACGGTCTAGTCCGGATGTCGGAGCAGCTGCCTTGCCGACTCACCGGATCACCGCGTCGGCTGCTGACCGCAGTTAGGGACGAAATCCAGTCGCCGGCAAGGTCGGCTGGATGGCCTAGTACGATTGGTCAATCCCCGATGGCTGAGTAGTCAGAGAGGTTTCACGAGCGCTACTCCCGCTGCGACGGAATACACCCGAGAAGGAGCGCCTTCACCATGATTTACGGCACACAAGGCATGGTTCGGATCGACCCAGCCGTCAGCCCGCTCATTCTCTGCGACCGGCTGCTCACGCTGGCCGAGGATGTCGATCGCGCGGGGATGCGAGGCGCTGCCGAACATCTGCTGACCCTGGCGTCCCAGGTGCTGCAACCGAAACGGCCCGGTCGTGGCGAATGCAGGACGCGAGGATGAGCAACAGTGCGCCAAGCCTGGGCAGCCTTTGCCTGGCACTGGTCCGCGACATTGGCCGCAACAGCTAGCCATGTTCAACAGGTGACGAAATGTCCGTGAGCTTTGACGTCGCCTACGAAGCCGCGCGCCGCCGCTACTCTGACGAGCGGTGGGATGCCCTGAGCCCGCGCGACCAATGCAAAGCGATCTACCAGGAGATGCGCCGGCTCGACGCGGATGCCGCCAGGCAACGCCCGCCGGGTCGCAGGACGCAGCGCGCGACGCAACCGTTATGGCTGGTGTCCTGAGGGGATCATGGCTGCGGTGCCGGGCGGAAACGCCCGCGACATCCCGTCATTCCCTCGCAGCGATGCCCGGCCGGCGCCGCCGCGTTCAGCCGAGCGCGGCAACACCCGGCAGCGTCTTGCCCTCGAGCCATTCGAGGAATGCGCCACCGGCGGTGGAAACGTAGCTCAGCTTGTCCAGCACCCCGGCACGGCGCAGCGCGGATACCGTGTCGCCGCCGCCGGCGACACTGCGCAAGCCGCCTTGCGCCGTGGCGGCCGCAACAGCCCTGGCGAGTGCCGTCGTGGCAGCGTCGAACGGTGGCGTCTCGAATGCTCCCAGCGGGCCGTTCCAAACCAGTGTCTTGAGCGACGCCAGATGCTGCGTCAGCGCGGTCACCGTGGTGGGGCCGACGTCGAGGATCATGGCGTCGGCCGGCACCGCATTCACCGGCACGGTCCGCGTTGCCACGCCAGGCTTCAGTTCGCTTGCTACCACCGCATCGGTCGGCAGCATCACTTCGCAGCCAGCCGCCTTGGCGCGCGCCAGAATGTCCAGCGCGATCGGATGCATTTCGGCTTCCTGCAGCGACTTGCCGACATTGAGGCCCTGGGCCGACAGGAAGGTGTTGGCCATCGCGCCACCGATTACCAGCACATTCACCTTTGCGAACAGGTTCCCCAACAGGTCGAGTTTGGTGGACACCTTGGCGCCGCCGACGATGGCAGCGACCGGACGCACCGGATTGCCAAGCGCGGCATCCAGCGCCTCGAGTTCGGCCTGCATCAGCCGGCCGGCGTAGGAGGGCAGCAAATGCGCCACGCCCTCGGTACTGGCGTGCGCCCGATGCGCGGCGGAGAAGGCGTCGTTGACGTACAGATCGGCCAGCTTCGCCAGTTCAGCGGCCAAAGCCGGATCGTTCTTTTCTTCCCCGGCGTGAAAGCGGGTGTTCTCCAGCACCAGCACGTCGCCGCGCGCCATGCGCTCGACCGCCTGCTGCGCCACGACGCCGATGCAATCCTCGGCGAAGCGCACCCGCTGCCCCAGTACCTCACCCAATGCCGTGGCGACCGGCGCCAGCGACATCTCCGGCACGCGCTTGCCTTTGGGCCGGTCGAAGTGGCTGCACACGATGACCTTCGCGCCGTTGCCGACCAACTCGCGGATCGTCGGGGTCAGGCGCTCCAACCGGGTCAGGTCGGTTATCTTGCCGTCACGCACAGGCACATTGAGGTCGGCACGCAGCAGGACGCGCTTACCGGCGACGTCCACGCCGTCGAGGGTACGGAATGACATGGTGATTATCTCCTAGCGCCATGGCGCCATGCTCCCCTCCCCTTGCGGGAGGGGGTGGCGGGTGGGGACATCGGAGCGTCCCTTGTCCCGTCCCCCTTGACGCCTCTCCCGCGAGGGAGGGGGAAGGCCCCTTTACAGGCTGCCGAACAGCGCGGCCGTGTCGGACATCCGGTTGGAGAAGCCCCACTCATTGTCGTACCAGCCCATCACCCGCACCAACGCGCCGTCCACCACCGCGGTCTGCGTCGCATCGAAAGTGCACGATGCCGGACAGTGGTTGAAATCGATGCTGACCAGCGGCTCGGTGCTGTAGTCCAGGATGCCCTTCAGTTCGCCCTTCGAGGCGTCCTGCATTACCGCATTGACCTGGTCCTTGGTCGCCGGCTTCTTCAGGTTCACGTCCAGCGACACCAGCGACACGTTCGGCGTCGGAATGCGGATCGCGGTGCCATCCAGTTTGCCCTTCAGCTCCGGCAGCACCAGACCGACAGCGCGCGCCGCGCCGGTGGAGGTCGGGATCGCAGACACCGCCGCGGCCCGTGCGCGATGCAGGTCCTTGTGCAGGGTATCGACCGTGTTCTGGTCGCCGGTATAGGCATGGATGGTGACCATATAGCCGCGCTCGATGCCGAACGCGTCGTGCAGCACCTTGGCCATCGGCGCCAGGCAGTTCGTCGTGCACGAGGCGTTGGAAACCACCGTCATGTCCTTGGTGATCACCTTGTGGTTGACGCCGTAGACCACGGTGGCGTCCACGCCATCGCCGGGCGCCGAAATCAACACCTTGCGCGCGCCGGCCCGGATCAATGCCGAAGCCTTGTCCTTGCTGGTGAAGATGCCGGTGCATTCCAGTGCCACGTCGACACCCTGGTACGGCACCTTGGTGGGATCGCGCTCCGCCGACACCTTGATCGGTCCCCAGACGCGCCCATTGTGGCGGATGGTGATCGTATCGCCGGAAATCTCGACCTGACCGGGGAAGCGGCCATGCACACTGTCATAGCGGAACAGGTGCGCATTGGCTTCGGTGCTGCCGAGGTCATTGATCGCGACCGGCACCAGATCGCTGCGCCCGCTTTCGACCATGGCGCGCAGCACCAGGCGCCCAATCCGTCCGAATCCGTTGATGGCAACCTTCACGGCCATGGGGGGTTCCCTTCCTAGCGTTCAGCTCTCAGCCAAGCCGCTTGCGAACCGCAGCGACGACGGCTTCGGGCGTGATACCGAAGTGTTTGTAAAGATCTTCATAAGGCGCCGAGGCTCCGAAGCCGGTCATACCGATGAAAATCCCGTCATTGCCAAGCCAGCGCTCCCAGCCGAAGCCACCAGCGGCCTCGATGCCGATGCGGGGCGCGCCGCCCAGCACCTGCATACGATAGGCTTCATCCTGCTGGGAGAACAGCTCCCAACAGGGAAGTGAAACCACCGCGGCGCTAATCCCTTCGGCCGCCAGGCTGTCGCGGGCGGCCATGGCGATCGACACCTCGGACCCCGTGCCGATCAGGGTGGCGGCGCGCGGGCCATCCGCCTCGGCCAGCACGTAGCCGCCGCGGGCGCAGAGGTTTTCGGCAAATTCGGTGCGCATGGTCGGCAGCGCCTGGCGCGTCAGCACCAGGAGGCTCGGCCCATCGTTGCGGCGGATTGCCAGCTCCCAGCATTCGGCGGTCTCCATCGCGTCCGCCGGGCGATAGACATGCAGGTGCGGCATGGCGCGCAGGCTGGCGAGGTGCTCGATCGGCTGGTGCGTCGGTCCGTCCTCGCCGAGGCCGATGGAATCATGCGTCAGGACGTGGATGGCGTGGGCGCGGGTGATCGCGCCGATGCGGATTGCGGGACGCATGTAGTCGGTGAACACGAAGAACGTGCTGTCGTACGGGATCAGGCCGCCGTGCAGCGCAATGCCGTTGGCGGCGGCGGCCATGCCGTGCTCGCGCACACCAAAATGGATATAGCGGCCGGAGAAGTTGCCCGCGCTCACCGAGCCCATGCCCTTGACGTAGGTGAGGTTGGACCCGGTGAGGTCAGCCGACCCGCCAATCAGCTCCGGCGTCGCCGGGACCAGCGCCTCCAGCGCCTTCAGGCTGGCTTGCCGGCTCGCGATCCTGGGCTTCGTATCGGCGATGTCCTGCTTCAAGGCGGCGACCGCCTCGTGCCAGTTGTCCGGCAGCTTCCCGGCCATAACGCGCTCGAACTCGGCGCGCATATTGCTGTGTGCAAGCCGCTTGATCCAAGCGCGACGCGCGGCCGCGCCGCGGCTGCCGACGGCATGCCAGCGCTCCAACAACTCGGCCGGCACGCCAAACGGCGGCTCATGCCACCCGAGCGCCGCCTTCGCGCCCGCCGCCTCCTGCGCACCGAGCGCCGAACCATGGGTTGCCGCGGTGCCTGCCTTGGTCGGTGCGCCGAGACCGATGATGGTGCGACAGGCGATCAGCGTCGGCTTTTTCGAGCGTACGGCGAACGACAGTGCCGCGTTGATCTGCGCCGGGTCATGGCCATCCACCCGCTTGGCCGCCCAGCCATAAGCCGAGTACCGCTTCAGCACATCGTCCGAGTAGGCCAGGGACGTGTCGCCATCGATCGAGACGTGATTGTCGTCGTAGAGCACTGTCAGCTTCGACAGGCACAGATGTCCGGCAATGGCGGCAGCCTCGTGGCTGATGCCCTCCATCATGTCGCCGTCGGAGGCGATCACCCAGGTGCGGTGATCCACCAGCGAGCGGCCGAACCGGGCCGCGAGAAGGCGTTCGGCAAGCGCCATGCCGACCGCAGTGGCGAACCCCTGGCCGAGCGGTCCGGTGGTCGTCTCGATAGCGGGATGTTCGCCGTATTCCGGATGGCCGGCCGCGGGCGAATGGAGCTGGCGGAAGCGTTTGATCTCCGGAATGCCCATCCCCTCGTAGCCGGTGAGGTAGAGCAAGGCATACAGCAACATCGAGCCATGGCCGGCGGACAGTACGAAGCGGTCCCGGTCGGGCCAGCGAGGGTCGGCAGCGTCGAACTTGAGGAAGCGCGTCCAAAGCGCGGTGGCGACGTCGGCCATTCCCATCGGCATGCCGGGATGGCCGGACTTCGCGGCCTCCACCGCGTCGATCGCCAGGGCACGGATGGCGTTGGCCATTTCCCAGGCCGGGGTCTGCGGCCGGGCAAGGATTTCCGCCTGGTGGACGAGGGCGGGGTTTTCAGTGGTGAGTTCGGCGGTGGCGGCCATGGTGTCTCCTGGGTCCGGCGGGCGCTATTAGGAGGAAGGGTGCGCCTGGGGCAACCCCTGGCGCTGAATGCTATCACGGCCGAAACCGTCGCATCATCGAACCAGCGCCGACACGGCTCGAACATTTTCCGCGTCGGTCGTGACTTGCAACAGCCCGCTGCGGCGCTCTCCGGCTTCATCAAAAGCGAGCCAAGATGCCGTTGAAGGGCTGACGGACCTGCCGCTTGCCTGGCGCTTGTCACCGTGCACGTGGTTCGGTCGAGGCGAGATCGGCGAAATCCGCCTCGGCAGCGCCGGCCCAGCGGCACCAAATGCGCGGCGGCCACAGAGCGCTCTCATAATTTGGACTCTTGTTAATATTTTTTTGTCGGAAATTTTTACAATCCGAGCCAAGCAGGGCAATCGGACTCGCGCTAAGCCATTGAATTAAATAAGCCTTCCATCCTGGCATGGCATTTGCTCAACATGTCGATAGCCGAATGGTAACTGACCGACGGCTCGCCAGGAGAATGAACGCCATGAAGTTTACGACTGCCTTGCTCACTGCTACCGCGATCGCCGGCCTGGCCGTCGTCGTCCCTACGAAGGCTAACGCCTCGCTGCTCGGCACCCTGACCTACGTTTACAATTCCAACGATACGGTGACCGGGACCTTTACCAACAACTCGTCGAGCACTGAAACCAATGTGGTGGCCAATGGCGTCAGTTTCGGCACTGTCGGTGCGGGAGCCGCCGTGTCGGCGGATATCGGCGATCCGGACGACTCCACCTCCTCGATCGGCCTTTCTTTTGATATCGGTTTGAAGTCGTTCAGTGCCAGTTTCCCGCTCGATGCCAATCTTGCGGGTGACGTCTATGGCTCCAGCGGCACGATCGGCACGATCTCGGGCACAGTTCCGGAACCTGCGACGCTTGCCGTCCTTGGCACAGCATTGCTCGGACTCGGCGCTGCTCGCCGCCGCAAGCGCTGACCTCGCGCTCCGACACATCACGGTCGGCGAAAAGAACCGGTGCCTCGCGGCACCGGTTTTCGTTTGTCCGTCCTGTTCAGGCCTCGGCGCCAAGCCCCGCAAACAGGGCACCAAGATGGCGCTGGTAATGCCGCCACCGCCCGACCGATCGCGAATAGATGGGCTGCCGCACCTGCCATGCGCTCGGCGTCGTGACGACACGTTCCGTCTTATGGAACTCCAGGCAGGCGGGCTCCCAATCCAGTCCCAGGAACTCAATCAGACGACGGCTCTGTCCATCGAGGTCAGCGACCAATGCCTCGTACTCGACCTCCAGCAAGTTCAGCGGCAACACGTCGCGCCAGTGCCCACCAAGCCGGAGCGTCTCTCGCGCCCGTACTCCGCTATCTCGCAAATCGCAGGCGAACAGATTTCCATGCGAATAGAATTGAAAGAAATTTGATAGCGCGCAGTCGCGAGGGTCGCGCTTCACGTGAATGACTCGCGCGCCGGGAAACAGCGCGGCAATTGTCGGCGCCCGATAGAGAAGTCACAACTTCTTCCCGATAGAAATGTCACTCTGGCGGCGGACACACGCTTTGCGACACGGCATGGTAGCCGAAAGCTGGGCGGGGGCGGCGGGGTCAAGGGCCAAAAGCCGGCTTGCCG
>DATAPW010000118.1:0-2397 GCA_036265005.1 Acetobacteraceae bacterium | reverse complement strand
CCACGGCGATGGTGGCCGGCAGCTTGATGAAGGTGCCGTCGGATTCGTCGGCTTCGACCACCATCCAGTCGCCGGCGCCCAGCCGGGCGTTGGTGCCGTAATTGTTGATGATGCCGCCGTTGATCACCGTCGGGTTGAGCTGCGCCGTGTCGAGCAGCGCGCCGATCATCGAGGTCGTCGTCGTCTTGCCGTGCGTGCCGGCGATGGCGATCGACCATTTGAGGCGCATCAGCTCGCCCAGCATCTCCGCGCGGCGGACGACCGGGATGAGCCGCGTGCGGGCGGCGACCACTTCGGGATTGTCGCGCTTGACGGCAGAGGAGATGACGACGACCTGGGCGCTGCCGATGTTCTCGGCGCGGTGGCCGACCTGCACCGGGATGCCATGCTCGACAAGGCGGCGGACATTGGCGCTGTCGCTGATGTCGCTGCCCTGAACCTGATAGCCGAGATTGTGCAGGATCTCGGCGATGCCGCTCATCCCGATGCCGCCGATGCCGACGAAATGGATGGTGCCGATGGAAAGAGGCAAGGCCCTCATGATGCCGGATGCTCCGCAACGACACGCCGTGGGTTAGCGTCATGGCCGGGCGTGGCCCGGCCATCCAAGGCTTCCCATGACACGCTTCGGACCCAAGCCGTGGGTTGCCGCGCCACGCCAGGCCATGACAACTGGTTCGGCCACTCCGGAATGACGCATCGCCTCATCGCCTTGCCTCCTGGCGCATCAGGTCCTCGACCAGATCGGCCAGCCGCGTTGTGGCATCGGCGCAGGCAATGCCGCGCGCCGCACGCGCCGCGTGGACCAGCATGTCGGGCGCGGCGGACAATGCGGCGAGGCGCTCCCGCAATGCCTCGGGCGAGAAATCGCGCTGGGCCATCACCGATACAGCGCGCGCATCGGCCAGCGCGCGCGCATTGGCCGCCTGGTGGTCGTCGATCGCGCCAGGCAGCGGCACCAGGATCGCCGGCCGTCCGGCCACCGCCAGTTCGGCAACGGTCGAGGCGCCGGCACGCGCGATCACCAGGTGTGCAGCGGCCAGACGATCCGCCACGTCGGGGAAGAACGCGGCCAGTTCCGCGGCAATACCGGCCGCGTCATACGCCGCACGCACCCGCGGCAGATCCTCGGCGCGGCATTGCTGCACAACGGCGAGGCGCACGCGCAGTGCGTCAGGAAGTCCTGCCAGCGCCGGCGGCACCACATCGCTGAACACGCGCGCGCCAAGCGAGCCGCCCAGCACCAGCACGCGCAGCGTGTCGGTCGGCGGCGCATAAGGTAGATCGCCCAGAGCAGCGATCGCCGGGCGCACCGGGTTGCCGGTGACCAGGCTCGCCGCGGTCTCCGGCACACGTTCAGTCGCGGCGAAACTCAGTGCCAGCAGATCGGCGTGGCGCGCCAGGAAGCGGTTGGCGCGGCCGAGCACCGCGTTCTGTTCGTGCAGGATCACCGTTGGACGACGCCGCATCAGCCGCGTGGCGAGCACCGGCGCCACGCACGGATAGCCGCCGAAGCCGACCACGGATGCAGCGTGGCTGCGCTCCAGGATGCGGCGCGCCTGCACCACGCCGGCCGCCAATGCCGCCGCCGCTTTGCCGGCGCGCACTGCGCCACG
The DNA here is from genome assembly GCA_036265005.1 of Acetobacteraceae bacterium. Lineage (GTDB taxonomy): Bacteria > Pseudomonadota > Alphaproteobacteria > Acetobacterales > Acetobacteraceae > JAMXLO01. The sequence continues at coordinate 781 of DATAPW010000118.1, read as the reverse complement.
GCCGGCGATGCCCGCGCCGCTGATGACGAACTGCTCGAGCCCGGCGAACACCGGGCTTTGCAGGCCACCCGACCGCGCATCGGTCATCAGCGCTACGCGCCGGCCGCGCGCGATGAGTTCGCTCGCCAATGCCTCGGCGGGGAAGAAGTGTCCGCCGGTGCCGCCGGCCGCGATCACGATGGGATGCACAGCGGGTCCCCTCATGGCACGTCGCCATGATGCCGGCGCCGCGTCAGCGCCAGCAGCATGCCCATGCCGAGGGCGACCGCCAGCGCCGACGAACCGCCATAGGATATCAATGGCAATGTCATCCCCTTGGTCGGTATCAATTGCAACGACGAGGCCATGTTGACGAAGGCCTGCAGGCCGAACCCGGTGACCAGCCCGGTGCAGGCGAGCACGATGAACATGTCCTGTTCCTGCACCAGCCGCAGCAGGCCGCGCAGCACGATGAAGGCGAACACCGCGATAATGACCAGGCAGAGGATCATGCCGAATTCCTCGCCGGCCACTGCGAACACGAAGTCCGCATGGGCGTCGGGCAGCACGTCCTTGACGCGTCCCTCGCCTGGTCCGCGACCCAGCAGGCCGCCATTGCCGAACGCTTCCAGTGCGGTACGCGGCTGGTAGTCGGCACCGATGCCGTTGCCGGGGTGGAGGAAATTCTCCACGCGCTTCTGCACGTGCGGAAAGAACAGGTAGGCGGCCACGCCGGCGCCGCCGAACCCCAGCATGCCGATGCCGACCATGAACAGGTTCAGGCCTGCGATATAGAGCTGGG
>DATAPW010000117.1:0-20755 GCA_036265005.1 Acetobacteraceae bacterium | reverse complement strand
GTAGACACTCCCGCAAAGGTTGCGTTACGCTGCGATGCAGCAGAACCGAAGTGCCGTGCCGATGACGATCGAAAATCAGATCATAGATTTCCTCTACGCCCGCCGTGGACAGATGCTGCCATCGATGCTTACGCCGAGCGGCCGTCCTGCCAGACATTCCCGAGGTTGAGACGGCCTTGGGCGCCATCGGGCGCGCTGCGCGATTTCGCTGCGGTGACGCACAGTGCAGTGAATGCCGGCAACCGCAGCAGGTTATAGGCGTGGCATAGCCCCCGCAGGGCCGCGTGAAGCGTCGGCCGACCCCTACGCGGCGTCAATCATTTGCAAGCCACGCCGAAACCAGCGGGCACACGGAATGTCCGCACATCCAATGGCAGAACATCGGGCCGCAATCGCTAATATATTGAAATACCTTCCGAATGTGGTAGCGGCGGGCGGATTTGAACCACCGACCAAGGGATTATGATTCCCCTGCTCTACCGCTGAGCTACGCCGCCATCCGATCCGCGAGGCGCGGGAGATAGCCCCGCGCCCCCCGCCGCGTCAACCGCCGCCGCCGCCGCGTCCGGCCGGCGAATGAAGCCGCCGCCCAATACCCGGTCGCCGTCGTAGAACACACAGGCCTGCCCAGGCGCCGGCAACGCGGGCGCGGGCAGATGCACCTCCGCGCCCCACGCGGTGCCGGACACCGTCGCCGCCTGCGGCGTCTCGCGTGCGCGCAGCTTGACCTGGCACGCCACCGGCCCGGCGGGTTGCGCCACCAGCCAGTTCACCTCGCGCAGGCGAACCGTGTGCGTGCCGGCATCGCGTGGACCCACGACGACGCGCCGTCCCCCCGGCTCGAGCGCCACGACAACCTGCCGGTCACCCCGATCCACCGCAGCGGCGCCGAGCCGCTTGCCCTGTCCGACAGTATAGCGGGCGATCCCGTCGTGCCGCCCCAGCAGGCGGCCGTCGCGCCCCACGATGTCGCCCGGTTCGCCGGCTTCCGGGCGCAGCCGGATCACGGTATCGGCGTAATGGCCCGAGGCGACGAAGCAGATGTCCTGGCTGTCCGCTTTGGCAGCGACTGGGAGGCCGAGCCTCTCGGCCTCGGCGCGCACCGTCTGCTTGTCCGGCATCCCGCCGAGCGGAAACAGTGCGAAGCCAAGCTGATCGCGCGTGGTGGCGAACAGGAACCAACTCTGGTCGCGCGCAAGGTCCGCGGCGCGATGCAGTTCCGGCCCCGACGGTCCATCGATCCTGCGCACATAATGCCCGGTTGCCAGGCGCTCCGCCCCCAGCCCCCGGGCCAGCGCCGTCAGGTCGGTGAACTTCACCGTCTGGTTGCAGCGCACACAGGGCACCGGCGTCTCGCCGGCCGCATAGCTGTCGGCAAAGTCGCCGATCACCGCTGCGGCAAAGCGCTGCTCGGCGTCGATTACGTAATGCGGGATGCCCAGATGGTCGGCCACGCGACGCGCATCGTGGATGTCCTGGCCGGCGCAGCATGCGCCCTTGCGGCCGGTCGCGGCGCCATGGTCGTAGAGTTGCAGCGTGACGCCGATCACCTCGTGGCCGGCCTCGTGCAACAATCCGGCGACCGTGCTGCTGTCCACGCCGCCCGACATCGCGACGACGATGCGCATCGCGCTAGCTGTTCAGCATGTTGCGCGTACCGGCGGGCAGCTTCACCACCAGCCCGTCAAGCGCCTCGGTCATCACGATCTGGCAGCCGAGCCGCGACGTCTCGGTCAGGCCGAACGCCAGGTCGAGCATATCCTCCTCGTCTTCGGTCGGTTCGGCCAGCTTGCGGAACCAGGCTGCATCGACGATCACATGGCAGGTGGAGCAGGCGAGCGACCCCTCGCACGCACCCTCGATATCCACGTCGTGCTTATGGGCGATCTCGAGCACCGACAGGCCGAGTGGCGCATCGACTTCGCGGCGCGTGCCGTCGCGCTCGATGAAGGTCATCTTCGGCATCTGGCAATGGGTTCCGTTCAGGCCTGGGCAAACCGTTCGACGCCGGGGGCCGGTGTTCCGGCGTGCGCCGCCGTCAGCGCTGCCGCCGCATAGTCGATGTCGGCGGCCGAGGTAAAGCGTCCAATCCCAATGCGCAAGGTGCGCGAGGCTGCATCGTCCGACAGGCCGATCGCGCGCAGCACGTAGGATGGCTCGATGGCGGCCGAAGAACAGGCCGACCCGGTGGAGACGCAAAGGTCGGGCACGCGCGCCATCAGGTCGGCCGCAGTGACGCCCGGGAAGGTCAGGTTCAGGTTGCCGGCAATGCGGTCCTGCGTGCTGCCATTCAAGCCAAGTTCGGGGATCGCCGTGCGCAGGCGGTCGAGCAACCGGTCGCGCAGTCCGGCGAACCGCTTCGCCTCGTCCGCCATCTCGGCCTGGGCCAGCCGGCAGGCCTCACCCAGGCCGATGATAAGCGGCGCGGGCAGGGTGCCGGAGCGCAGGCCGCGTTCCTGGCCGCCGCCGGAAAACAGCGGCGCCAGCCGCACGCGCGGCCGACGGCGGACAAACAGTGCGCCCACCCCCTTCGGCCCGTAGATCTTGTGGCCGCTCACCGAGGCCAGATCGACCTTCCAGGCGGTCAGGTCGACTGGGATCTTGCCGGTCGCCTGGGCGATGTCGGTGTGGAACAGCGCGCCGGACTGTTTGGCGATCGCAGCCAGCCCCGGGATGTCCTGCACCACGCCGATCTCGTTGTTCACTGCCATGACACTGACCAGCAGGGTTGGCACGGCCAGCGCCTCGCGCAGCGCGTCGGGATCCAGCAATCCGTCGGGGCGCACCGGCAGGAACACCGGTTCGAAGCCTTCCTCGGCCAGGTCGCCCACCGACTCAAGGACGCATTTGTGCTCGGTCGCCACCGTGACCACGCGCCGCCGCTCGTTTCCCGAGCGCTGCGCGTGGCGGGCGGCGCCCTTGATGGCGATGTTGTTGCTCTCGGTGGCGCCGGAGGTGAACACCAATTCCTTGGCGTCCGCGCCGATCAGCGCAGCGACCTGCGCGCGCGCGTCCTCGACCGCGGCCTCTGCCTCGGTGCCCATCACGTGCTCGACGCTGTGCGGGTTGCCGTAGTGCTCCGTGAACCAGGGCAGCATCACCGAGGCCACGCGCGGATCGCAACGCGTGGTGGCCTGGTTGTCGAGATAAACCGGGCGATTGGGGCGGGGCGGGGCGGAATCGGTCATGCGGGCCAATGTGGGTTCAGGCGGCGCGCGGCGCCAGCGCATTGCGCATCCGGTCGGCCATGCGCCGATAGGCCGCGGTGAAACCGGCCATATCGGCTGCGGTTGCATTCCATGGCAGCGAAACCCGGATCGCCTGGCCGGCGAGCGGCCCGAGGCCCATCGCGGTCAGCACGTGGCTTGCTGCCACCTTCCCTGAGCTGCACGCGGCGCCGGCACTGACTGCGACTCCCTCCAGGTCGAGCGCAATGACCTGGACGTCGGCGCGCACGCCGGGGAGAGCGAGGCAGGTGGTGTTGGCAAGTCGCTCGCTGCCGGCTCCGCAAATGATGGCCCCTTCCGCCGTGGCGGCGGCCTCGACGGCGTCGCGCCACGCCGCCAGATCGGCGGCGCTGGTGGCGACGCGTGCCGCGGCGGCGAAGCCGGCGATCGCGGGCAGGGCAGGGGTGCCGCCACGCCGGCCGCGCTCCTGGCCACCCCCGGCGATCAGCGGCGTGAGGGTGGCGACGTCCGGGTCCAGCAGGAGTGCACCGGCGCCCGGCGGACCGCCGAGTTTGTGCGACGAGATCGCCAGGCTGTGTGCGCCAAGCCGTGCGAGGTGCACGTCCATTCGTCCCGCCGCCTGCACCGCGTCCACGTGCAGCAACGCGCCGTGCCGGCGGCACAGCGCGGCGGCTGCGGCCACCGGCTGGACAGTCCCGGTCTCGTTGTTCGCCAGCATCAGGCAGACCAGGGCGCGAGGCTGGACCGCCAGCAGCCCGGCAAGGCCTGCCAGATCGGCGACCCCGTCGCGGTCCACCGGCAGGGTGGCAGCGCCGGGGGCAGCCGAACGCACGGCATCATGCTCCGTGGCACAGACGATGACCTGCCGGCCGGCGCCGAAAGCGTGGATCGCCAGGACGTCTGCCTCGGTGCCGCCTGACGTGAAGACCAGATCTGCCGGCCGCACGCCAAACCGGTCGGCCAGCAACTCGCGCGCATCTTCCAGGACGCGCCGCGCCGCGCGACCCGCGGCGTGCACCGAGGAAGGGTTTCCGGTGACCTGCATGGCTGCCAGCACGGCTGCGCGCGCCTCGGGGCGGAGCGGCTCGGTGGCATTGGCGTCCAGGTAGTGCATCGCTATTCGGCCGCCAGGCTCCGGGGCGCCTCGGTCAGCGGCACGGCGCGGCCCAGCACCCGGCCCGTCACCACGTCGGCCAGCGTGACGCCGGCCAGGAACAGCGATATCTGCCGGCCGAGTTCTTCCCACAGATCATGTGTCTGGCAGCGGCCGGCGGCTTCCCCGCCATTGCCTTCGATACAGCCTGGGCTGCCCGCCTCGCAGCGGGTCGCCCGGATCGGCTCCTCGACCGCGGCAATGATGTCGGCGATGGCAATGGCGTCGGACCCCCGCGCCAGGCGGTAGCCGCCGCCTGGACCGCGCGCCGAAGCGACCAGCCGGGCGCGTCGCAGCTTGCCGAACAGCTGTTCGAGGTAGGCCTGGCTGAGCCGCTGCCGCCGGGCAATTTCCGCCAGACAGACCGGCCCGCACTCGCAGCCGAGGGTTTGTTGGGTGGCCAGGTCCACCATGGCCATCACGGCGTAGCGGCCGCGGGTGGAGAGCTGCATTCCCGACTACTCCGCGGCGGCCTGGCGCTGCTGGATCTGCGCCTCGGCGATCCGCGTTACGCGCGCTTCCAGTTCGGCCAGTTCGCAGTGCATCTGGTCGAGGTCGCGCAGCAGCGGGTCGAGGTCGCCATCGCAGGGAATGCCGTATGGATCGAAGCCTGGCACCGAGCGGCCGCGTACCAGCGTGCGGTCCACCGGACGGGCGGGAATGCCCACCACGGTGGTGTCGTTGGGAACCGGATCCACCACCACCGCGTTGGCGCCGACCCGGGCGTTGTTGCCCACGGTAATCGGGCCCAGCACCTTGGCGCCGGCGCCGATGATCACATTGTTGCCAACTGTCGGGTGGCGCTTGCCGCCGCTGGTGCGGGCGACGCCGAGGGTCACCTGATGATAGAAGTAGCAGTCATCGCCGACTTCCGCGGTCTCGCCGATCACCACGCCCATGCCATGATCGATCACCAGGCGGCGGCCCAGCCTGGCGGCCGGATGGATCTCGATGCCGGTCAGCCAGCGGGCGATATGGGAGGAGAAGCGCCCGAGAAGGCGCCAGTCTTGGTCCCACAGCCAGTGCGACAGCTTGTGCCACATCACCGCATGGACACCGGGGTAGCACAGCAGAACCTCGAGCGACGATCGCGCAGCGGGGTCGCGTTCCCGATATGTGCGGATCGTCTCCCTTAAGAACATGAAAGCCATGCGACAATTCCGTTATGAAGGACCGCCCCTTCTACCCTATAGTATGCGTGCCCTGGGACCTGGAGCCCAAATCCCGGGGGGATGGCCGGTCGGGGGGCCGAACTGATAGGTGGAGGAAGCAATCCCTGCGGCAACAGCGCCGCTCCGCATAAGGCTTAAATATTCCGACCACGCTGGTCAAGAATTCACGCGGAACTGAAAAGCGGGGAATGCGTTCCTATTCTAGTATGTAACCCGGTCGTGACGCTGGGGCGAGGGGTTAGTAGGTTTTATTAGGGATCGGTGGCGGCCGGGGGTCAACAAGGGCACCCGGTCAGACATCGGCCGGCACGATAGGAAAGCGGTTTCGGGACGCCATGCCAGAGGTGATGTTTGCCGGCCCTGACGGTCGGCTCGAGGGTCGTTACCACCACTCGAAGGAGACCGGTGCGCCGGTCGCGTTGATCCTTCATCCACATCCGCTCCACGGCGGGACGATGAACAACCGGGTCACGTATTCCATGTACCAGTCGTTCCAGAGGCTGGGATGCTCCGTGATGCGGTTCAATTTCCGCGGCGTCGGTCGCAGCCAGGGTCGCTATGACGGCGGCATCGGCGAGATCGGCGACGCGGCTGCCGCGCTCGACTGGATGCAGGCGGTCAATCCGAACCACGGCGGTCTGTGGATCGCCGGGTATTCGTTCGGTGCGTTCATCGGCATGCAGTTGCTGATGCGCCGGCCGGAGATATCGGGGTGGGTCAGCGTCGCGCCGCCGGCGAACCACTACGATTTCGGGTTCCTGGCGCCTTGCCCGTGCGGCGGGCTGATGATCCACGGCGACGCCGATGAACTGGTGCCCGAACTGGCGGTGCGCAAGCTGGTGGACAAGCTGAACACCCAGAAGGGCGTCAGCGTTGACTACCGGATCTTCGAGGGCGCCGATCACGTGTTCGCCGAGCATGCCGAGAAGGTGGCCGAAGCGATCGAGGACCATTGCGGCAAGGCGATCGCCCGCCGCCAGATGGCACTGGCTGCGGATTAGCCTGTTAGGGCGGAGGGTCATCCGCCGCCCTGCTGCCTCATACGTCGATCTTCACCCCGAGCGCGCGCGCCTGCTCGCGCTGCCAGTCGCGCAACTCGCGCTCATGCGCTGACAGGCCAGGCGTTCCTGTCGCCAAGGCGGACGCGTCACGCTCGGTCGGCAGCATGGCGAACAGCGCGGCAATCAGCAGCGCCATGAGCGCGTCGGTGACCTCGGCCGAACGGCCGGGCAGATAGGTCTCCGCCCAGCTCGTCCCGAACAGCAGCAGCGTCACCAGCAGCGTCGCCAAAACCCGCTGCCGCAGCGCGATGCCGAGCAGATAGACCATGCTGCCATACAGGAAGAACTTCTCCAGGAACGCCAGCGCATCGGCCTGCAGCGAACCATGCATCAGGCCGTCGAACGGGACCCAGTCGAAGCTGCGGGCGAACGGCAGGAAGGTGAACGGCTCGAGCCGCAGCGCGGTCACGTAGCCGCACACCACCAGCCCGACGATGCCGGTCTGCAGCCGCACCGGCAGCCATAGCAGTGCCAGCCACACCACGAACGCCGTCGCCGCGCCAACCGGCTCGGCCAGCCGCAGCACCGTGTTGACGATGAGGATCTTGCCGCACAGCACCAGGATGGCGAACATCGGCGCCAGAAAGCCGGAGCGCCGGCGGCCCGCCGCCGCCTCGATCAGCGCATACAGCGCCAGCCAGATCGTCGCCTGGTGAAACAGGTCGTAGGACGTCAGGGACGGCGTCAGGACGATCGGCTTCAGCGCATTCCAGTATTTGTGCAGGTCGATCGTTGGCACGTAGGGGTACATGCGATACCCCAGCCAGGCAATGATCAGCAGGGTCGGGATCGGCCGCGCCGTGACCTCGCCGATATACGGCAGGCGGAAGCTGGCGCCGATGGGCAGCGCGGCGAGGCCGCCCAGCAGTGTCCCCAGCGTGTTGGTGTAAAAATCGCTGAACGCCGTGACCCGGCCGGCGTCATAATACTGGGTGAGTTCCACCGACAGCGACAGCAGCGCGCCGCCCAGCACCACAACCGGCAGGCATGCGGCCTGCCGGTCGCTGCCGTGGCTCAGGACGAAGAAGAAGCCGAACGGCAGGTACAGCAGGATGTTGGCGATGAAGTCGCCGCGGCCCGGCCGCTGGCCGATGCTGGCGAGGAAAGTCGCAATCGGGCCAATGCCGCTTGCCGGCACGCGGAACTCGAACGGATAGAACGAGCCGTAGAGGATGACCGCCGCGATGATGAGGGTGGCCAACCAGAGCTTCGACGAGGCGCGTGGTGCGGGCATCGGTTGCGCGGCCGGGAACCTCACGCCGGCGTGGGCAGGGTAATCCGTCCGCCCGGCAGCGGCCGGGCAATGCCTGTGGTACCCGGGAAGCTGATCGGCAATCCGGCCTTGGTGCGTGCGGCGAGGAAGCCGAAGCACTGGGCCTCCACGGCATCGCCGTCCCAGCCGATTGCCTCCACCGGATCGACCGGCGCGCCCAGCCGATCGCGCAACGCCTGCATGATTGCCGGGTTGTGCCGGCCGCCCCCGGTCACCACCCAGCGCTGCGGCGGCGCCGGCAGTGGCGCGGCGGCAACCGCTGCGGCGATGAATGCGACCAAGGTGGCGGCGCCGTCCGCCGGCGAGAGCGATTCCACGCCGCTCGCGGCCAGCGAGGCGGCGAAGTCCAGCCGATCGAGCGACTTCGGCGCCGGCCTGGCGAAGTACGGATCCGCCAGCAGGCGGCCCAGCACCGCCTGGTCCACCTGGCCGGAGCGCGCGATGGCACCATCCCGGTCGAACGCGGCGCCGGCACGGCGCGCAATCCAGTCGTCCAGCGGTCCGTTGCCGGGACCGGTGTCGAATGCGACCAGCGAGCCGTCCGCGCCGATCCATGTCACATTGGCCACGCCGCCGATATTCAGCACGGCCAGCGGCTTGGCTGCCTCATGCGCCAGGGCGGCATGGAACACCGGCGCCAATGGCGCGCCCTGGCCGCCGGCCGCCACGTCGGCTGAGCGGAAATCCCACGCCACCGCCACGCCGGTGCGCCAGGCAAGTTCCATCGCATCGCCGATCTGCCAGGTCCGCTGCCGGTCCGGCTGGTGCAGGATGGTCTGTCCGTGGAAGCCGATCAGGTCGGCATTACGCCCCAGCGCGGCCACCGCCCGGACGTGATACTCCGTCAACCGCGCCGTGGCGCTCTTCAGCCGCCTGTCGTCAGGGTCCAGGGTCGCCGCCTGGTCCAGGATGCGGCGCAGGTCGGCGCGCAGTCGGTCATCATAGGGCAGCGTCAGGGTCGGTCCGAACTCGCCGATCCGTTCGCCATCGGTGGTCAGCCAGGCGGCATCGACGCCGTCCAGCGACGTCCCGCTCATCAGTCCGATCGTGCGCAGCATTTTCCCCCGCCCGCGTCTGTGCTAGCCCCCGCCTTCCCTCTGATACGGGCCAGGCATCATGGTCGAAAGCGAATTCCTCCGCGAAGCCACCGAACGCGGCTTCGTCTTCCAGTGCACCGACACCGAGGCGCTGGATGCGGCGCTGCGCGACGGTACCGTAACGGCGTATATCGGCTTCGACTGCACCGCGGACAGCCTGCATGTCGGCAGTCTGGTGCAAATTATGATCCTCCGCCTGCTGCAGCGCCATGGCCATCGGCCGCTGGTGCTGATGGGCGGCGGCACCACGCGGATTGGCGACCCATCCGGCAAGGACGAGACACGGCAACTGCTCACCGACGAGCAGATCGCCGTCAACATGGCCGGCATTCGCCGCTGCTTCGATCCGTTCCTGCACTTTGGCGACGGCCCGGCCGACGCGATCATGGCCAACAACGACGACTGGCTCAGCCAACTCGGCTACATCCCGCTGCTGCGCGACGTCGGCACGCATTTCACGGTCAACCGCATGCTGAGCTTCGACAGCGTGCGCATCCGGCTGGAGCGCGAACAGCCGCTGACCTTCCTCGAATTCAACTACATGATCCTGCAGAGCTACGACTTCCGCGAGCTGAACCGCCGGTTCGGCGTGACGCTGCAGATCGGCGGCTCGGACCAGTGGGGCAATATCGTCAGCGGCATGGAGCTGACCCGGCGCACCGACGGCAAGGCGGTGCATGGCCTCACCACGCCGCTGATCACCACGTCGTCCGGCGCCAAAATGGGCAAGAGCGCGCAGGGTGCGGTGTGGCTCACCGGCGACCGGCTGTCGCCGTACGACTACTGGCAGTTCTGGCGCAACACCGAGGACGAGGACGTCGGCCGCTTCCTGCGGCTTTTCACCGACCTGTCGCTGCCGGAAATCGCTCGGCTCGAGCACCTCGACGGGGCGGAGATCAACGAGGCGAAGAAGGTCCTGGCGACCGAGGCGACCCGTCTGGCGCACGGCGCGGAGGCCGCAGCCGATGCCGCCGAGACCGCGCGCCTGGCGTTCGAGGAAGGCGAGGCGGTCGATACACTGCCTGGGGTGGATGTCGTGCGGGTGGAACTCGAGGCCGGCATTCCTGCGTTCCGACTGTTCGCCCTGGCCGGACTTGCCGGCAGCAATGGCGAGGCGCGCCGGCTGATCCGCGGCGGCGGCGCCCGCATCAACGACGTGCCGATCAGGGATGAGGGACAGATCGTGACGGCGGCCGACCTGCACGACAACGCCATCAAGCTGTCGGCCGGGCGCAAGCATCATCGGCTGGTGCGCGCCGCGTGATGGGGTTCGCTGCGCTCTACCAATCCTACGCCGGCAACGCCGGTGCCGCCGGTTGGTCAGGGCGCAGCGAACCCCATCACCCGCGGTGCCGCCATTCCTGCTGATCGCTCAGACCACCTCGGTATCGCCGTTCGACGCGGCACTTGCCCACCACGCCTGCGCGGGCCGCGGCGATCGCGCTGCAGCGGACGGGCTGAACAACTCGTGCTTGTCGATCAGGCGCACCGCGTGCAGCAGCCTGAACCGGACACCGGCGCCGCACTCGTTGCACAGCGGGAAGGCCTTGCCGGAGACGCAGGTGACGTCGTGCTCCGGGGCATGCCGATTGTGGTGCGTGACGCGATAGATGCCGGAGTATGGCACTGCATCACCGGGTGTGTAGAGGCCGTGCGCCGCAGCGCCCTTCGCGAACCATGAGGACAACCCCACCGACCTGGATCTCCCGACGATGCAAACGCCGGATGGGTAGTCGATCAACGATTGCGGAAAGCTTTCAGCTCTCGTGCGCCAGTGCCAATCCGGCCTGCGGCCAGTCCATTGCGACCAGCTGACCGGTGCCCGACAGCGTGACATAGGCGGTGCGCCGATCGGATCCGCCGAAGCAGATATTGGTGGTGACCGGGTCGCCCATCGGCACCTGCCGCACCAGCCTGCCGTCCGGCGCTATCACGCTGATGCAGCCGGTGATCAGCGTTGCGACGCAGATATTGCCCACTGCATCAACCGCCAGGCTGTCGAAGCGCTGGAACCCGGGAAGTCCGGCCACCAGCCGCCCCCCGTTCGGTGACGGCCAGCCCTGTTTCGCCACCATGCCGGGCGCGGTGATGTCGAACGCCCACAGCCGGGCGGGCTCGGTCTCGGCAACGTAGATCACCGTGTTGTCCGGCGACAGCCCGATGCCGTTCGGCGTCAGGCAGGGGAACGCCACCTCGACGATGCGCGAGCCGTCCGCCAGGGCGTAGTAGATAACGCCATGGTCGCGGTCGCGCGCGCGGGTCTTGCCGAGATCGGTGAAATAGAACCCGCCCTTGTCGTCGAACACGATGTCGTTCGGGCCGTTCAGCTTGTTGGCACCGCAGCGGTCGTAGAGCACGCTGACCGCACCGCTGGCCGGATCGACCCGCTCGATGCGGCCGCTGACATAGTCGGAGGATTGCATCGCCGGGCGAAACAGGTTCTCCTCCAGGCGCCAGGCGAAGCCGCCATTGTTGCAGACGTAGAACGCTTCGTCCGGTCCAACCGCCAGCCCGTTCGGGCCGCCGCCGGTGCGCGCGATTACCTGCACGATGCCGCCTGGCAGCACCCGGCTGACGGTCTGCCGCTCGATCTCGACCAGCACGATGGAACCGTCCCGCATCGCCACCGGACCTTCCGGAAAGCACAGCCCCGTCGCCACAACCCGCATTTCGCTCATTGTCCGCTTCCCCCCGACTGGCACGGCGAGCGTAGCCGATCCAGCGGCCAGGAAAAGCCGCTTCCGTGGCGCGCACAGCCTGAGGGCTCCGACCTGAAACCCTCCTGGGGGCTTTGCCCCCAGTGCCCCCAGCAAAGGCGGAGCCTTTGCAATCCATCCGAAAGTAAATGGTCCCAAGGGCACTGCCCTTGGCGGGAGCCAGAGGGCAGTGCCCTCTGGTGGGGTTCGGGGCGAAGCCCTGATCTTGCTTCGCTCAGGCGATTGCCCTGGTGCGGGTCGCCACGCCGCGTCCAGGCCAAGCACGTCGCGGCGCAGGTCGGCGAGACGAGGATCGCCGCGATGGCGGGGATAGGGCAGATCGACCTGGACATCGGCCCTGACCCGCGCCGGCCGATCGCTCAGCACGATCACGCGGTTGGCCATGAACAGCGCTTCTTCCACGTCGTGCGCCACAGCAGGGCGGTGAAGCCGCTGCGCTGCCAGAGCGCGACGAGTTCACCCTGCATGGCGTCCGCGTCAGCGAATCGAGCTTGCCCAGTGGCTCACCCAGCAGCAGCAGGCGTGGGTCGTTCACCAGCGCACGCGCCAGGGCCACACGCTGTGCCATGCCGCCGGACAACTGATGCGGGTACGCATCGGCGAATCCCGTCAGATCGACCAGCCGCAACGCCTGGTCCACCCGCGGCGCCTGGATGCGCATCAGGCCGCGCGCCTGCAGTCCGAGCGCCGCGTTGTTGCGCAGGGTGCGCCAGGGCCGCCCAGCCCTGCGCCCATTGCAAGTACCAGCCGAGACCGGATTTGACGCCCATCATTTCGGCCACAACCAGCACCGAGAACGATGCGCCAAGCCCCATGAACAGGCCGACGAACACCGATGGCATCGCCGCCGGTACCGCCACCCGCAGCACGAGGAAGCGCTGCGAGGCACCCATCGTTCGCGCCACGTCGTAATAGGCGCGATTGACGCTGGCGACGCCGGACCAGGTCAGCACGGTGGCCGGGAAGCCGGTCGCCAGGGCGATCAGGAACGTGCTGGCGCTGTGGCTGGACGGGAAGGCAAAGAATGGCAGCGGCAGCCAGGCGGTGCAATGGTTCGATCAGCCGCAGCACCGGATGCTCCCAGTATCCCACGGTGCGCGACCAGCCGATCGCGACGCCGGCGATGAAGCCGCACGCCGCCCCGATGGCATAGCCTCCGGCCAGCAGGGTCAGAGAATGCCACACGCTGTCGCCCAGATTTGGATAGTCGTCGGTGAACACCTCCAGCAGCGCCTGGGGCGAGGCGAAGAACGGCCGCGGCAGCACGGCGAACTTGGCGGTGACCAGCTCCCATGCGGCGAAGCTCGCGGCGAGTAGGATCAGCCAGGGTCCGGTGCGACTGATGCGTTCGGGTGGGCGGATGCCCAACAGGCGGCAGCCGAAAGTGAGCAGCGCGAGCCCCGGCCGAGTGTGGCCATGACGTTCGCGAGCAGCGCGGTGCGTTCGGAAGTCGTCGATGTCGGGCAGGAAGTGGGTAATCGCGGCGGCGGCGAGCCAGGCACCGGCGGCGATGGCGCCGCTGGTCCAGGTCGGCGGGGAACACCCGCCACTGCACGTCATTGAGCGGATCGATGCCAAGCTTGGCCAGGCGGATCGAGAAGAAGTTCTTGTCCGGTGCCGCCATGTCGCTGGCACCGATCACCTTCCCCTTCAGGTCCTCGAGCCGGGTGATGCCGCTGGCCTTGGCGGCCAGCAGCCGCATGCAGCCGCCATGGATTGCGGTGGTGATGCGCACGTCGGAGCCAGCCCAGCGCCATGCCGACGCCGGCGTCCGCCTTGCCGGAGGCAATCGCCTCCAGCAACTGGTCCGTCGAGCCGCCGAAGTTGATCAGTTCCACGGCGAGGTTGCGCTTCTTGAAGTAGCCTTTCGTCTGCGCGACGGGCACGCCGACGGTGCAGATCGCGCTGGCGTTCCAGGTGAGCCGCAGGTTCCGGCGTGGTCCGTCCACCACGGTGAGCGGCACAGCGACCAAAGCGTGGCAGATCGGCGGGGCGGCAACCGGGTCGAGCGACAGAGCCGGGCGGCTGGAGGCGAACACGTGTGGGGCGGCGAGGCCAAGCGGCACAATCGCGCCGGCCGCGCGCAGCACGTTGCGGCGCGACAGCAGGTCGCGTCTGCGGGGGCTGAGGGATGCCATCGGTCAGGCCTCCTTGCCGATGACGTGATGCGCAGCCGCTTGTGGTTCGGCCGCGGGGGGAGCGGCGAAGCTGCCGTTCAGGAACAGTCGGCGCGCCAGTCGCTGGACGTCGGCCAGGGTCGGCCAGATCGTCGAATCGAGCTCTTCCAGGCGGATGTCGATGGCGACGAAACGGTAGCCTCGATCGAGACGGATCGCGATGCCGACGAACGTGCCGTCAACGTCGATGATGTGTGATTGGAGCATGGATGCGGTGTCCTTGGGTACGGCGAGACGCTGAGAGAAGCGGGTCCGGCAGGGCTGTCGCCGGTGCAGCGCAGCGGCGACATCGCGGCCGCAAGGGGGATCCGCAGGGTGCTGGCGTCTGGATGGCGGTCGGCATGGCCATCGCGCGTCTCCTTTCGACATTTGGCCTCGGCCGGGGAGGTTACCGGTGAATACAAGACTATAGAGGATATAATTCTCTGGAATGGCAATATACGCTCGACACAAAGATTAATATTCTCCCACGGCCTACGAGGCGTCGAGCGTTCCAGCTCCCGGCTTGGCGGTTTGGTAAGGTTTTCGTGCTGGCATGCGGCGCATGGATCTGCCGGTTCGATCGCGGTTGCCCGTGCCTTGGTCCGGACCGGCCGACCGGACCGCGCCCCTGGCCGTCGCCGTCTACGGTACTCTGACCGCCGCAGCCGCCGGCGCCGTGCTCGCCCCAGACTGGTTCTGGCTGCCTCTGGCGATTGTCGCCGCGGCCGGGGGTACCGTCCTGGCATTCCGCCACACCATCGTCTTTTGCGCCGCATGGCTGCTGATCGCCGGCGCCTCGCTGGAGATGACGCTCATCGACCTGGTCGGTCCGGCGGCGTTCCAGGCCACCATCGCCGTGGTCAAGGCGACGGAACTCGGTCTGGCGCTGCTGTGTGTGCTGCGCTACGGCCTGAGCCCCGATGTGTTCAATCCGGCGCTGGCCTTCCTGGCAATGTTTGTCGCCGGCCTGGCGCACGGCCTGCACCCCGACCTGACGCCGCTTGACAGCCTGCGCTCGCTGGTCGGCTCGGTGGCGCCGTTCGCCTTCGCGTTCAGCCGTCTGTCGCGCGGCTGGGGCAGGTCGATGATCCGCATGACCGCCTGGATACCGCTGGTCACGCTCGCGGCGGCCGGCGCGCTGGATATCGCCGGCCTGCGCCCGCTGTTCGTCGACAGCGGCGGCCAGCGGCTGGCCGGCCTCGGCCATCCGGCGTTCCTCGCCGGCGTCTGCCTCACTGCGATCTACGCCTGCCTGGTCGAGTTGTACCGGGAAGGCCGGTCGCGCTGGCTGGTCCTGCTGGGGGTGAACTTCCTGCTGCTGGCGCTGACCGGTGCGCGGGCGCCGCTGGCGTATGGCGTCGCGGTGACCGGGCTGACCCTGGCCTTCCTGCGGTCCTCGGTGTTCCCGCGGCGCGGCCGGATCCTACCGATACTGCTGGCCGCGTGCCTGCTGCCGGTGCTCGTGTTCCTGGCCAGCGACCTGTCCTCGGTGCGGCTGTTCAATGTGCTGAGCAACCAGGCGGCCAATCTCAGCGGGCGCGACCTGCTGTGGCCGCCGTTCGAGCAGGCCGCCGCAGCTTCGCCCTGGTTCGGCTGGGGGGTCGGGGCAGGCAATGCGATCATCCCCCCGACCAGCGACCTCGCGCGGCTGATCCAGACCTGGGCCGCGCACAATGAATATCTGCGCATGGCGGTGGAAGGCGGCCAGTTCGGCCGCGGATTGTTGGTCGTACTGCTGGTGGCCTGGGTCATCCGGCACACCAGGGTGTTGTGCCGCACCGACAAGGTGATCATGCGCCTGGTGTTCCTGGCGTTTGCCGCGCACGCCTATACCGACAACGTGCTGATCTCGACTCCGGCCTGCGTGTTCTTCGCCTTCGCGACGGCGGTGTTTGCACGCGGCGCGTGGGAGCGGGGTGGCTCGGACCGCGAAGCAAGCACATTCAACATGGATGAATGCAGATAAGGCCTGATCACATCGGGGGGTTGCCTACCTGCTTTGGCGCAGCCACTGATCCCATCCGCGTTCATCTGAGCTCATCTGCGATTGATCCTCGTTTTATCGTGCCTGCTGCGACCGGTGCTGCGGAGCGCAGGCGGACTGCGTCCCGCCGTGACGGTGAGCAAGGGCGCAATGACATGGCGGCGCGCTTGCTGGACGCGGGTGAGGTGGCGTAGGCACGGGCGCACCGCGACCGGAGCCGTTTCATGCGATTGCATCGTGCCGTTCTGTATCTGCTGCCGCTGCTGGCGCTTGGCGCGAAACTCGCCGCCGCGTCCGGCCTGGCGTTCGTGGTCAACTCGGGCGGCGCGTCGATCAGCCTGATCGACATGTCCAGCGAGAAGGAGATGCACCGCATCCCGGTGCTGCGCGAGCCGCATCATGTCGCGCTGACCCCCGACGGCAAGAGCCTGCTGGTCGGCGACACCGTGGGCAACGAGATGCTGTTCCTCGATCCGTCCACCGGCGCGGTCCAGAAGCGCATGCCGGTGGCCGATCCCTATCAACTCGGCTTCAGCCCGAACGGCAGGTTCCTCGTGGTCAACGGCCTGGCGCGGAACCAGGTCGATGTCTACGACGCCGCCAGCATGCAGTTGCTGAAGCGCTTCCCGATTGCCTCGATGCCGAGCCACCTCGACTATGCACCGGACTCCAGCCGGGTGTTCGTCAGCCTGCAGGGCACCGACAGCATGGTGGCGATCGACCTCACCAAGATGGCGGTGCTATGGAAGGAGAAAGTCGGCAAGACGCCGGCCGGAGTTCTGTGGCACGACGGCAAGGTACTGGTTGCCGACATGGGCACCGACTACGTCGCCGTAGTCGATCCGGCAGACGGGCACGTGATCAACCGCATCCACACCGGCAAGGGCGCGCACAACCTGTTCGTCTCGCCGGACCGGAAGATCATCTGGGTGAACAACCGCGTCGGCGGCACGACCACATCGCTCGATGCCACCACCCTGACGCCGATCCGCACCTACACTATCCCCGGCGGCCCTGACGACATCGCCTTCGCGCCGGACGGCAGGCTGTGGATCACCCGGCGCTTCGCCGAGAAGGTGGCGGTGCTCGATCCGAAGACCGGCGATTATCAGACCATCGATGTCGGCCGTTCGCCGCACGGGCTGTTCCTCAATCCGAAGGGCAGCGCCGAGCCCAGTGTGGCTGTGCGCTGACGCCATGGGCGATCCGTTCGACCTCGCTGCCGGCTGGCTGCAGGAGCATCTGCTGATCCCGCTGCTGTACTGGGCCGGATTGATGGAGTGGGAGGACGTGTCGTACGGCTGGGCGCTGTTCGCGGTGTATGGTGCGTGCCAGGTGGCGATCACCTTCGCGGTCTGCCTGCCGCTGGAACGCTGGCGCCCGGTGGAGCGCTGGCCGGATGCGCAGGCGGTCTGGGTGGACGTGCTGTACACGGTGATTTCCCGGGTCGGCATCCTGCCGCTGTTTACCTTCGTGCTGTTCTATCGCGCGCAGGTGGCGCTGAACGGCTTCCTTACCGACCATGGCTGGGTGCCGCCGACCTTGGAACGGCTGCTGCCGTTCCTGCTCGGTGCGCCGGTGCTGACCTTCGTGGCCTACGCGATCATCCTCGACTGCGCCGATTACTGGCGGCACCGGCTGTCGCACATGGTCCGCTGGTGGTGGGCGCTGCACTCGCTGCACCACGCGCAGCGGCAGATGACGTTCTGGTCGGACGACCGCAACCATGTGCTCGACGACCTGATCAGCGCGCTGTGGTTCGGCGTGATCGCGCTCGCGATCGGCGTGCCGCCGCTGCAGTTCCCGCTGCTGGTGCTGGTGCTGCGGTTTTTGGAGAGCCTGTCGCATGCCAATGCCCGGGTGTCGTTCGGCTGGTTGGGCGAGCGGCTGCTGATCTCGCCGCGGTTCCATCGCGCGCATCACGGGTTGCTCGCCGCGGGGCAGCGGAGCTGCAATTACGGTGCGGTGCTGCCGTGGTGGGATATGCTGTTCGGGACCGCGGATTTTTCCCGCGCGTATGTGGCGACCGGGGATCCGTCGGGTGAGGAGGCGCTGGCGACGGGTTCGTACCTGCGCCAGCAATGGGCGGGGCTGCGGCGCTTCGCGGCGACGTTCGCCGGGCCGGTGCGGCGGAGGACGTAGTCTCATCGGCGTCCCGGGGGTCCGTGGGTGAGACGTGGGGATTGGTCAAGCGTACACCCTCGGTGGCCCGCAGTATGAACCGTTGCCTGTCTTGCCCGTAGAACACCTCGCTGGGGAGATGCCGGGCGAGTGCTGGAGCGATGGCGCGAACGACGACAGTGCCTACGCGGCGTACGCTGCGGTCACCGGCCTGTCGCGGAATGCCGCACCCTCGTGGTTGAGCAGCCAGCGCTTGCGCTCGATGCCCCCACCGTAGCCGGTCAGCGAACCGTCGGCGCCGATGACGCGATGGCACGGCACGACAACGCTGATCGGGTTGGCGCCGTTCGCTGCGCCAACCGCACGAACCGATTGCGGGCAGCCCAGCTTCGCCGCCAATGCGCCATAGCTGAGCGTCTCTCCCGGCGCGATCCGCGTGAGCGCGGTCCACACGCTGCGTTGGAACGTCGTGCCACCGGTGCGCCATTCGATGGCGCGCAGGCATCCCGGCTCGCCCTCGAAATAACGCCGGACCAGGCGTTTGATGTCAGCCGGCGCGGCGCTCGCCGTCGGCACGAGCGAGCCGTAGTGCAGACGCAGCAGCCGCGCCATGTCGGCTTCGCGATCGGCCCAATCGAACGCACGCAGGCAACCGGCCTCATCGGTCACGATCAGCGCTTCGCCGATCGGTGTTGCCTGGCGGTCCAGCCGGAGGCGTTCAGGCGGCCTGCTGTTCATGGAGCACCTTTTCGCTGGTCGGGGAGACATGCGGTTCGGACGCCCAGAGATGCAGCGCGGCGTAAGCGCGCCACGGCCGCCAGCGTTCGGCATGTGCGAGCAGCGCGGCAGGCGACGGCCGCACCCCACTGGCGTCACTCATGGCGCGCATCAGGCCAATATCCGCCGCCGGAAAAGCATCCGGCTCGCGCAGTTCGCGCATGGCGATGTACTGCGCT
The DNA here is from genome assembly GCA_036265005.1 of Acetobacteraceae bacterium. Lineage (GTDB taxonomy): Bacteria > Pseudomonadota > Alphaproteobacteria > Acetobacterales > Acetobacteraceae > JAMXLO01. The sequence goes on along the minus strand of DATAPW010000117.1, from coordinate 1,874 downwards.
GTCCATTCGCCGACACCCGGCAGCGAGCGCAATTGCGCAATCGCCTCGTCCAGGCTGCGGCGCGGGCCGAAGATCTGCGGATCGGCGACAACCGCCGCCGCCAATGACGACAGCGCCATGCGCCTCGCCTTCGGCATGCCGATCTCCGCCAGGTCGCTGCCTGCGAGTTGCTGTGGCCGGGGAAACACGTGCGTCAGTTCCGGCTCGACGGCGCCGCGGTCGGGCAGTTCATCGCCGTACGACGCGACCAGTTTGCCGGCAAGCCTGGTCGCCGCCGACACGGTGATCTGCTGCCCGAGGATGGCGCGCACCGCGAGCTCGAAGCCATCCCACGCGCCCGGCACACGCAGGCCCGGGCGGGCTGCGACCAGCGGCGCCAATGCGGCATCCCGGCTCAGGTCCGCGCCGATCGCCACCGGATCGGCGGCCAGGTCGAACACCCGGCGCACCCGCGCGATGATCGCCGGCAGCGCCTTGAGCCGGGGAGAGCGCACGGTCGCCTTGAGGCAGTTCCGCTCCGCGGGTTCCACGGCGAGCACGCCGCAGGCATCGCCGATCGCGATGCTGCGGGCGTAGCGGTCGTTCGATACCACTTCGACGCCGGGGATCGCGCGGGCGCGCAGGAACGCCATGATGCCATCCCAGTCATACGGCGGCCGGTAGCCCAGCCGGACGGTGACCGCACCGGTCGGGCCGACAGGCTGATCCGCGACGCCGGCTCGCCGCAGCGCCATTGGCGGCCGTCGGTAGAGTTGCTGGAAGGTTTCGTTGAAGCGCCGGATGCTGCCGAAGCCGGCAGCCGCGGCGACCTCCGCCATCGGCAGCCTGGTATCGTGGATCAGTTGCTTGGCGAGCAGGATGCGCCGCGTCTGGGCGATCGAGATCGGCGCAGCCCCGAGATGCTGCTGGAACAGCCGGCGAAGCTGGCGCTCGCCCAGGCCCAGGCGTTCCGCGAGGGCGGCGACATTCGCGTCATCCAGAGCGCCGGCCTCGATCAGGCCAAGGGCGCGGGATACCGTGTTGGAGCTGCCGCGCCAGAAGGCGAGGTCGGGCGAGGTCTCCGGCCGGCAGCGCAGGCAGGGGCGGAAGCCGGCCTCCTGTGCGGCGGCCGCGGTGTGGAAGAAGCGGCAGTGCTCCCGCTTCGGCGTGGGCGCCGGACAGAACGGCCGGCAATAGATGCCAGTCGTGGTGACCGCCACGAACAGGCGTCCATCGAACCGATGGTCTCGCGTCGCGATGGCGCGGTAGCAGGCGTCGTTGTCCATATCCATGGGGGGACGATGGCGCATGCCGCCGGCGTTGTCTCGCGGTTTTCGGACGTCAATGACGGGGAGGCGATTACGCCGCGTTCCATCAACCCCTGGATCGAGGGGCGGTCGCGCGGCGAGCAACCGGGCAGGCCGCATCGCCCGCGTCGAACTCGCACCGAAGTCCCGGACGAACCGGGAAACGGAGCCGAGGGTTACGATTAGCCACTGAAGTTGCAGTGGCTTTGTACCAACGCTCGTTGATAGCGACTCGTCGATCCCACTGTCATGGCCGGGCGTGGCCCGGCCATCCACGTCTTCCTCGTCTGCGTCGGCCAAAAGACGTGGGTGGCCGGCCCACGCCCGGCCATGACAGTCGGCGAGACGTATGGGTCATCATCAATGAGGTTTGGTATACCCTTGCTCTCAGGGAGCCTGGGGGTTCTGTGTGCCGATGAAATGGAAGGCGCCGGAGATCAGGGTGCAGATTTCATCGTGGTAGCTGGCGATATTGCTGAAGAAGCCGTCCACCGCCGCTTTGAACTGGGCGAAGGTTGGGAAGTGCTGGTTGTAGAGCGTCTTGCGCTTGAACAACCACCACAGCCGCTCGATCAGGTTGAGGTTCGG
>DATAPW010000116.1:0-3122 GCA_036265005.1 Acetobacteraceae bacterium | reverse complement strand
CGCAAGCCTGGCGACCCAGTCGAACCCACGGTTCAGCGTTCCCCAAATCTTGCACGCTGCCGCTCTGGGCTGCCTCGACCGGAGCCAAGAAGCGAAGGCTGCGGTGCAACGGCTACTCGAGTTGCAGCCCGGCCTCACCGTCGCCAGCGCGATCCTCTCGGCCCGTTACGTGAACCCGGAAAATATAGCCGCGCTGGCAAATGCGTTGCGCCGGGCCGGGCTGCCAGAGACATGACCCGCCGCCTCGCTACGATGCTCGCCGCCGACGTGGGCCGATTGTCTCTTTTCGGCGCGCATCAGCCATCGCGCGCGTTGGTCCCGAGCGCGTGCTGTTGCCCCGAAGCCGACCCCCACCCTGACACCGGCGATCGGCCAAGTCGGGTGGAAAGCCGACCGCGGACTGCAGCAGGTGGCCTATAACGCCGAGCGGGAAACAACAACTCGGGACGGCGCCTAAAACGCGAGCGCAATGAAATCAGGCGCCAGACCGAGATATACCTGTCCGACTGTTTCATACCGAGTCTCGGCGCCGAATGCATGATGCCGCAGCACCTGCACGTCGCGAAAATGTCGTTCCAGCGGGCTCCGGGTGTAAATACCGCTGGTGCCGGCGACTTGGTACATCAGTTCCACGGCCGATACTGCGCTGCTGACCGCATGGGTCATCGCCAGCTGCAGGTCGGCCTTCTGCCGCAGCGAGATGGTCTGGCCGGCCAGAGTAGCCTCCCACGTCTCCCGCAGCGTGTCGTAAAGCAGCAGTCGGCCGGCGCGTAGCACCCCCTCCGCCTGCGCCAGCTTGGCTTGGGCCGCGGAACGTTCGCGTAGCGCGGTGCTGCGGGTGACCGGCACTTTCCCCTGCGCCAGTTCCGTCACCTCGTCAATCGCCTGGCGCGCCACCGCCAGCAGCAGTGGTGGCAGGTTGGAGGCGACGACACCAATCAGCGGGACGCGGTAGAGCGGGCCCTGGTAGTGCGAACCGGGAGTGAACTCCGGCACGAACGGGAAGGTGCGAGCCCGCGGCACGAACACATCGGTCACCGCCACGTCGTTGCTGCCGGTGCCGCGCATACCCATGACGTGCCAGGTATCGACGATTTCGCAGCTTTCGCGAGGCAAATACGCCATCACAATTTCTGGCTCCACGGGTGCCGCAGACCCATCGGCTGGAGCGACAATCGCTGTGCTGGCGATCCAGTTGGCGTCGTGGCAGTTGCTGACGAACGGCGCGCGCCCGGTGATGCGATAGCCATCCTCGCTCGGCACTGCCTGCATTGGCCGGCCAAACTGCGCCGCGATTAATACATTGGTGCTGCTGCGGTAGATTTCTTCGGCACCGGCATCGGGCAATCGGGCGCACAAATAGGCCCAGTCGAGCGGGTTGGCGAGCGTCCACCCGGCCGCACTGTCGTGCCCCGAGATTTCTTCAATGACCAGGGCGCGAGTAACCGGATCGGTTTCCAAGCCGCCGAGCGCGCGCGGCGTGCACATGCGGAGCAAGCCCGCTTCGTGTAGAGCGGCCAAAACAGGCGCCGACAGCCGCCGCTCGTGCTCCGCCTCATCGCGATGCTGCCGGATTACCGGTGCAATCCCGCGTGCCGCTTCCAATAGTGTCGCATCGCCAGAAATCTGCATGCCGTCCTCCTCATCGATATTGGATGCCAGCCTTCTTTCGGGCTGGTCGCGTCCGGTACAGTATACACCACTGCCTTCGGCTTGTCGTGCCGGCCATCGCCGGTGAGGGAACGGCGGGTTTCGCTTCGCTTCACCCGCCCTTACAACCCGACTAGCTGCCCGCAGTGCCGGCAGGAGCCCGTATCCGTTCCCCAGCCGTTTGCAACCGGGGCCTGCCTCGGCGCGGGCGTCCTTTCGTGACTAGCGCCTGGCTATTCCGTGCTAGGATCTTGCGAGACCAATTGGGAGGTAGCCGATGCCGATCTTCCTGGACCGTCACGATGTGGTCGAATTTTCTGCCGAGGAAGTCGCCAAGCTGCACGTCAAGGACCTGGAAATCCAGGATCAATACGGCGTGAAGTTCCTGACGTATTGGTACGATGCCGAACGCCGGACGACATTCTGTCTTGTCGATGCACCAGACAAGGAGACAGCCGACCGAGTCCATGCCGAGGCCCACGGACACGTAGCAAACGAAATGATCGCCGTGGAACTGTCTGCTGTCGAGGCCTTTCTCGGTCGCATACAGGATCCCCCCACTGCAAAAATGAAACCGATCGACCAACCCGCCTTCCGCGCCATCATGTTCACCGACATGGTCGGTTCGACCGAGATGACGGTGCAACTCGGCGATGCGATGTCGGTGGAATTGATCAGGGCGCACGATGCGATCATCCGGCGGTCTTTGAAATACCACCGCGGTTCCGAGGTGAAACACCTTGGCGATGGCATCATGGCATCGTTTGACGATGCACCGGCTTCGGTCGCATGCGCCATCAGGATTCAGGAGGAATTTGCGTCGTACAACAAAAACAGCAAGACGCCGATTCATGTAAGGATCGGCATACATGCCGGCGAACCGGTGGCAGAGAGCAACGATCTTTTTGGTTCGGTGGTGCAAATGGCGTCGCGGATCTGCGATATCGCTCAAGCAGACGCCATCCTTGTCTCTCGTGAGGTCAGGGGTGCGTGTACCGGTGTCGATCTGGGGTTCGAGCCCATGGGTTCTGGAAAGTTGAAAGGTTTTTCGGAACCGGTTCAGCTGTTTTCCCCCGCTAGTTGAGCGGATGCCGCCCCTCCGACAACGCGAGGATATCGTCGATTCGGCCCGGCCGCTAGCGGGTAATCGCGGACGACGTGCTCTTCGCGTCGGACGGTCCGTATCGTATCAACCTATTCGCGGCATCCCACCTCGAACAGTGTCCGGAAACGGCGCTCTGCAGCCGGTGGCTGACGACGCGGCGTATGGGCGAAGACGCCCCTTAAGAGACCTTGCTGGTGCGCTTGGAGCCGGCCGAGTTGGGTGGAAACCCGCCGTTCGTTCCAGCGCCCTGGAAGGGGCAAGAGGTACCAAAGCGGTCACCAGCGAGAGATCCGCCGAGTGCGGCGCTCAGAACGTCTTCGTCCCCACCGCGCAGTGATGCGGCCATGTCATGAAGAAGGTGCCCTCT
>DATAPW010000115.1:0-6715 GCA_036265005.1 Acetobacteraceae bacterium | reverse complement strand
GGTGTTGCCGAGTGCCAGGCTCATGCAGGCAGCGATGAACACCTCGGGATGGTTCGCCTTCATCCACGCCGTTTGGTACGCGACCAGCCCATAGGCCGCGGCATGTGATTTGTTGAAGCCGTAATCGGCGAACTTCGCCATCAGGTCGAACACTTCCTCGGCCTTTGCCGGAGGAATGCCACGGCCGGTGGCGCCTTCCACGAAGATCTTGCGCTGCGCGTCCATCTCCGCGCGGATCTTCTTGCCCATGGCGCGGCGCAGCAGGTCGGCGCCACCCAGGCTGTAGCCGGCCATTTGCTGGGCGATCTGCATCACCTGCTCCTGGTAGACCATGATGCCGTAGGTCTCGCCAAGGATCTCCGCGAGTTCGGGATGCGGCGCTTCCCATGTCTCGCCGTGCTTGCGCCGGCAATAGTCGGGAATGTTGGCCATCGGGCCAGGCCGGTACAGCGCCACCGCGGCGATCAGGTCGTCGAACCGGTCGGGGCGCATCTGGCGCAGCACGTCGCGCATGCCCTGGCCTTCGAGCTGGAACACCCCGCCGGCGTCACCGCGCTGGAGCATCTCGTAGGTCTTCGGATCATCGAGCGGCAGGCGGTCGAGATCGACCTCGATGCCGAGCCCGCTCAGCAGGCCCTTGGCGCGTTGCAGGATGGTCAGCGTGGTCAATCCAAGGAAATCAAATTTGACCAGTCCCGCCTGTTCGACGTGCTTCATCGAGAACTGGGTGACCAGGAACTCGGACCGAGGATCGCGGTACAGCGGCACCAGTTCGATCAGCGGACGGTCGCCGATCACCACGCCGGCAGCGTGCGTGCTGGCGTGGCGGTACAGGCCCTCGATCTGCAGCGCAATCTCCAGAAGTCGGGAAATGCCTTCGTCCTCGTCGCGCAGCAGGCGCAGGCGCGGCTCGCCATCGATCGCCTGCTGCAGGTTCACCGGATGCGCCGGATTGTTCGGGATCAGTTCGGCGACCTTGTTCACCTGGCCGAACGGCAGGCCAAGCACGCGGCCGACGTCGCGCACCGCGGCGCGCGCCTGCAGTTTGCCGAAGGTGATGATCTGCGCCACGCGGTCGTTGCCGTATTCGCGGCGCACGTAGTCGATCACCGCGTCGCGGCCTTCCTGGCAGAAATCGATGTCGAAGTCGGGCATCGACACGCGTTCGGGATTGAGGAAGCGCTCGAACAGCAGATTGAAGCGGATCGGATCGAGGTCGGTGATGGTCAGCGCCCAGGCGGCGACCGATCCGGCGCCGGACCCACGGCCCGGACCGACCGGAATGTTTTCCGACTTCGCCCACTGGATGAAGTCGGCGACGATGAGGAAGTAGCCGGCAAATCCCATCGAAGCGATCACCGACAGCTCGTAATCCAGCCGCTCGCGATAGCGCGCCCGGGTCGGTGCATCGGCGGCGATCGCATCCATGCGGCGATCGAGGCCTTCGATCGCCATGGCCCGCACGGTCTCTTCCTCGGTGCTGCCCGCGTGCACCTTCGGCGACACCGGCAGCAGCGGCTTGCGCGTCTCCATCATCACCGCGCAGCGCTGCGCGATGGCGAGCGTGTTGTCGCAGGCCTCGGGCAGGTCGGCGAACAGGATGCGCATGTCGGCGGCCGGCTTGAACCAGTGCTCCGGCGTGACGCGGCGGCGCTCGGGGTCCGACAGCATGCGGCCCTCGGCAATCGCCAACAGCGCATCATGCGCCTCATGCATGGCGGGCGTGGCGAAGTAGCAGTCGTTGGTGGCGACCAGGGGGATGCCGGCGGCATCCGCCAGCGCGATCAGCCCAGGCTCGACGGCCCGCTCGCTGGCCAGGCCGTGGCGGTGCAGTTCCATCGCGACGCGGCCGGGGAATGCCGCGACGAGACTGGCCAGCAGGCGCTCGGCTTCCGGCTTCTGCCCCTCGCCGAGCAGCCGCGCGAACGGCCCGCTGGCGCCGCCGGTCAGCAGGATGAGACCCGCTGCGTGTTGGGCGATGACCTCCAGCAGGAGCTGCGCCTTCAGGCCAGGATCGGTGTCCAGGAAGCTCTTCGACGAGAGGCGCTGCAGGTTGGCGAGCCCGACCGCATCCTGCGCCAGCAATACGATCGGGTCCGGCGGCAGGCGCGGGTTGTCCGCGCGGGCAAGCGCAATCTGGCAGCCGATGATCGGCTGGATGCCCTTGCCGGTGCAGGCCTGGCTGAACTCCAGAGCGCCGAACAGATTGGCGGTGTCGGTGATCGCCACCGCCGGCATACCCGCCTCGCGCGCAAGAGCCGGAATCTTGTCGGCCTTGATGGCGCCTTCGCTCAAGGAATAGGCGGAATGGACGCGCAGGTGGACGAAATCGGCATGGGGCATACGGGCAGTATGTAGGCCCGTCACCGAGTCCGGCCAATAAGGTTGCGGGTGACGGCCTGGCAGCCTGGATGTGTCGGCGACCCTGCCGTGGTGTTTTGAAGATGAAGAGACGCCTGGAAGTATCGCGTTACCCGACCAACTGGCCGATGCCACTGGCTTCGTACCGGCGCTGTGGCACGTGGAATTGGCCAATGCCCTCCTGCAGGCCGAACAACGCGCACGGATCGATCAGGCATCGATCGCCAGATTCATCGGCCTGCTTGAGAGTTTGTCCATCGAAACCGATTACGAACTGGACCGCCGGCTTCTGGCTCCGTTACTCGCGCTGGCGCGCCGCCATCGGCTCACCGCATACGGCGCGGTTTATCTCGAACTTGCCATGCGCCGCGGCCAGCCGCTGGCGACCCGAGACAAGCCGTTACGCAGGGCAGCACGCTCCGTCGGGGTAAGTTTATCCGACGCGTAAGTTGGATCACGGCTACCGTGCCCGTATCGTCACCGGCAGCCGCGCCAGCCCGCGCAGCGTGTTGTTGAAGCGCCGCTCTATCGGGCCGGTGATCTCGATCGCGGCGACCTTGTGTGCCAGCGACGTCAGCACGCATTCGCCCTCCATGCGCGCCAGCACCTGGCCGACGCATTGGTGGATGCCGTAGCCGAACCCGACATGCCCGCCGACGCGGCGTTCGATGTCGAAGTCGTCCGGCCGCTCCCACCTGCGCGGATCGCGATTGGCGGAACCGAGGAACATCAGGACCTTCTCGCCTTCGCCGATCCGCAGGCCGCCGATGTCCACTTCGCGCGTGGTGGTGCGGAAGAAGGTCTGCACCGGGCTTTCGTAGCGCACCGCCTCCTCGAACGCAGCGCGCGCCAACGCGGGATTGGCGCGCAGCTTCTGGAACTGATCGGGGAAGCGCGCCAGGCAGTACACCGCTGCGCCGATGCCGCTCACCGTGGTGTCCACGCCGGCGGTGAGGATCGAGCGCACCACGATGGGCGCTTCCTCCGCTGTCAGCAGTCCGGCATCCGCGGCGGCGTGCACCGCGGCGCCGAAGCCATCCGGCGTCAGTGCATCGCGCTGCGACTGCGCCTGCACCCAGGCCAGCACCGGTTCGGCATCGCGTACCGCATCCTCGAAGAAGGCGTTGCGCGGGCCAAAGGAGTTGAACACCATGTTGCCGTACGGCAGCAGGTAGCGGCGGTTCTCACGCGGCATGCCCACCGCATCGGGAAACACCTCCAACGGATAGGCCTCGGCAATGTCGGTCACCGCGTCGAAGCTGCCGCGCTCCAGCAATTGCTCGACCAGACGGTCGGCGGCTTCCGCGAAGCGCGCGCGCAGTCCGCGCATCGCGGCAGGCGACAGCACACCGTCCAGCACCTTGCGCGTGCGGTCGTGCAGCGGCGGGTCGGTCTCCAGCACCAGGCTTGGCAGGCGCCAGGGCTTTTCCTTCTTGAAATCCGAAAGGCCCGCGCCGCGCGCCGACGAGAAGGTCTGCCAGTCGTTCAGGATCTCGAATACTTCCTGGTAACGCGGCGCCGCCCAGACATTGTAGCGCGACAGCCGCACCATCGGGCCGGCGTCACGCAATGCCGCCTGTGCCGGGTGCGGATCGGCGAGGTAGTCGGCCGAGAACGGGTCGAGGTCGGATGTCGGATAACCGGCCGTCGCTGCGTCCATGGTGCATTTCCTGTCATTGCCGGTGGCCGTCAGCCAGCCAGCGGCACCACCTTCCCTTCGCTCAACGTCACCGTGCGGTCCATGCGGGCCGCCAGGTCCGGGTTGTGCGTGGCAATCAGGGCGGCGAGGTTCTCACGACGCACCATGGCCAGCAACTCTTCGAACACCACCGAGGCGGTTGCCACGTCGAGGTTGCCGGTCGGCTCGTCGGCCAGCAGCACGCGCGGCGCATTGGCCAGCGCGCGCGCGATCGCCACACGCTGCTGCTCGCCGCCCGAGAGTTTGCCGGGCGCGTGTCCGGCACGCGGCTCGAGGCCGAAGGACGCCAGCAGTGCCATGGCGCGATCGGCGGCCGGCTTGCGCGCGGTGCCGGCGATCATCTGCGGCAGCATGACATTCTCCAGCGCGGAGAACTCGCCGAGCAAATGATGGAACTGATAGACGAAGCCGATCGTATCGCGGCGGATCGCGGTGCGCGCGGCGTCGGACAGTGCGCCGGCGTCGCGGCCCTCGACAAAGACCGAACCGCCATCCGGCTGTTCCAGCAATCCGGCGAGATGCAGCAGCGTCGATTTGCCGGCGCCCGACGGTGCGACGAGTGCCACGATCTCGCCGGCGCGCAGGGTCAGGTCGGCGCCGCGCAGCACGGGAAGTTCGCCGGCGCCGGTGCGATAGATCCGACGCACGTCGCGCAGCATCAGCGGGTCACTCATGCCGCAACGCCTCTACCGGGTCGGTGCGTGCGGCGCGCCAGCTTGGATACAGCGTGGCGAGCAGCGACAGCGCCAGGGCCATGATGACCACCTGCATCACCTCGTGCCAGTCCAGCCGCGCCGGCAGATGCGTCAGGTAGTAGACCTCGGGGTTGAACACCGAGGTGCCGGTGACCGCTTCCACCCAGTGCTGGATGGTCTCGATGTTCCAGCAGAACAGCACGCCCAGGATCAGGCCGAATACGGTGCCGGTGATGCCGACCGAGGCACCGCACATCAGGAAGATGCGCATCACCGCGCCACGCCCGGCGCCCAAAGTGCGCAGCACGGCGATGTCGCGGGTCTTGTCCTTCACCATCATGATCAGCGAGCTGATCACGTTGAACGCCGCCACCAGGATGATCAGCGTCAGGATCAGGAACATGACGTTCTGTTCCACCTGCACCGCGGCGAAGAAGCTGTTGTTGCTCTGGGTCCAGTCGATGATCTGCACCGGCACATCCTTCAGCGCCTCGAAGATCGCGCGGTGCACGGCAGAGACACGGTCGGGATCGGCCACCATCACCTCGAGCTGGGTGGCGGCGTTGGGCTTCTGGAAATACACCTGCGCGGCTTCGAGCGGCTGGAACACGTAGGCACTGTCGTATTCGTTCTCGCCGACCTGGAAGATCGCCACGATCTTGTAGGCGCGCACCCGCGGCATCGTGCCGAACGCCGTCGCCGCACCCTGCGGCGAGATCAGCGTCAGGTCGGAGCCGATGCCAAGGCCGAACTTCCGAGCCAGTCCCACGCCGACCGCGATCGCATCGTCGCCCTGGAACTGGTCCAGCGAACCGGCCAGCACATGGTCGCTCACCGAGTGCAGCGATTTCAGGTCATCCTGGCGGATGCCGCGCACGAAGCCACCAGACGACTGGCCCTGGCCGCTGAGCAGCACCTGGCCATCGACCACGGGAATAACCGAGACGACATCAGGGATTTTCCGAATGCGTGCGGCGATGTCGTCGTAGTTGGCCAGCTGGCCGCCGGCGCCATACACGCCGAGATGGCCGTTGAAGCCGAGGATGCGCGACAGCAGGTCAACCTTGAACCCGCCCATCACGCTCATCACGATGATCAGCGTGGCGACACCGAGTGCGATGCCCACCAGCGAGAAGATCGCGATGACGGAGACAAACCGTTCGCCGCGCCGTGCACGCAGATAGCGGCCGGCGACCGCGCGTTCGAAAGGTCCGAACATGCTGTTTCCTGTGGCTATCCGCGAATCCGCGCCAGCGCTTCATCCGGCGTCAGTTCGCTGCGCTCTCCCGTGGCGCGGCGCTTCAATTCGACCTTGCCGGCGGCCGCTCCGCGCGGACCGACGATGACCTGCCAGGGATGCCCCATCAGGTCGGCATCGGCGAACTTCGCCCCTGCCCGCTCATCTCGGTCGTCGTACAGCGCAGCCGCACCAAGCTTGGCGTAGAGTGACTCGCACAGCGCGTCGCACGCCGCATCGCCGCGCCGCAGGTTGAGGATGGCTGCCGCAAACGGCGCGACGGCATCCGGCCAGATGATGCCTGCCTCGTCGTGGCTCGCCTCGATCACCGCGCCAACCAGGCGCGACACGCCGACGCCGTAGCTGCCCATCTCAGGGTACACCGGCTTGCCGTCCGGCGCCGCGACGGTGGCGTTCATCGACTTGGTGTACTTGGTGCCGAAGTAGAAGATGTGGCCGACCTCGATGCCGCGACCTTCGCGCCGGCGCGCCGGATCGACCTCTGCCCATCGCGCGGCATCATGCTTCTCATCCGTTGCGGCATACAGCGATGTCATTTGCTTGAAGAACGCATCGAGGTCCGCGGCATTGTAGTCGAACCTGGCATTCACCCAGTCGATATCCTCGAAGCCGGCATCGTAGTACACCTGACTCTCGCCGGTGGGCGCCAGGATGATGAACTCGTGGCTGAGGTCGCCGCCGATCGGGCCGGGGTCGGCCTTC
>DATAPW010000114.1:0-3083 GCA_036265005.1 Acetobacteraceae bacterium | reverse complement strand
GGGCTTTGCTAACGGCGTCACGGCATCGGTTTCGTTTAGCCCACCGCCCGGCCCGGCGTAATGCAGTGGATGTGATCCGGCGACCATTGTTCTTGATATGTTCGAGACTTCGTTTAATGTCGCCGGGTGCTGAACGACAATCGGAGGCGGGAGATGGCAAGCGAATGCCCACGATGCGGTGGGCGGACGATGGCAGAAACGATGATCAAGCTCCGGCGTAGTATCCTCGGCTTCCGCGAAACGCGTTCGCAAGGCGCGTACTGCGCGACATGCAAGCTGAGCGTGCCAATGCAAAGCCATGCCGCCATGCGACCGCCGATTGCAATCAATGGTCGACCGCGCCGTGGCCTCAGCGGGTTTTTGCCGATGTGGTTACGCGTCGCACTTGCCCGATCAGACAGTATCTGTCAGCCGACACGGCAAACTGACCCCCTGACGACATGAGGAACTGACCCCCCTACGATCGAAGGAGGTTGGAATGACAACGAATACCCAGGTCCTCTCGCTGACGGATAAACAGCGGAGAGATGCGATGAAGGCGCCGGACGACGTGTCGGCGATGCTGCATTTGAAAGCATTGGGATGGGGGTCGAAGCGGATTGCAGCTGAGCTCGGTTGCTCGCGGAACACGGTACGGCACTGGTTGGCGCAGGGCGATTGGCGGCCGTGCGCCACACCGTCGCGATCGAAGAAGTTGGATGGTCTGACTGACTGGCTGCGCGAGCGGTTTCACCGCCATGCCGGCAATGCCGATGTCCTGCGGCAGGAACTGGCGCGAGAGAAGTCGATCGTTGTGAGCCTTCGCACGGTCGAGCGGGCGGTCGCGCCATTACGGCGTGAACTGGTCGCCGCGGCGCGTGCAACGGTGCGGTTCGAGACGCAACCGGGTGAGCAGATGCAGATCGACTTCGGCGAACGTCGGGTGGAGATCGGCGGTGCCGCGGTGAAGGTTTTTTTCTTTGTCGCCACGCTCGGTTATTCCCGACGGCTGCACGTGCGGGCGTATGGACACGAGAAGCAGGACAGCTGGTTCGACGGCATGGAAAGCGCGTTTCGTGCGTTCGGTGGCGTGCCGCGGGAGGTTTTGCTCGACAACGCAAGGGCGCTGATCCTGCATCACGACCGCGCCAGTCGGGAAGTGGTGCTGCATCCCCGGTTGCACGCGTTCGCCCGGCACTGGGGCTTCCGGGTTCGGGCCTGCGCGCCATATCGAGCCCGGACCAAGGGCAAGGACGAACGTGGCGTTGGCTACGTCAAGTCGAACGCGATCGCGGGCCGGCGCTTCGGCACTTGGTCGGAGATGGAGGCCCATCTTGACGCCTGGACCCGCGAGATCGCGGACGCACGGGTTCACGGCACGACCGGCGAAACCCCAGCGCTGCGCTTCACCCGCGACGAGGCCGCGGCCCTGCGCCCGCTGGGCGGCACACCACCCTTCATTACCGCACGCGATCTGCTGCGGCGGGTTGGCGCTGATTGCGCGATCGAGGTGGACGGCAACGCCTACTCGGTGCCGTGGCGGCTGATCGGCGAACGGGTGCGCGTGACGGTTGGCGCCGGTTCGGTGCGGGTGCTGCATGCCGGCCGCGAGGTCGCCGTGCATGGCGAGTTGCAGGGACGACACGGCCGCGTCACGGATGACAGTCATCTGGACGGCATTGCCGGAACCAGGAACAAGCCGATCCGCCTCGTTGATGTGACTGAAGGATCGCCTGCTGCGTCTCCTCCCAGCCTGTTGCGGCCGTTGGCCGACTATGAGGCAGCGATCGGCGGTGGCTTCTGATGAGCGAGCATGATCATCTGATCGCCATGTTGAACCGGTTGAAGCTGACCGTCTTGCGCGATCAACTCGACAGCTTGATCGACGAAGCCGGCCGGCGTGACCTGACGATCCGCGACGCGCTGGGATTGTTTTGCGAACGCGAGATCGCCCGGCGCGACCAACGCCGCATCGACATGAGCTTCGGGTTGGCGCGCTTCCCGTTCGTGCGCGACCTGGCCGGCTTCGACTTCGGTGCCCAGCCGTCGATCGACAAAGCGCAAGTGCGCGAGATCGCTACCGGACGGTTCATCGCCAACGGCGAATCAGTGCTGTTGCTGGGGCCGCCCGGGGTCGGCAAGACGCATTTGGCGGTGGCGATCGGCCGCGAGGCAATCGTCGCCGGCTACACGGTCCTGTTCACGCCGGCGACCACTTTGGTCGCACAGCTGGCCAAGGCGCACGCGGACGGGCGGCTCGATGAGCGCCTGACGCACTATGCCAAGCCGAAGCTGCTGATCGTCGACGAGCTTGGCTACTTACCGTTCGAGCCGGACGCCGCGCATTTATTCTTCCAGCTTGTCAGCCGCCGTTACGAACGTGGCGCCATGCTGGTGACGTCTAATCGCGCGGTGGGCGAATGGGGTTCCGTGTTTGGCGATCCCGTGGTGGCGACAGCGATTTTGGATCGCTTGCTTCACCACAGTCATGTGCTGACGATTCGCGGCGACAGCTACCGGCTCCGGGAAAAGCGCCGCAGTGGGCTGCTGCAAAAGCCCGCGGTTGCGGCTGCCGCAGCACCATCTGGCTGACGATGCCCGACCAGCCCGAGGTTGGCGTTGCGCCCAGCCGCCATCAAGCACAAGCCGGCTGCGCCGGTGGCCAAGGGCCATGCTTGACTGCGGCCGTGCGCAATGCCTGTGGAAAAGCAGGCCGGGACGGAGAAACGGCCCGCTTCAGCCGAACAGAGAAACATGGCTTCGGGCCAGATGGAGCGGACGCAAACGGGGTCAGTTCCTCATGTCGTCAGGGGGTCAATTCCGGATGTCGCTGGACAGTATGGCTCTGTTGCGGAGGCGCGCCAAGGCATTGGCGACTGGCTGCGGTTCTACAACGAGGAGCGGCTGCATCAGGCGTTGGGCTACCGGACGCCGCGTGCGGTTTTCAATGGCGAAGCCCACGAGAGTTAAAAAGGGAGTTGACCTATGTAGAGTAAGGTCTATACTTAACTATTACTTCGTCCCTCGGATCGGGAGGGAACGGGAAGCGCAGCGGGACTCTCTCTTAGGTCACCCCGATTCCTGTCCAACCGATGGGGACCACC
>DATAPW010000113.1:0-3185 GCA_036265005.1 Acetobacteraceae bacterium | reverse complement strand
GATGGTGAGCGTTAGGCAATCCTCGCCCTGCGGGGACAACACATCGCCCATGACATGGACGATGCTCATCCGCAGTTGCGGCGCGATCGGCCCGTGATGCCCGGCATCGCGCACACCGCTCCAGGGTCGCGGCGGTCGCGGCGGCAAGAAGCGCAGGCCGCCGACCGGTGGCGCCGCATAGGGCACACCACGGAACACGGCAACATCGCCTTCGGCGACGCCCCGAAGCGCACCCAAAGCCACCTGGGCGACCGGGCGGGAATTCATGCCCACGTTCATCTCGGCGTCCGGTGGTTCAAACGAACTCGCTGTCGTCGAGCAGCAATCCGCCATCCGGAATGCGATAGGCCCCTCGCAGCGCCTTCGTCTTCGCGTCGAGAATACGATCGACACTCAGCCACACTGCGGGTGCATCTTCCCATACGCGCCTCTGCGCATCCGCATAGGCCTTCGCACGGATCTCTGGATCGGCGGTCAGCAATCCGTCCTGTATGTCCTTATCGACCGCGGGATTGCTGTAATAGGAAACATTGTACATAACCGGCGGAAAGCCGCCCGTGGAGAATAGCGGACGGAACTGCCAGTCCGCATCGCCGGTCGAGGCCGACGGGCCAATATAGCACATCTGCACTTGCGCATCCTCCGGCCTGGGCACGGAGAACAGGCGGGAGACGAACAGCCCGGCCTCCAGCGGCGTCACCGTCAGCTTCACACCGACCTGCGCGAATTGCTGCTGGATGAACTGCATCACGCGGACTGCGAGCGTGCTGTTCGGTCCCCACAGCTCCGTCTCGAACCCGTCCGCTTGTCCAGCATCGGCCAGAAGCTGCTTTGCCTTGGCAACGTCGTGAGGCCACGGCTCGCCCTTCTGATGGAAAATCAGCTGCGGCGGTTCCGGGCTGTCCATCTGGTCGGCATAGCCACTCCATGCCACGCGGATGAGCGCCTCCTTGTCCACCGCGTAGTTCAGCGCCCGCCTTACGCGCACATCATCGAAGGGCTTCTTCCGCGTGTTCATCGCCAGTATGCGCGGGATGATCGACGGCGCGTTGATGATGTCGAGCTTCGGATTGGCCTGCACCGCCTTCACCATTTCGGTCGGCAACGGATAGATGTAGTGCGCCTCGCCGGTCTGCAGCATGGCGATGCGCGCGCCGTTTTCCGGTACGCTGCGCACTGTGACGGTGCTCACCTTCGGCCAGCCCGTCTTCCAGTAATCGGGGTTGCGCCTGGCCTTCAGCGTGTCGGGGGCCCAGCTTACCAGCGTGAACGGTCCGGTGCCGACCGGATGACGGCCGAGAACTTTGCCGTATTTCTCTATCGCCGCCGGGCTGTGTACGGCCAGCGATGGATGAGCGATGGTGTTCATGAAAGCGCCGAAGGGCGACTTCAGCACCACTTTCGCGGTGTGCGGATCTACCGCCTCCACATGATCCAACATCGCGAGCAGGCTCTGGCGCTTCAGATGGTTCGCCGGATTGGCGATACGCTCGAGGTTGATCTTCACCGCCTGCGCGTCGAACGGCGTGCCGTCGTGGAATTTCACGCCGTTGCGCAGTATGAAGGTAAACTCTGTCGCGTCTGCATTGGCCGTGGCACCCTCGGCCAGCACCGGCACCACCTTCATGTCCTTATCGAATCCAAGAAGTCCCTGCAGGAACAGGCGACCGACACTCTGGTCGAGCGTGTTGTTCGCGTCCGCAGGGTCCAGCGTCGCCAGATTGTCCGGCACCGCGGCCACCAGATCACCGTCCGGCGCGGATGCCGTCACCTCGCCGCTCAAGACGGGCATCGCGGCCAGTGCTGCAGCACTTCCGAGCAGGGTGCGGCGGTGAATATTTCGCAAGACTTGACCCCTCGATAGCGTCCACCTGCATGGTGGTTGGCGATGCGTTGAACGGATCCCCGCGGGGCCGCGAGTGCCAGAGTGGGGCGGTCGTCCGGCTTAGGCAAGCGGGCCTGCTGGACGCTCGCGTGGGGCTCGGATCATCGCTCGCGGCGCCACGCCGATGCCGTGGCCGGCCACCCGTCCAGCTAAGACCCGCTCACTGCTCCCATTCGCCACCTTCCGGCGCGTGATGGTAGAGCGGTTTTGGGACGGCACCCAGGGTTAACTAGCCGCATTTCTCACACGCTATAGGTGCACGGGGCGTCCGAATGGGCGAAAGTTCTTCTGCGACAAAGACTTATACCGCCGAGTCCATTCGCTGACCTGTCTGATCCAGGGATAGTTGCAGAGGGAGCGCAACCGCTGCGGTGTGAGCCTGCGCCATGCGTCGCAGAGGGCATCGACAATGGCGGCGTATTCGTCATGGACCCTGTGAGACAGGTGCCGCTCGCGCAAATACAGCCATACCCGTTCGACCGGGTTGAGCTCCGGCGAGTAGGGCGGCAGGCGCAGCAATGTCACGTTGGGCGGGACGACCAAGTCCTGGCTGGTGTGCCAGCCCGCCCCGTCGAGCACCATGACGGCGTGCTCGTCCTTGGGCAGGGTCGCCGCGAAGCGCCGCAGAAACTCGTTCATCGCCGCGGTGGAGACGACCGGCAGCACCAGACAGAAATCGCGGCCGGTCGCAGGTTCCACGGCGGCGAAGACATAGGCAAAGGTGTAGCGCTGATCGACCGGCCCGACCGGACGCCGGCCACGCAGCCACCAGCGGCGGCAGGAGCGGCCCTTCTGTCCGAACCGGGCTTCATCCTGGAAGTAGAGCGCGATCCGCTTGCCCGGGTGCGCGCGGGCCAAGTCGGCGAGGGCTGCGGGCAGCTCCTTTTTTAAGCCAGGCCGCACGGGCCTTCGGATCGGCGTTGGGATGGGAGGGCCGCGTCTTTTGTCGCGAGAAGCCCAGCGCACGCAGGATCTTGCTCAGGCTCGAGACATGGTAGCGATGACCGAAGCGTTGCTCGATCAGATCGGCGATGTCGGCGCGGGTCCAGCTCGAGATGCCGTCGCGCTCGGGATCGGGGCCGCGCAGGAGCAGCGCCCGCAGCACCGCCTGCTGTCCCTCGGTCAGGCGCGACGGACGAATGCGGGGGCGGTCGCTCAAGCCGCCCACCCCTTCCGCGTTGTAGCGGACAACCGCATCGCGCAGCGCCTGGCGCTCCATCCCCGCCAGACGCGCCGCCTCGGCGCGCGACACGCCTTCCAGCGCATGGGCGATCGCGAAGGCGCGCGACGCTGCCCGTGG
>DATAPW010000112.1:0-40449 GCA_036265005.1 Acetobacteraceae bacterium | reverse complement strand
AACAAAAGCTGCAGCAAGGGCAGATGAAGCGACCGACAACCGCATCGGGTATCCTCCCTTTTTAGATCAACACCAGTCATCCGCTGAAGCGAGGCGCCAGGCGGGAGCATTGGCTCGTGCCGGAGGCATGTCCAGAATTTTCCGTGCCATCGGCATCGTTCCTGCATACGTAACGTAACTGGCGGGCATATCGGTAACTCGTGTCGGGAGCGGTATTGCTTTCACCAGGCCCTGGGGTTGCATCGATCACCCGCCGCTGCCCGCCGGACGGTAGTGCAGCGTCACCACGACATCAGCCGGCTGCGCAGGCGTGCCCGGCGGGAACGGCGGCAGATGGGCGTTGCGAAACACCGCTACCGCGGCCACGTCGAGCGCACTCAATCCCGAGCCTTGCAGCACTTCGATCGACGTGATCTGGCCGTCAGCAGCAATAACGATGTGGACTTTTACGTTGCCACCCTCATTGGTCTGCGACGCCTCCTTAGGATAGAAGGAGTGCTGGTCCCACCACTGCTTCAGCTTCCCCATCCAGGCGGCGCCATTGGTCGCATCGCTCGCGCGGCTCACGGCATTCTGCCCGCCCGTCGCGTGCGCAGGTGCTCCCGCAGAGTTGACCGGAGCGCGGGGAGTGGCACGCTGTGGCGGCGCCGGCGTCGGATGTACCTGCGCCACCGGCGGTGGTGGCGGCGGAACAGGCATTGGCGCGGGTGCCGGCGGAGGTGGCGGTATCTCAGCTTGCTGAACCGGTGGGGGCAGCGGCACATCCGGCGCGGGTACTGGCGGGGGTGGCGGTATCTCAGCTTGCTGAACCGGTGGGGGCGGCGGCACGTCCGGTGCGGGTACCGGCGGGGGTGGCGGTATCTCAGCTTGCTGAACCGGTGGGGGCGGCGGCACGTCCGGTGCGGCGGTTGCCTCTGTCGGGGCGGGCGGCTCCGACGTCGCCTCTGCCGGCCCTTCCACCACAATAAGATCCACCGAGAGCGGCCCCGATGCATCTGTTGGTGGCTGTGTCGGTGGAATGAGCAGCAAGGACAGGCATAACGTCAGGTGCAGCGCCAGTGACAGCAAGAACGGCCAGCCCAGCGTTTCGCGGCGGTGCACGCGCACCGCCATTCGTTGGCTGCTGCTTAGCATCGATCGGACCGGACTGAGCGGTGTTTCACCCCTGGATGCACCACTGTTCGAGATCAACGATCTGAGCGGAAAGACGGAGCCGACCACTATCGGACATGGTGGTGCTTTCCAATCGCCGCAACGACAGGCTGTCTTTCCTACAGGTCGACTGCGGAGCCCTGCAACTGGCTGGGAACTGGGGCGCCTGAAACTGCTGGTCCGAAATTCGTCCAGACCGCGTGAGAACGTCGCGCGTAGAGGCTGACGACGTTGGGGGCGCCCATTGACCCGTCGCGTGGTCCTCTCGTCCCGCATCGACCGCGGTTCATAAGAATCCGCCCCGCCCTCCCCACGCGACGAAGGCGCTCACCTGGCTCCGATAGAGTTGCTCGCAGCCGGCCATTCAGCCCTGCACCGCGGCCATCAACTTGCCAAACCGTACGATATCGAGCACCAGCCTGATTGAGCACCAGCCTGAGATTGTAGGCGATCGCGGTCAGACTGAACTCACGACGATGCGGCAATCGACGGCGCGGCAAAGTCGGCTGCCGAAATAGCCTTCCCCTGCCGCAAGATTCTCGATTTACGCACATCCCGTCCCCCACGAGACGTGCCGGACCACAGGGTTGTTCGGTTGTCTCCTACAGCTCAGGTGGACCAAACCCGGAGGGATTGATGGCCAAGGCCTATTGGATTGCGACCTAGCGCGAAATCAATGATCCGGACGCTCTCGCGGCATACGCGAAGCTGGCGGGTCCAGCGATATGGGCGTCTGGCCGGCGCAACCTGGTTCGAGGCACGCCCGCCAAAACTCTGGAGGCAGGATTGGGCCTACGCACAGTCGTTAAGTTCGACAGCGTCGCGAGCGCCATTTCGGCCTACGAAAGCCCTGAGTATCAGGCCGCAAGGAAACTATTGGGCGACACAGTCGTACGAGATATCCGCATCGTCGAAGGTGCAGGTTAGCGGTGCGGGATTGCCGAGATTTGCAACAATGCGAGGCGGCTACCCATCGAGCCCCTCCTCGCGCTAGGCTCGGCAATCGTCATACAACCCGGGCTGCCCCGATGAACCAATTCTGGAGCCGGCTCGCACGTGAGCTTTCGCCCTATGTGCCAGGCGAGCAGCCTCGCATGGCGGATCTGGTGAAGCTCAATACCAACGAAAGTCCGTTCGGCCCTTCGCCGCTCGCGCTGGAAGCGATGCGGGCCGCCGCGGTCGATACCATGCGGCTTTATCCCGATCCCGAGGCGACCGAAGTGCGGGAGGCGCTCGCCGCCCAGCACGGCGTGAAGCCTGAACAGGTGTTCGTCGGCAATGGTTCGGACGAAGTGCTCGCACATGCTTTCGTCGCGCTCCTGAAGCAGCCGCAACCGCTGCTGTTTCCGGACGTGACCTACAGCTTCTATCCCGTGTGGGCGCAATTGTTCGGCCTCGCCTTCGAGACCGTGCCTCTGGACGACGGCATGCGCGTCAGGGTCGAGGATTATCGGCGCGAGGCGGGGTCGATCGTGATCGCCAATCCCAACGCGCCGACGGGTATCGCACTGTCGCGCGCGGCAATCGCCCAACTGCTCGAAGAGCATCCCGACATCCCGGTGCTGATCGACGAGGCCTATGTCGATTTTGGCGGCGAGAGCGCGGTTCCGCTGATTGCCGGTCATGCGAACCTGCTGGTCGTGCAGACGATGTCGAAGTCGCGCGCCCTGGCGGGCTTGCGCGTCGGCTATGCGCTGGGCGACGCGGCGCTGATCGAAGCGCTGCGCCGGGTCAAGGACAGCTTCAATTCCTATCCGCTCGGACGCATCGCCCAGGCTGGCGCGACGGCTTCGGTTCGCGACGAAGCCTGGTTCCGCGCGAGCTGCGCCAGGGTCATTGCAGGCCGGGAAACGATGACGCGGGAGCTGACCAGTCTGGGCTTCGCCGTGCTGCCTTCGAGCGCGAATTTCGTGTTTGCCAGGCATCTGGCTCGGGACGGGTCGGAACTCGCCGCGGCGCTGCGCGAGCGAGCGGTGCTGGTCCGGCATTTCAATAAGCCGCGCACGGCACCGTATCTGCGCATCACCGTCGGGAACGAAGACGACACAAGGCGGCTGATCGCCGCGGCGGTGGATGTGTTGGGGGTTAGGGCGTTCTCGGACTGACAGCGTTCGTTGGTTATTGCGAGGCGCGCAGCAGCGCGGCAATCCCCGGCCGGCCTGTGCGCGCATCACTGGCGCGGGATTGCTTCGTCGCGGCGCTTCTCGCAATGACAATGGGGTCGTGTGCCGGACACGCGCCCAGGCGAGCCTCGGACAACCTAATGCCCAGCGCGCGGGATCGATCGACAGCGTAGCGCAGGCCCAGGCAGCGCATGACAGTCCGGATTATCAAGAGGCGCCGGGCCGTTCGCAGGCGCCACCGCCAGCCGCAACTCGGGCGTTCCAGCATCAACCTATGATGGTTTCACCAGCCACCTGCTCATGACGACGCGCGGGGCCACCTCGAAACCGAGGTGCTCGTAGAAACCCACCACCTTCGTGTTGGTTTCTCGAACCAGGAGCTGCACTTTCACGACCCCCCGTTGGCAGAGCCAGTTCTCTGCCGCCTGCACCATGCACCGGCCAATGCCCTTGCTGCGCGATGCAGGACGCGCAGCAACGTAGTAGAGCCAGCCTCGATGCCCGTCATGGCCGACCATGACGCTGCCCGCTATTTCGCCGGCATCGTCAACGGCGACAAGCACATCCGAGCAGGGACCGGCTTTGGCGAAACGGAAGTCGGCTACCGGGTCATTGTATGATGCGACGAGATCGCAGGCGCGCCACAACGCGACAACGGCCGGTTCGTCCTCGGCAACAGCAGTTTTCACGGTGAGCGACATCGGAAACCCCGCGTTCGGCGCATTCCTGATGTTTGCCTACCGCGAGACCGCCCGCAATGAGCTCATTCGCCTTCAGTACAACGTCTCGCGGTATGACGTCGCGACAAACTGCTCGGCCGATTCAGCGCTCATCACGGCGGTCTGGTCCGCGACGATCCGCCCCAGGGAGGGAAAGCTGTCACGCGCGACATGACGTGATGGGTCCCAGAGCTTCGAGCGGATCAATGCTTTCCCGCAGTGGAAAAACACCTCGGTAATGGAGACGAGCAACCCGGTCGCCGGAACCTTGCCCTGCGCCTCAAGCGGCGCGAGAAGCGCCCCGTCCGTGAGGACGCGGCCGGTGCCATTGACGCGCAATGTCTCATTGAATCCAGGCACGAAAAAGATCAGCCCGATCCCAGGTTGACGGATCACATTGGAAAGGCTGTCCACGCGCCGATTGCCGGGCCGGTCCGGGATGAGGAGTGTCGTGTCGTCACGTATGGCGACGAAGCCGGGCGCGTCGCCGCGTGGGCTGGCATCGACGCCACCAACGCCGTCGGCAGTCGCGAGAACCAGAAAAGGCGAGAGCGCAATGAACCCGCGGCTGTGCCGGTCGAGTTGCGGCATGACCTTGTGCGCGGCGATCGTGGTCATCGTGCCGATATGGGCGCGGAGAGACTCAAGATCGGCGATGCCATCCATGATGTCACTCCCCTTGGAAGTCAGACACCCTCACCTGCGCGCAGTGCCAGCCGTCACTTCGACGGGGTGTACGGATACGCCACGTCACCCGTCTTCAGTGCCGGCGGCCACAGGATCACTTCGGTCTTCGGATCCTTGAACTGATCCACGTCGTTCGCCTTCACGTTCTGGAACTGCACCTCCATCACGCGTGCCTCGGCCCATTCGCCATCGGCGCCGAACTTCACATCGCCGACGACAGTCTTGAAATTGTGCGAACGCAGGTAGTCGGCCAGCTTGTCCTGGTCGAGGCTCTTGATGCCCTCGACTGCCTGCTGCAGCACCTGCATGTAGCCATAGGCGAACGGCGGCAGGTAATAGCCCAGCGGATCGACGCCGGCGGATCCCGCCTTCGCCTGGTACTGCGTCAGGAACGCCTTCGCCTCGTCGTTCGCCAGGCCGGACCACGGCAGCCAGAAATCATAATCGACGATGCCGTTCAGCAACGGGCCAAGCTGCGTCTTGATGGCGGTGCTCTGCAGCCCGACCATGCCGCCGCCGAACAGCTTCGCCTTCAGCCCAACCTCGTTCGCGGCGCGGATCATGCCGACGGTGTCCGGCGGATAGGAGCACACCAGCACGAGGTCGGGATTGGTCGCCTGGATCGCGCGCACGATCGGCGTGTAGTCGGTGGTGGTCGGCGGATAGGTCTTGTCGTAGACCACCTTCAACCCGGCGTTCTTCGCCAGCACCCGTGCGCCATCCATCGCGTTGTGCGGGAATTCCGCGTCGGCACCGACCATCGCCAGCGTCTGCGGCTTCGGGTTCTGCGCCATCGCGGTGGCGAAGAAGCCGGCGGCAAAGCTCTGCTTCGGCTCCGGTCCCCCGGTCGGCGTGAAGGAGAAGTATTTCGGATAATGGAACTCGCTGTTCACCGCGAGGCCGAGCAGGCTGAGGAAGGTGCGGTTGTGCTGCATGATGATCGGCATCGCCGGCGCGATCATGTTGGTGGCGTAGCCGCTGACGATCAGGTCAACCTTGTCCACGTCGAGCAGCTTGGTGTAGATACCGGGGATCGTTGCCGGATTGGACTGGTCGTCGTAGTACACCAGCTTCACCGGGCGGCCGAGCAGACCGCCTTTCGCATTGATGTCGGCCTCCCAGATCTGCATGGCGAGCAGTGCCGCCTTGCCGTTCGGTGCGAGACCGCCGGTGAGTGCCATGCCGAAGCCGATGGTGATCGGATTCTGCGCGTGGGCCGGCGTGTTGCTGCAGCCGAGCCCGACGAATGCCAGTGCAGCGGCAGCAGCAAGGATAAGGCGCCTGGGCAGCATCCGATTTTCCTCCCGATTGATTGGTTGCCTGCATCCTATGGCGCGGAACGAAGACGCGCCAGGGGGCCTACGCCGCCATTCAACCTTGTGGCGGGTGCTTCAACCACTTGTCGAGAAATGCGTGCACGCGTTGGTAGCTGTCGTTCGCGGCCGCGTCGTCGTACCCCATTCTGTGTCCGACGAACGTCGTCGTGGCCTGCTGCGGATTGTCGAATGAGTGCCAGACGCCGGGATAGGTATGGATCGCGAATGGCTGGTCCGGCCTCAGCTTGCCGCCGAAGACGCCGCAACTGAGCGCGGGACTGCCCCAGTCATCCGCCTCCCCGGCAAGCGCGAGCAAGGGGATGGTTCCGTGCGCCTCGGGCGGCCAGCCGCACGAGCCGTAATAGTTCACCGCGGCCCGCAACAGCCCTGGATATTCCCGCTGGTAACGCTGCTCGGTCACCATCGCCGCCGTCGAGCCGCCATGCGACTGGCCCAGCACGGCGATGGCGGACCCGTCGATCTTGGGCAGCGTGTGGAGGTACAGCGCGGCATTGAGCACATCGGCCACGCGGTCCTGCACCGACACGTGGGACTGCAACTCCGGCGCGCACACGGTGGCGACGCCACGGGCCGAGAAGCTGTCGAGCACCAGGGCGGCATAGCCCCAGCCCTGCAGCCGTCGCGACCATGTCCATATCCCGCTGCCAAGTCCGTTGCAGCCGTGCAGCAGGATCACCGCCGGGAACGGCCCGGGACCGTCGGGCAGCACAAGGCTCGCCGCCAACGGCTTGTCGGGCACGCGCGATACGCCGATCTGCCGGTCGGGGATCGCCAGGGTCTGCGCGCATCCGGCCAGCGCAGCAGACACGGCGACGCAGCGGATCAGGCGACGGCCTGGCAGCATGCGTCGTGTCCCGTGTGGTTGCCCTGGCGGATCGTATTCCCGGCGGGCTGGCCGTGCCAAGCGGGCGGTACCAGGTGCGCGGGTCGCGCACATCGCCCGCTTGCCCTATGCTGTGCCGAGCAGACAGAGGAGCGTCCCATGCAGGACCTGGACGAAAACAGCGTCACCGAGGCCGCACTGGCTCAGATGGCGAATACGCCCGATCCGCGCCTCAAGGAAATCATGGATGCGGCGGTGCGGCATTTGCACGCCTTCGCCCGCGACGTGAAGCTGACACCGCAGGAGTGGCTCACCGGCATCCAATTCCTCACCGCGGTGGGCCAGGCGTGCACGCCGTTCCGCCAGGAATTCATCCTGCTGGCCGACGTGCTCGGTGTCAGTGCGCTGGTCAACGCGATGCACGACAGAAAGGCGCGCGAACTCGGCACGCAGAGCAGCCTGCTGGGTCCGTTTTATCGCGAGGGTGCGCCGGAACTGCCGCTGGGCGCCAGCATCGTGGCCAACCCGTCGGTGCCGGAGATCGTGGTGTATGGCCAGGTGACCGACAACGACGGCAAGCCGGTGCCGAACGCGTTGGTGCAGGTGTGGCAGACCAGCGAGCACGGGCTGTACGACCTGCAGGCCGAGAACGCCGCCGACATGATGGACCTGCGCGCGAATTTCCGCACCGACGGCAGCGGGCACTATCATTTCCGCACGGTGCGGCCGCTGGGCTATTCCATCCCGATGGACGGACCGGTCGGGGAGATGGTGCAGGCGCAGAACCGCCACGGTTTCCGGCCGTCGCACATCCACTTCCTGATCGGCGGCGACGGGTTCCGCGAGTTGGTCACCGCGCTGTATTTCGGCGACGATGTGCACATCGATTCCGACACCGTGTTCGGCGTGTCGGGCTCGCTGGTGGTGAATGCGAAAGACGATCCGGCGTCGCCGATCGCGGGATTGAAGGCCGTGCGCTACGATTTCCGCCTGGCGCATGCGCAGCCCGGCGAGACCGGTCGCGTCGGCGCCGATCCGTCGAAGCTCATGAAGGCGGCGGAATGAGACAGTGATCCAACCACAGATGGACATGGATGAACACAGATAGGATCAAGAACCGCAGCGACGTCGGTCGGCTTCGCGTTGATGCGCCTGACCTTATCCGTGTTTTATCTGTGTTCGTCCGTGGTTTAATATTCTGTCTTGCTTCGCAGTCCGAGCGATAATGGGGCTTGTCCGGCCTTGATGGGATGGGAGTGTCGCGCATGTCGCGCCGGCTGATCGATATCTCGGTGCCGCTGAAGGCGGGGATCAAGAGCGATCCCCCGCATTCATTGCCGAAGATCGAATACATGGACCACCACATGACCGCGCCGGCGATGGCGGAATATATGGGGGTGCGGGTCGATCAATTGCCGGACGGCGAATATGCCGCGGTGGAACGCGCCACCATCAGCACGCATAACGGCACGCACCTGGACGCGCCGTACCACTACTTCTCGACGATGAACCACCGCCTCAAGCCGGGTGGCGAGCCATCGTGGCGGATCGACGAGGTGCCGCTGGAATGGTGTTTCCAGCCGGCGGTGAAGCTGGATTTCCGGCGGTTCGACGATGGCTATGTGGTGACGCCGGGCGATGTCGAAGCGGAATTGAAGCGCATCGGCCACGCGCTGAAGCCGCTGGAGATCGTCGTGGTCAACACCTCGGCTGGCGCGAAATATGGCGACGACGACTACGTGGATTCCGGTTGCGGCATGGGCAAGGCGGCAACTTTGTGGATGCTGGAGCGCGGCGTGCGGCTGGTCGGCACCGACGGGTGGAGCTGGGATGCACCGTTCTCGCACACGCGGCGCAAGGTGGCCGAGACCGGCGATGCCGGCCTGATCTGGGAAGGCCATCGCGCCGGGCGCGAGATCGGCTATTCGCACCTGGAGAAGCTGCACAACCTGGAGCAACTGCCGGCGGATGGCTTCGATGTCGTGTGCTTTCCGGTGAAGGTGCATCGCGCATCGGCGGGCTGGACGCGGGCGGTGGCGATCCTGCACGATTGACCATTGTGTTGGCTTTGCGGCGGAACAGCGCAGCGCATTCCGCCGCAAGGCATCGCATGGCCAGGTTGGGGGAGGAAACATAATGAACTGGTTGCGTTCGGTAACGGCTCTTACGGCGGCGCTGCTGGTGGCGCCGGCCGCCTGGGCGGATGGTGTGTGCGAGCATCCGCGCCAGATGGACGGCTTCAAGACCTGTGCCAATGTCGAGCAGGCCGAGAAAGAGGGACAGTTCGTCCTCTACAGCACCGATCCGGAAACCAACATGGCGCAGTATCTCGGGGAGTTCCACAAGGCGTTCCCCAAGATCGCCACCAACTACGTGCGCCTGCAGGCCGGCGCGCTGTATGCGAAGGTGAATGCCGAACGCCAGGCGCATCAGTACCTGGCCGACGTGATGCAGATCACCGACATGAGCTTCGTGCTCGATTTCCAGAAGCGCAAAGGCTACGTGCCGTACGTCTCGCCGGAGATGGCGGCCTACAAGCCGGAGTACAAGAGCAACCCGGAAGGCCTGTGGACCTGGGGTGTCATCATCGTCGCCGGCATCGCCTACAATCCGGACCTGGTGCCGGCCGACCAGGCACCGAAGAGTTGGAAGGACCTGCTGGATCCGAAGTGGAAGGACGCCATCAACGTCAAGGTGTCCACATCGGGGCTGCAGCATGTGACCTGGTACATGATCCGGCAGATCTACGGTGACGACTACTGGAAGAAGTTCGCCGAACTGAACCCACGGTCGTTCGACTCGTACGTCCAGCAGTTCGATCGCACGGTGAACGGCCAGGACAAGGTGATCTCGACGGCGCAATACTCCGGCTACCTGCAGTTCAAGGCGAAGGGTGCACCGATCGCGTTCGTGAATGCGCCGGAGGGGCTGACGGCGACGCCGGGGGTTTACGGCATCCTGGAGAACCCGCCGCATCCGGAAGCGGCGCGGCTGTTCATGGACTGGGTACTTGGCGTGCCCGGGCAGAAGGCGCTGGCCGAGGCGACCTCGCTGTATTCGCCGCGTGCCGATGTGCCGCCACCGGCGGGCGGCATTCCGATCACCGACTTCAAGGTGCTCGCCCCGACCGACTGGGATGCATTCCTGAAAACCCACACGCAGTTCGTGAAGGAATGGGACAAAATGACCGGGCTGCGCTGACCGCTGGCAGGTAAGGTAGCGAGCAAGCCGGACACAAAGTTTCACTGAGAAAGCGAATAATGCTTCGCGCGGGCGAATTGGGCGGACCCAGCAGCGCGCAGGGCGTTGAAGAATTGACTCAGTGAAACTCTGTGTATGACTTGCTTGCTGTCGCTCGGTCAGCCGTGCCGCGGCTCCAGCATACGGCTGATCGCGCGTGCGACTGACAGAGTGGCGCCCCGATCGGCGTTGGGGAATGCCACCCAGTACAGCGTGCAAAGCACCGGGCAGGCCACCGCATAGGGCGCCAGCCAGGTGCACCAGAAGAACGCGTCCAGCATCAGCACCATGAAGCCCTGAAGCACCAGGAACACCATGGACACCGCGATCGGGCTGAGTGCCGAGGCTAGCATCAGGCGCCACAATGAGACCTTCGCCGCCAGCAGCCAGGCGAACACGGTCCCGATCGCCATGCCGAACCCCGCCAGGACGATCTGCGCGGCGACGCCGCTGGTCCGCTGGTAGAGTTCGATCAAGGTGTTGGGAGCGGCGCGGGCGATGTCCAGCAGCAGCCAGCCGATCGCGGCGAACGCCTGCGTGACGGCTGACGTCAGGCCATCGGCGGGACTGATCCCGAAGATCACGCTCCGCGTCATATGCACGATCGTCGAGACGTAGCTGGCGAGCAGGTTCTGCGGCGTGAACCGGCTGATCGCCACGTACACTTCATTCTGCGTGATCAGCGCCTCGCGCAGGTACAGGTCGCTGGCGGATGTCTGGACGAACCAGCCGAAGGCCAGCACGAGGCCGACCGACACCAGGAGATCCGTGACGTAGTGCGCTAATAGTCGTCTCCCGGTTGTGTGACGGGGGACGGCTATCGCGGCTCCTGCCCATGTCTCGGAGCGCCAGGTATTCATTGCTCCGCATCATCAGTTCCGCATTGGTTTCAGCTTGCTTTCAAAACGCAGCATCTTGCGCATCAGCAACCAATTGTTACCAAAACCGGAACTGGCCAGGGGAGGGGCGGGGAGCGGGCACTGGTCCTTCCGGTGTCCCCCTCCCGCAAAGGGAGGGGGAATATGGCCAGGCCGACTAGCCCATCGCCAGCAGCGGCACGCCGACCGCCAGCAGCACGCCGAGGAAGATCAGGCCGAAGATCGTCCCCAGCCGCCAGAAATCGGTGGGCGGGATGTAGCCACTGTTGTAGTACGCCAGTCCCGGGCCGGTGGCGTATGGCGTGATAACGCCCATCACGCCGGTCGTCAGCGCGAGCGCCATCGCCAGCGCGCCGATCGGCAGGCCGGGAATGCCCACTCCCGCCGCCAGCATCATCGGCATCATCGCCGTGGTGTGCGCGGTCAGGCTGGCGAACATGTAGTGCGAGACGAAATACACCGCGACCAGCAGCACCAGGATCAGCGTCGGCGAAAAGCCGCCGACATGCGCCGCGACATATTCGGCGAACCATTTGACGAACCCCGAACGCGACAGCCCGTCGGCCAGCGTCACCAGCGTCGCCAGCAGCACCAGGGTCGTCCAGGCCGAATGGTTCTTCGCCATGTCGTCCCAGGTCAGCACACCGGTGACCAGCATCAGCGAGATTACCACGAAGGCGGCCATCGCGGCGTCGATGAAGCTGCCGCCCAGCACCCAGAGCAGGATCGCGCAGCTCACCAGCACGGCGAGGATGACCTCGTGGCGCGAGATACGGCCCATCTTGCCAAGCTCGCTGCCCGCCCATTCGGTGACCGCGGCGCTATGCTTGATCTCCGGCGGATACAGCACGTAGGTCAGCAGCGGCAGAACCAGCAGCAGCGGTAGCGCAAACGGCAGCGAGCCCTTCATCCACTGCATGTAGCTGATGTCCATATGTGCGATCTTGCGGATGAACTCGATCGCCAGGAAGTTCGGCGCGCAGGCGGTCATGAACAGCGAACTGGTGATGCAGCCCGCGGCAAATGTCGTCCACATGATGTAGCCGCCGAACCGGCGCGCCGATGCGTCGTTGGGCTTTGAGTCATACAGCGCCGGCAGGTTGGCCACGATCGGGAAGATGATGCCGGCGCTGCGTGCGGTGTTGGATGGCGTGAACGGCGCCAGCACGGCGTCCGACAGGGTGGTGGCATAGCCGACCATCAGCGTGCTCTTGCCCAGTGCGCGCACCAGCAGCAGAGCGATGCGCCGGCCCAGGCCGGTCTTCTGATAGCCCAGGGCGAACATGAACGCGCCGGCCACCAGCCAGACCGTGGTGCTGGCGAACCCCGACAGCGCCCAGGAGACGGTCTGACTGACTATGTTGAACCCTGGCTTGGCCTGGTCCGCCGGGCTGTACAGCACCCAGCGCGACACCACCGCCATCAGCGACAAGCCGATCATGCCGACCGCCGGGTTGGGCAGCGGCTCGGTCACCAGCGCGGCGATCACACCGGCGAAGATGGCGAAGTAGTACCAGGCGTGCTGCGCCAGGCCCGGCGGCGGCGGCAACGTCGCCAGCGCCAGTGTCAGCACCACCGGTATTGCGACGCGCCACCAATGGAAGATCGGGCCGATCCGGGGTTTCGGCGGTGCGAGGGTGGCTGTGCTCTGGCTCATGGGTTCCTGGTTCCTGTTCGCGCGCTTGCCAGCCAGCCGGTCGGCACTAGCATTCGCAGCGTTCGGTGAAGCGGGGGGGTAAGGTCGTGCCGGGTATTCTCGCGCGCTGTCCAGTTGGTCCTGCGCCCCCTCTCGTCATTCTCGCGCCCCCTCTCGTCATTCTCGCGAAGGCGAGAAACCAGGCCCACAGCAACGCTTGTGGCACGCCTGGATTTGCGCTTTCGCGAGAATGACGGATTGGTCTGGGGTAATGACATGGAGTGGATGGCGTGATGCAGTCTGTTGTCGCAGAGGACGTGATCGAAGCGATCGCCGGCTACGTCAGCGATCCGCCGCCGGTGCCGAACGAAACCCTGCGAACGGCGGCGCTGGCCCTGGCCGATGCGATCGGCTGCGCGATCGGCGCACTGGACGATGTCGATTGCCGTCGCCTGCTGGGACCGCTGGTGCCCGGCACCGTCGTGCCGCAGGGCGTGGGTGTGCCGGGCCGCGCCGAACCGCTCGATCCGGCGAAGGCCGCCTTCGACACCACTGCGCTGATCCGCTGGCTCGACTTCAACGATACCACGCCGGTTGGCGGCCATCCGTCGGACAATCTCGGCGCCATCCTCGCTGCGGCGCAGCTTCGCTCGCTGCCGATGGCCGACGTGCTGCAGGCGATGGTGCTGGCGTACGAAGTCCAGGGCTGCCTCGCCGAGGCGAACCGCTTCGACCGCAAAGGGCTCGAACTGGACCAGTCGATCTATGTGCGCATCGCCTCCGCTGCACTGGCCGCGCGGCTGTGGGGGGCGGACCGGCAGATGATCCGCAACGCGGTCAGCAATGCCTGGCTGGATGGCCCTGCTCCCACCGCCTATCGCAACCCGCCGAATGCCGGCACGCGCAAGGGCTGGGCGAGCGCGGATGCCGGTTCCCGTGGCGTTTTCCTCGCCTGGCTCGCGATGCGCGGCGAGATGGGCTATCCGCAACCGCTCTCCGCACCCGGCCGCGGATTCAGCGACGTGTTCCTGCGCGGCGAGCCGGTGCGCCTGGAACGCCCGCTCGGCCACTTCTTCATGGACCACGTGATCTTCAAGCTGTTCCCGTGCCAGCGGAACGGTTCGACTGCGGTGGAATGCGCGCTGCGCCTGCACGCATGGTGCCGGCCGCATGCCGCGCCAATCGCCGCGGTGGACATCCAGACGCACGACGAAGCGATCAACCGCATCTGCCACGACGGACCGCTGCACAACGCCGCCGCCCGCGACCATTGCCTGCAATACATGGTGGCGATCGCGCTGCTGAAAGGCCGCCTGGCGAGCGAGGACTATTCCGATGCGGCCGCCGCCGATCCGGCGATCGATCGACTGCGCGGCATGATCCGCGTCACCGAGAACGCCGGTTACAGCGCCGCGCACCATGACCTCGCGCGTGCCACCTGTGCGTCCGGCATGCGCATCACGCTGGTCGATGGGCAGGTGTCGCCCTTCGTGGAGATCCATCATCCGGCCGGAGATCCTGCGCGGCGCGCGGAGGCGGTGCCGCACCTGATCGACAAATTCCATCGACTCACGCAGGCTGCGTGGCCCGAGGTTCGGCGCGCCGCGCTTCTCGATGCTATTCTGGATGCCGACGCGCTGTCGGGCATGCGCGTTAACGATTTCATTACCAGTATCTGTTGAGCCTGCGCTGGCAAAATCACCCGAGGGCGCAAAACGCGCATTGAGCTAGATCAAGGCCTGTGCAAATTTCCTGTGGCCTTGTGCGATGACTGTTCCCGGCAGCCGATGAAGGCCACCAACGCAATGCAAGAGCATCCCCAGGCTGTCATAACGCAAGAAGGCCTTGCCGGCCTGATCGGTGGCCTGCGGGCCGAGGGTTTCCGCGTGATCGGCCCGACGCTGCGCGACGAGGCGATCGTGTATGACGATATCGAGTCACTGGGCGACCTGCCGTCGGGCTGGACCGACGAACAGGATGGCGGGCATTACCGCGTCAAGCGACGGCAGGACGCGGCGCTGTTCGGTTACAATGTCGGGCCGCACGCCTGGAAGCGATTCCTGCATCCGCCGCTCCTGCGAATGTGGCGGGCCGAGAAGACCGCAGATGGCATGACGGTGACGCAGACCGCCGAGCCGGCGGAGCGCTACGCCTTCCTCGCGGTGCGATCCTGCGAGCTGCACGCGATCGCCATACAGGATCGCGTGTTCCTGCAAGGACCCTACGTCGATCCGCATTACCAGGCGCGGCGCGAGGGCGCGTTCATCATCGCGGTGAATTGCGGCCAGGCCGGTGGCACGTGCTTCTGCACATCGATGAACACCGGCCCCAAGGCGGCAGAAGGCTACGACCTCGCGCTGACCGAATTGATCGCGGACGAGCATGAATTCCTGGTGGAGGTCGGCAGCGAACGCGGTGCGGCGTTGCTGGCGTCGGTGCCGAACCGGCCGGCCGACCTGCAGCATTCTGCCCTGGCGGCAAACGCCATCGCCCGGGCGGAAGGCAATATGGGCCGGCAGATGCGCTCGGACGATGTGCGCGACCTGCTGCTGGCCAACCTGGAACATCCGCGCTGGGACGATGTGGCCGAGCGCTGCCTGACCTGCGGCAACTGCACCATGGTCTGTCCGACTTGCTTCTGCACCGCGGTGGAGGATACGAACGACCTGTCCGGTGCGGCGGAGCGCAAGCGGCGCTGGGATTCCTGCTTCACCATGGATTTCTCATACATCCATGGCGGATCGGTGCGCAGTTCGGGCAAGTCGCGCTATCGGCAATGGATGACGCACAAGCTGGCGAACTGGGTGGATCAGTTCGGTACCTCCGGCTGCGTCGGCTGCGGCCGCTGCATCACCTGGTGTCCGGTGGGCATCGACATCACGGAAGAGGTCCGCGCCATCCGCGGCGAGGAGGTCAGCGATGGAAGGGCTTGAGCGTATCGTCGCCGAACACCGGCTGTTCGAGGGGCTGGGCGACGAGTTCATCAAGCTGGCGGCCGGCTGTGCCAAGAACGTGCGGTTCAACGCTGACCAGTACCTGTTCCATGCGGAGGATCCCGCCGATTGGATCTACCTGGTGCGCCACGGCCGCGTTGCGCTGGAGCTGGCCACGCCCGGTCGCGGCGCGGTGCAGTTCGAGACGCTGGGCGAGGGCGAGATCGCCGGCCTCACCTGGCTGTTGCCGCCATATCGCTGGGGCTACGACGCCCGCGCCATCGAACTGGTGCGCGCCATCGCGCTCGACGCCCAATGCCTGCGCGACAAATGCGAGGTGGATCACGACCTCGGCTATGCGTTGCTGAAACGCTTCCTGCCCGTGCTGGTGCAGCGGCTGCAGGCAACCCGTTTGCAGATGTTGGACGTCTATGGATCGCCTCGCTGAAATCGCGCCGGTGATGGCGCCGGATGCGATGCTGCCGCGGGTGGTACGCGTCGCCAAGCGGACCCGCGACCTGCCGGATACCTGGACGCTGGAGCTGGTCGCTGCAGATGGCGCGCCGTTGCCGCGCTACGAGCCGGGGCAGTTCACCATGCTGTACGTATTTGGCATCGGCGAGATCCCGGTGAGCATCAGCGGCGACGCTGCCGACGGCTCGCGGATTGTCCAGACGATCCGTGCGGTGGGGAAGGTGAGCGAGGCGTTCGGCCGCCTGACGGTGGGCGATACGCTTGGGCTGCGTGGCCCGTTCGGCACGGCGTGGCCGGTGGCCGAGGGCTATGAGCACGACGTGGTCGTGGTGGCCGGCGGGTTAGGGTTGGCTCCGCTGCGTCCGGCACTTTACCGGTTGCAGGCGGAGCGCAAACGCTTCGGCAAGCTGGTGCTGCTGTACGGCACGCGCCGGCCGGAGGACATCCTGTTTCGCCGGCAACTGGCGAACTGGCGCAAGCAGCTCGACATGGAGATCGAGGTAACCGTGGACCACGCCGGTCACGACTGGCGCGGCCATGTCGGGGTGGTGACCAAGCTCATTCCGCGCCTCGGCGTGGATGCCGCCAACACCGTGGCGCTGGTATGCGGACCGGAAGTGATGATGCGGTTCTCCGCCAGCGCGCTGCACGATATCGGCATGCCCGAGGATGCCATCCACCTGTCGCTGGAGCGCAACATGAAATGCGCGGTGGGGTTGTGCGGGCATTGCCAGTTCGCCGGTAGTTTCATCTGCAAGGATGGCGCGGTGATGCGCTACGACACGGTGCGGCGGCTGCTGGCGCTGAAGGAAATATGATGATGGACATCGCATGACACCCCCCCGCAAGCCCAAACTCGCAGTGTGGAAGTTCGCCTCGTGCGACGGCTGCCAGCTCTCGCTGCTCGACTGCGAGGACGAACTGCTGGCGGTCGCCGGCGCGATCGACATCGCCTACTTTCCGGAAGCCACCCGCGGCGTCATGCGCGGCCCGTACGACGTATCGCTGGTGGAAGGCTCGGTTACCACCCCGCACGATGCCGAACGGCTGCACGCCGTGCGCAAGCAGTCACGTACGCTGATCACCATCGGCGCCTGCGCCACTGCCGGCGGCATCCAGGCGCTGCGCAACTTCAAGGACGTGCGCGAATTTACCCAGGCGGTGTACGCGCGGCCAGATTTCATCGACACGCTGGCGACGTCCACGCCGATCAAGGCGCATGTCAACGTGGACTACGAGCTGCACGGCTGTCCGATCAATAAGCACCAGTTGCTCGAAGTGCTCATCGCGTTCCTCAATGCGCGCAAGCCGAACATCCCGGCGCATAGCGTCTGCGTCGAGTGCAAATTGCGCGGCACCGCGTGTGTATTGGTGCGCGGCATTCCGTGTCTCGGCCCGGTGACGCATGCCGGTTGTGGCGCGATCTGTCCGGCCTACAACCGCGGCTGCTACGGCTGCTTCGGCCCGATGGAAACACCGAACACGGTGTCGCTGAGCCGCAAGCTGGCCGAGTGCGGCATGGGCGAACGCGACCTGCAGCGCGTTTACAGCACGTTCAACGTGGGCGAATTGCCGTTCCGCGAGGAAAGCTCCCGGCATGGCACGTAAGACGATCAACATTGACTACCTCGCGCGCGTGGAGGGCGAGGGCGGTGTGAAGATCATTTTCGAGGATCGCAAGGTGCGCGACGTGGAACTGCGCATCTTCGAGCCGCCGCGCTTCTTCGAGGCGTTCCTGCGCGGCCGTGCCTACACCGAGGCGCCCGACATCACCGCGCGGATCTGCGGCATTTGCCCGGTTGCCTACCAGATGAGCGCGGTGCACGCGATGGAGGACGCTCTCGGCGTCACCGTCAGCGAGCCGGTGCGCGAGCTGCGCCGGCTGCTGTACTGCGGCGAATGGATCGAAAGCCATGTGCTGCACATGTACATGCTGCATGCGCCGGATTTCCTCGGCTATGCGGGCGCCGTCGAGATGGCGAAGGACCATGGCGACGTGGTGCGCCAGGGGCTCGAGCTGAAGAAGATCGGCAACGAAATCCTGGAACTGCTGGGTGGCCGTGCGATCCATCCGGTGAACGTGCGGGTCGGCGGGTTCTATCGCACGCCGACGCGCCGCGAGCTGCGGCCGCTGGCCGAGAACCTGAAGCGCGCGCGCGATATCGCGCTGGCGACGGTGCGGTTCGTGGCGGGGTTCGATTTTCCCGACTGCGAGCGCGACTACGAGTTCGTGTCGCTGGGTGCTGCCGGAGAGTACCCGTTCAATGCCGGCCATGTGGTCTCGAACAAAGGCCTGGACATCGCGCCGCAGCAGTATGAGGCGCACTTCGAGGAGTCGCATGTGAAGCGCTCCAATGCGCTGCACTCGCATCTAAAGGGACGCCCGTACCTGACCGGTCCGATCGCACGCTACAGCCTGAACTCCACGTTGCTGTCGCCGGCGGCGCGCGATGCGGCGAAGGAGGCGGGGCTTGGCCCGACCTGCAACAATCCGTTCCGCAGCATCGTGGTGCGCGCGGTGGAGGTGCTGTACGCCTGCGACGAAGCGCTACGCATCATCGATGCATACCAGGAGCCGGACCGGCCGCATCTGGACCTGACGCCGCGGGCCGGCGTTGGCTGCGCCTGCACTGAAGCGCCGCGCGGCATGCTGTACCATCGCTACCGGCTGGACGACCAGGGCACGATCGTCGAGGCCAAGATTGTGCCGCCGACGTCGCAGAACCAGCCGAGCATCGAGGATGACCTGAAGCACTTTGCCGGCGATTGGTTGGATATGCCGGAGGAGGCGCTGCGCGTGCGCTGCGAGCAGACGGTGCGCAACCACGATCCGTGCATCTCGTGTGCCACGCATTTCCTCACGCTGGAAGTGGTGCGTGGCTGAACGGCTGGTTGTCGGGATCGGCAATCCGGATCGCGGCGACGATGCGGTGGGGCGGCTGGTGGCACGTGCGCTGCGCGGGCGGGTGCCGGCGGATGTGCGGGTGGTCGAGCAGGACGGCGAGGCGACGGCGCTGCTGGCGGAATTGCAGTCGGCCCGGAATGTGTGGCTGATCGATGCTGCGCGGTCCGGGGCGCCGGCGGGCACGATCCGGCGGATCGATTGTTCTGTGGCGGATGCGGCGCTGCCGGATGGCGGCGTTTCGTCGCATGGCTTCGGTGTGGCCGAGGCGATCGGTCTGGCGCGCGCGCTGGGCGTGCTGCCGGGGCGGTGCATCGTTTACGCAGTGGAGGCGGCAGAATTCACAGTCGGCGCGGAGCCGTCACAGGCAGTTGCGGTTGCCGTGCAGGAAGTCGTTCGGCGCCTGCTGGCGGAATTCCCTTGTCATTGCGAGGAGCGCAGCGACGCAGCAATCCCATCACGACTTGCGCGCCAGGCGTGATGGGATTGCTTCGTCGCTATGCTCCTCGCGATGACAGGGGTACAGCGCTGCGTCGCTGCATCCCTCGCAATGACTGCCGCTGCTACTCCGCCGCTGCGCGCGTCGCGCCGCCGGCGGCATCCAGCGCCTGCGACAGGTCGCCCAGAATGTCGTCGATGTGCTCGATGCCCACCGACAGCCGGATGTAGCCCGGCGTCACACCGGTCGCGAGCTGCTCGGCCGGCGTCAACTGCGAGTGCGTGGTGCTCGCCGGATGGATCGCCAGGCTGCGCGAATCACCGATGTTGGCCACGTGGTAGAACATCTGCAGCGCATTGATGAAGCTGCGCCCGGCTTCCACGCCGCCGGCCAGTTCGAAGCCCAGCAGTCCACCCTGGCCGTGCGGCAGGTACTTCGCCGTGCGCTCCGCCGCGACGCCCTTGTGGAACGCCGGATGGATCACCCGCGTGACCTCCTTGCGACCCGCCAGGTACTGCGCGACCGCCAGCGTGTTCTTGCTGTGCTCGCGCATCCGCAGCGGCATGCTTTCCAGGCCCTGGATGAACAGGAATGCGTTCATCGGCGCCATCGCTGCGCCGAGGTCGCGCAGCAGCACCACGCGCATACGCAGGATATACGCGATCGGTCCCAGCGGTTTCGCCGCCTCGGCCCAGACCGCGCCGTGGTAGCTCGGGTCCGGCGTGTTCAGCAGTGGCTGGCGCGTCTTGTGCTGATCCCACGGGAAGTTCCCGCCATCGATCACCACACCGCCGATCGAGGTGCCATGTCCACCGATGTATTTCGTGGTGGAATACATCACCACCGCCGCGCCGTGGTCGAACGGCCGCACCAGGATCGGTGCTGCGGTGTTGTCCATGATCAGCGGAATACCGAATTTTCTGCCGATCGCCGCCACCTCGGCGATCGGGAACACGATCAGCTTCGGGTTCGGCAGCGTCTCGGCATAGTACGCACGGGTCTTGTCGTCGGTGGCGCGGGCGAACGCCTCGGGGTCCATCGGATCGACGAACCGCGCCTCGATGCCCTGGTCCTTCAGCGTATTGGCGAACAGGTTCCACGTCCCGCCATACAGGTCGGTGGACGAGACGATATTGTCGCCGGCGCGCGCCAGGTTCTGCACGGAAAACGCCGAAGCCGCCTGGCCAGAGGCCAACCCCAGTGCCGCCACGCCGCCCTCGATCGCCGCGATGCGCTTCTCGAACACATCCTGCGTCGGATTCATGATGCGGGTGTAGATGTTGCCCAGCTCCTTCAGGCCGAACAGGTTCGCCGCGTGTTCGGCGCTGTCGAACTGGTAGGAGGTGGTCTGGTAGATCGGCACCGCGACCGCATTCGTCGCTGGATCGCGCCGCCAGCCGGCGTGGAGCGCCAGCGTTTCCGGATGCCTGGTCTCGTTCGACATAATCGCCTCCCATTTTCAGGGGCGACTATAGCCGAAGGTGTCCGGCTCCCAACCCCCTGCCTTCCAGCCGGTGGACGACCCTGGAGGGAGCCGCGGTATCGGGATGATTTTGGATGCAGCGCTGCATAATCATCAACGTCACCGGCCTGCTTGCCGTCGCCATGGCGGCGCTGCCGCTGGCGCACCCGCGCGCGCAGCTTCATGTGACATTCCAATCCATTGGCGACGGGCGCAAAGGCCAGGCGGACCCGCGCGTGGACGGTAACCTGTTCCGGCCCGCCGGTGACACGGGACACCCCGCGCTGGTGTTCCTGCACGGCTGCGGCGGGCTGATCGGGCAATCCGGGCGGATCAATGCGCGCGAGGCCGACTGGGCCAGGCGGATGACCGGCCCCGGCTACGTGGTGCTCGCGGTGGACAGCTTCACCACGCGCCACCAGGGCCAGGAATGCGCACCGGACGCGCCGCGCCACGTCACCCCGTCATTCGACCGGGTGCACGATGCCTACGCCGCTCTCGGCTACCTGCGGCGCCAGGGCTTCGTCGATGCCGCGCGGATCGGCGTCATCGGCTGGTCCCGGGGCGGTGAGACAGTACTGAGCGCACTCAACGATGCGGCGCTGTTCGGCCTCGGCGGCGAGCGGGGGTTCCGTGCCGCGGTGGCATTCTATCCCGCCGGATGCGACGCCGATGCCTGGTCGCGGCCAGGCAGCTCCCGGCTCGACTGGGCGACGCCGGCGCCGCTGCTGGTGCCGTTCGGCGGCAGCGACAACTGGCTGAGCGCCGGCGCGTGCCAGCGCTTCGTGACGGCGGCCGACCGCCAGGGCGCGCCGGTGCAGATCCATGTCAAACCGGGCGCCTCCCATGACTTCGACTGGCCGAACGTGTCGCGCCGCGGGCTGCCGGCTTTCACCCCGGTCGGCAGCAATGCGGCGCCCATCGTCGCTACCGAGCCGGCGGCGCGCGCAGACGCTTTCCGGCGGGTCAGCCGGTTCCTCGCGACGGCGTTGCAGCACCAGCGCGGCTAGGCGGCAGCCTCGGTCGCCCGCTGGCGCAGGATCTGGTGGCCCTTGCGCAGCGCCTCGGCCATCGTCTCTGCCGGCATGGCGCCGGAGAACAGGCCGTAGCCGTCGAGGAAGAATGACGGCACGCCATTCACCCCGGCCTCGCGCGCGGCCTGGTCGGCGGCGCGCATTTCGTTCGCCGCCACCTCGCCGGCGAGAAAGTCGGCGACGGCGGCACGGTCCATGCCGGCCTGCGCGGCGCAGTCTGCCAGCACGGCGTGGTCGCCGATGTCGCAGCCCTGGGTGAAGTAGGCGACGAACACCGCCTCCATCGCCGCGTCCTGCACACCCTGCTTGCCGGCGAGCCAGATCAGCCGATGCGCGTCGATGGTGTTCGGCGTGCGCAGCATCAGGTCCTGGCGGAATTGCAGGCCCACGCCGGCGGCGGCGGTTGCCACGCGTTCGTCCAGTGCGCGCGCCTTTTCGACGCTGCCGAACTTCATGGCGCGGTAGGCGGCCCGGTCGCGGCCTTCCTTCGGCATGTCGGGATTGAGCTGGAACGGGTTCCAGTGGACCGAGAAGTGCAGTCCTTCCGGCGCCAGCGTCGCCAGCGCGCGTTCGAGCTGGCGCTTGCCGACGTAGCACCAGGGGCAGATTGCGTCGGAGACGATGTCGATGCGCAGGCCCACGGCAGGTTCGGTGCCAAGGTTGGTCATGCCGGCGGCATCGTCGCAGCCATCCGGACCGCACGCTGCGCCCTCCACGATCCTGTCCTCCATCGCTTTCACTCC
The DNA here is from genome assembly GCA_036265005.1 of Acetobacteraceae bacterium. Lineage (GTDB taxonomy): Bacteria > Pseudomonadota > Alphaproteobacteria > Acetobacterales > Acetobacteraceae > JAMXLO01. The sequence continues at coordinate 17,867 of DATAPW010000112.1, read as the reverse complement.
TCGCTGTTGCCGCCAAGATGGGCCCAAGGCGGGCAGGATTCCAGCCGCTATGGGTCGGTCATTCCGCGCCGGCGATAATCCAGCTGCTGCGCGGTGATCTTGCTCAAGCCGGTTGTTCACACAGCAACTTATCCAATGTGACAGGTGCCTGCCGAACCCGGCCCGGATGGCTTCGGGGCTGGCGTCCATCCAGGACGGTCGGCCTGACCGTCTCTCTCGCTTGTTCGAGCCTGCAGCGGACGGTCAGGGCGGTGCGCAGGCCGTCGTTCTGCGCAGGAAGGAATTCAGCCTGCCGCAGAGGCTGAAAACGCCTCGTTCGTGCGAAGTAAAGTCTTGGGCTGAATGCTCCTCGCTCTACACCGATACGTCACGATGTCCAAAGCCACGCCCCGCGGTCGGTGGCAAAAAGCGTGCGTGTTCTCAGGTGCACTCAGCGTCATCTGGCAGAAGCAGAACCTCCGCACCATATAGTTGCGCAACGGCCGAGTCGACGAACATCCGGCCTCGGAGACGGAATTGGCCACCCTATTACCCTCTCCGCTGGCGTGCTGCCGGTGGGAACTTGAGCAGCGTCACATGATGCCGCCCTCAAATCTCGCCGTGCGGGTCGTCGTTGAGGAAAATCCTGATCTGGTTAGAAAGCTGAATGCCAATTATGCCGGCGGTGCGCCTGATGGCAGTCCAGACGCTGAAGAACGGGACGCCCTTTTTGATGTTCTGAGCAGACACTTCACCGGAAAGTCCTGGCCTCGCTCCGGCGGCATGGATGCCGTCCCGTGGCGAGCTATCTTACTCATTGGTGTTATCATTATCGCAGGCTGTCATAGCCGGCGTCCCGATTTCCTGACACGGGTCAACGAGGACTGCACGGCAGGCGATCAATGGGCTTGCGATCTGCTGGATGCCCTCAGGCATTCAAAGCCGGCTAACGAAAACCAACCACCGGAAAATGTCAAAGATGATAGTGACGCCATTTTGAGAGGTATCCATCAAGCAAGGCCTGCTCCGCGTCTTGGCTATCCAATTGTGCCTCCCGTCGCTATCGGTTTGCAGATTTGAGCCACGACCACTAAGTTGCCGCCACTACTGCCCAAGCCACCAAGTAGGAGACATTTCCTTTGGCACGCAAACCTGACTTTGCCCGATACCTCCGTGACGCTCGGATCAAGCGTCGTCTATCAGTTGCGGCACTTGCCGAGCAGGTCGGCGTGAGCGCCGTGAGCATTTACTATTGGGAGACCGATTACTGTCGGCCACGGACAGAGAATTTGAGCGCCTTGTGCAAGGTATTGAAACTCCCGGTCAGGGCGACAAAGGCGATGGCCGCTGCGTAAGCTGGCTTTGATTGAGGCGGCTCGGCTGAGATCAATGGCGCTGCTTGTTTCGCTGGTAGGTGGATGTGCATATCCACCACCACCTTCCGGTGCCGACTCGTGTTGTGTGACACCGGCACCAGGAACGCTGACGGTTCATACCAGTGGAGAGGTGCTCGGAGGTTGGTCCTCCTCGCATTACTGACCGGCATACCTGGCCGATTCGACCAGGTATCGGGTGCGACTCATTCCGTTGCAGAGGCGAGCTGTCGCAACAACGGTGACAGTCGGTCACCAGGCGCCGCCTCGCTGACACGCCTTCGCCCGCTTTCCGCCGGGATGCCGTCCTCAACTTCCGACCCTGTCGAGGGGCAGTCTGCCCCGAGAGAGAGGAGGTACGGAGGAATGCATCGTCCACTGATGTTGCTTGTGGGCCTGATATTTGCAACGACAATGCTCTCCGGCTGCGTCATCGAGGCACCCGGCCACTATCATGGGTGGGGTTGGCATCACGGTGATCGCTGAGGGTATGTGCATCGACGTTCAGTCGACGCATTGTCGGCGTGCCATTCTTTCCAACGAAGCCGACCGCCGAAAGCTCGATGGCCATCGCTGACCACGACACGCCGGCTGCCTCGATCAAGGTAAGGAACGCGCTATCCGTCAACTACATCTTGTGCGACGATGCTGGAGTATGCCGGTGGCCGACGCTGGCGGAGGGTCTGGGCCATGTTCATTGCCGTTAGAAAGTACCGAGTGAGACGAGGCTCGGGAGCGGAGTGGACGAAGCGCGTTCAGGACAGTTTTGTCCCGCTTATGCGCGGGTTGAAGGGTTTCAGGGGCTACTATCTGCTCGACGGCGGACCGGATGTGGTAATCACCATCAGCATGTTTGACAGCGCGGACGAAGCGCTCGTGTCCAACGAAAAGGCCGCTGACTGGGTGAGGAACAACGTCCTGGAGTTCGCTCGAGGAATGCCCGAGGTCATGGTTGGCGATGTCCTGATCGCCGAGATGAAGTAGCCGCCGCACAGCGCGCGACTGGGCTCGGGATGGCACCCCACCGGCGCAGGCTGGCGACGTAATGTCGCATGCTGTGCGTGCTTGCTGCCGAGCTGACGGATCACCCCCGCTGCTGAATGAAGTCTTCTGGTGTCCCGTCTTCAGGGTTCACGAATATGATGTCCTTGGGATCACGCCGCGGCGTGTCGATCGAGAGAAACACGACAGGCCACTCGAGGATGGTCGGCAGCGCGTGGACGGTCCCGCGCTTGAAGAATAGTAAGTTCCCAGGCGCGAATTCGCCGGTATTTTCTGGGCTGCCCATCCAAAAGGTGCCCCGGCCGGACAGTACGTAAAGGTATTCATCGCAGGTTGCGTGATAGTGAGGCGGGGTTTCCTTGTAAACGCGAAAGATCCGCGCGCTGGCAGCCTCCTCGTTGGTCAAATAGGTGTCCAACAGGAGCGTATTTGCTGTAGGCGGGAATGTTTTCGCGATTTCATTGACATCGAATCGGCCGAAGGCGCGATCAGTCCTCAGTTCCATAGCAATGATCTCCGTAAGGTTGCGATTGCCCATGCTGTTTTTGTGGGCTTTGACCAGCGAGCTTGCCAAGGATCGCCCCGGTTACATCGTCGCTCATGACCAACAGTCGCCGGCCGGGGCGCGCCGTGGACGCCAGGGCATCGCACCGGCTCGGCACCGGACAGCGCTGGCCAAGCCATTGGTGCGATGATCACAGGGCAGGCCAACGTCAGGTTCACACGGATAATCGGTCCAGCCGGCACCATCGGTCTCCTACAATTGCGCCTGAGATCGGCTGGCGACGAGTGATGAACGTGCTCAGCGCCTTCTCGGAATCGGGCTTGGCATGTCGGATATGGGGAGCCGTCCCTGGTAAGGGCCATTCGCTGATGACATGGCGAAATGCGGCTGATTTGGCTGAGATGACTGCCCTGAGACCTGGTGCACCCGGGCGACGCAATGCTGAGGCGGCCCCAGAGGACGAAGAATTGACCGGGATGGCGAGGTGTCGTGTGCGCTCCCCATCACCATCGTGGAGGACGATCCGCCCACGCTGCACGCAGCCGGTGCCAAGGCGGGACGGGTGGATGTCGCCCGCCGTTCGCAGTTTCGCCGCTGCCGTCTGACCTCCGGAGCCGCAAACGACAGCAGTCCCGATCTCAACCGGATCGAGCTGGCGTTCGCCAGGCACGTGGGCTTGGGCGCCCCGATCGATGGATATTGATTCTTCCATCTCATAAGGATATGTTTATGTGTCGTCGGTCCCGCGCGAGCGGGCGAAGAGGGAACGCCGTGCGTCCCGGCTGGACCATGGGTCCGGGGGCAAGTCGGCGGCTGCCCCCGCAACTGTCAGCGGCGAGCCGCTGGCCCGTCCGCTCTGCTCCGCTGTGGAGCAAGGCGGGTCACTGAGCCGCGTGCGGCTCGGGAAGACAGGGCCAGTGGCGATGATCCGCGAGCCAGGAGACCTGCCGGCGTCGCGCTCACAGCAACTGCCGGGCGGGGTGCCCGGGAGTGGGGGACGACAATGATGGCCACCTTCTTCGGCGGGCTGCGCCGGGCAAACGTCTTTTGCATTCCCTCCGTTCACATCGGGAGGGCGGCATGACCATCGCCAGCAATCTTGGCTTCCCGCGAATTGGGCGACGCCGGGAGTTGAAGACCGCCTTGGAGCGATACTGGGGCGGCACACTTGATGAAACTGGCCTGCTATCCGATGCGTCGCGGCTACGCGCCAAACATTGGCGACTCCAACTCGGTCTTGGCATCGGTCACGTGCCCTCGGGCGATGCCTCCCTCTATGACCACGTGCTGGATACCGCCTGCATGTTCGGGGCAATCCCACCGGGTTATGGCTGGCAAGGAGGCCCGGTGCCGCTGCGAACCTATTTCGCACTGGCACGCGGCTCTCGCGGCACCGCGGCAGAGGCCGCGGCGGGGATTGCTGACGGACTTCCCGCCCTGGAAATGACCAAGTGGTTCGATACCAACTACCACTACCTCGTGCCGCTGCTATCACATGGCCAACGGTTCGAGCTGACCGAGAATCGGCCCCTGAGCCAATTCCGCGAGGCGCGGGCGCTTTCCATCCGGACGAGGGCGGTTCTGCTGGGACCTATCAGCTTTCTGCTGCTCGCGAAATCTGCGGACGGGTCGGACCCGCTCGATCTGCTGAGCAGTCTGCTGCCGCTCTATCAGCAGGTCCTCAGCGAACTGGCGAGTGACGGTTGCGCCTGGGTGCAAATGGATGAGCCTGTCCTCGCGCTCGATCTTTCTGAAAAGGCACGTCAAGCTTTGACGCTGACCTATGCCAGCTTCGTCGACAAATCGGCGCCGAGCATCCTGCTGACCAGCTATTTTGGTCCGCTGGGCGAAAATCTCGCTACGGCAGCCCGGCTCCCGGTTGCAGGGTTGCATCTCGACCTGGTGCGGGGAGCCGATCAGCTCGACGCTGCATTGGCTGCAACACGACCGGACCAATGGCTGAGCCTTGGCGTGGTGGACGGGCGCAACGTCTGGCGCACCAACCTTCGGTCGGCTCTCGCGACCTTGCGCGTTGTGGCAGAGGCGCGGGGAACACGACGGTTGATGGTTGCTCCATCCTGTAGCCTGCTCCATGTGCCAGTAGAGTTGGCGCAGGAGGATCGCCTAGATCCGGACATCAAGGGGTGGCTCGCGTTTGCGACCGAGAAGCTGTCGGAGGTCGCGACACTTGCCCGTGGACTCGACGAAGGAGTGACCGCCATCGAGGTGCAGCTTGCAAGGAGTGATGACGCAGTTCGCTCGAGGATGAGCAATCTGCTTGCCCACCGGCATGAAGTCGCGTCTCGCATGACGTCCGTCACACCGGCCATGGAACAGCGTGCCAGCCCCTACACGCAGCGGCGCATGAAACAGTCTGCTCGACTGAAGTTGCCACGGTTCCCGACCACCACCATCGGCTCATTCCCGCAAACAGCAGAGGTGCGTCATGTAAGGGCGGCACTCGTTCGCGGTGATGCCCGACAAGCGGACTACGACCGCGCCATCGAGGGTTGGATTGCCGACGCCATCCGATGGCAAGCGGAGATTGGTCTCGATGTGCTGGTGCATGGCGAATTCGAGCGCAACGACATGGTAAAGTATTTCGCCGAGCAGTTGCAGGGCTATGCCTTTACCAGGCACGGGTGGGTCCAGTCATACGGCAGCCGCTGCGTCGCACCGCCGATCATCTGGGGCGATGTATCGAGGCCTGCGCCGATGACGGTACGTTGGACAAGCCATGCGCAGTCGCTCACAGCGCAACCGGTCAAGGGCATGCTGACGGGGCCAGTCACCATGCTCCAATGGTCTTTCGTGCGCGATGATCTGCCGCGCAGGGAAGTCTGCCGGCAGATCGCGCTCGCGATCCGCGATGAGGTGGCTGATCTGGAGGCGGCCGGCATTGCCGTCATTCAAGTTGACGAGCCGGCGTTTCGGGAAGGACTGCCGCTGCGTCGAGCTGATTGGCCGGCATATCTTGACTGGGCGGTGGCTTGCTTCCGGCTGGCAACCGCAGCGGTGCGCGATGAGACCGCCATCCATACGCATATGTGCTATTCCGAGTTCAATGACATCATGCCGTCGATTGCGGCCATGGACGCGGATGCGATCTCCATCGAAACCACGCGCAGTCGGATGGAGCTGCTCGACGCCTTCGCAAGCAAGGGCGCGGCGTACCCTGCCGAGATTGGTCCGGGGGTATGGGACATACATAGTCCGCGGGTTCCGGATGCGGACGAAATGGCCGCGCTGATCATCTTGGCGCGACAGCGACTGCAGGATTGGCAGATCTGGGTCAATCCTGATTGCGGCCTGAAGACCAGAAGTTGGGAAGAGGTCCGACCAGGGCTTGTAAATCTCGTTGCAGCGGCCCGACGGTTGCGGAAAACCGCTGGTACGTATTGAAAAATGGCCATCTGCTCCCCGCTTAGCAGACACCAGTAGACGGGTTTTCCGTTGCCTGCGGTTTGCCTGGACAAAAGGACTGGGATGCAGATGGCCAGACATCGCATCATGCTAAACGACAAATTCATCGCGCAGAAGTCGCTGCATTGTCCGTAGTATTTCTGGCGAGAGCGGGAGCCTCCTCCGCGCGCTGACGCAGTGGTAAGGTTAGATGCCATGTCCGTAGCCCTGCATTGGGTCGGATTGGATTTTGCCCCACGGATGGTGATATCGTGGCTCAGTGCCAGTGAGTGAGGTGCTGCAGTGACCGATACCTTGCTCCCGACCGGACGCTCGCTGCTGGTTTCCAACGCGGCCCGACTAATAGAGGCGTTGCGCGCCGCTGGTCCGCCGCTGCTGTTCGGGCTGCGTCTGTGGGCTTCGGTGTCGCTTGCGCTCTACGTCGCATACTGGCTCGAGCTCGATAATCCATTCTGGGCCGGCACTTCGGCGGCCATCGTGTGTCAACCACAGCTCGGCGCCTCCTTGCGCAAAGGTTGGTTCCGCTTGGTCGGCACTGTGATCGGTGCTGCGATGAGCTTGGTGTTGGTTGCCTGCTTCCCGCAGGATCGCGTCCTGTTCCTCGGATGCCTGACTGTGTGGGCCGCGGCTTGTGCCTTCGCTGCCACGCTATTGCACAATTTTGCGTCCTATGCCGCGGCACTCGCTGGCTATACGGTGGCGATCATTGCCGGCGACTTGTTCGGCTCGACCGGCGGCGTGGATGCAAACGCTGCTTTCCTGCTTGCCGTTACCCGGGCCAGCGAGATCTGCCTCGGCATCGTCTGTGCTGGTGTCGTTCTCGCCGTCACCGATCTCGGCGGCGCCGGACGCCAGCTCGCTGCGCAGTTCGCGGATCTGTCGGCGGCGATCACCGCCGGGCTTATCCGCACATTGGCAATCGCAGGACATGAATTCGCCGACACGGAGCCCGTCCGTCACGAATTCATTCGTCGCGTCGTCGCCCTCGATCCCCTGATTGATGAGACGCTCGGAGAATCGGCGCGGATTCGTTACCATTCGCCGGCGTTGCAGAGCGCAGTGGACGGGCTGTTCACGGCGCTCTCCGGCTGGCGCGCGATTGCCAACCTGCATCGGCTGCCCGCTGGAGAGACCCAACGAGAAGCCGCCACAGTACTCGAAAACGTGCCGCCTGAGCTGCAGTCGGCATCGCAGCCGGGTGCCGCTGCGAGGTGGATCGACGACCCTGTCGCCCTGCTCAGGATCTGCGAGCTGACCGTCCAGCGATTGATCGCGCTGCCTTCCATGTCACCCTCGCTGCGCCTGCTTGCCGACAAGGCGGCCGAGACTATCGCGGGCATCGCGCAGGCACTCAACGGACTCGCGTTGCTTGTCGCCGATCCGGCACGATCCGTTACGCGTCGCGGCACAAAACATATTCGGGTACCTGATTGGCTGCCAGCGCTGGTCAATGCCGGGCGCGCCTTCGTAACGATCGGCGCTGTTGCGCTGTTCTGGATTGTCACTGCGTGGCCGGGCGGCGGCGGGGCGATAATGTTCGCGACCATCATCGTGCTGCTGCTCGCACCTCGCGCGGACCAGGCTTACGGTGCCGCCATACTCTTCATTGTCGGCATCATCGTGGACGTGGTCCTTACGGCGATCGTCGCGTTTGGGGTGCTGCCAGAACTGGGGATCGAGAGGTTTGCCGGCTTCAGCCTCGTGCTCGCTGTTTGCCTCGTGCCCATGGGCGCCCTGTTGGCGCAGGCGCGTCAAGCCTGGCAGGTCGGCCTGTTCACCGGGATAACGATGCTGTTCATGCCGCTACTGCAACCGAGCAATCCGATGACTTACAACCCCGAGGCATTTTACAACGCCAGCTCGACGATTGTCTTCGGTGCCGGCTTTGCGGCGCTGTCATTTCGCCTCCTGCCGCCGTTGTCACCGGCCTTCCGCACACGCCGGCTACTCGCGTTGACCTTGCGCGATCTGCGCCGTCTCGCGCTCGGTCGCAGCCAACGTGACTGGGAGGGCCTGGTGTACGGCCGGCTCTCCGCCATGCCGGACGAGGCGACGCCGCTGCAGCGCGCGCAGCTGGTGGCCGCACTCTCGGTCGGCAGCGAAATCGACCACCTACGACATATTGCGCATGATCTCAGCCTCGGTCCGAAGCTCGACCCGGCGCTGGCGGCGCTGGCGGACGGCCACAGCGCGCGGGCGATCGCCCGGCTCACTCGGCTCGACGAAGTGCTCGCCACCGATGCGGCCGACGGACCGGGCAATGCAGCCGTCCTGCGGGCACGGGCCAACATTCTTGTCCTTACGGAGGCGCTGGCAAAACACGGCGCCTATTTCGATGCCGGAGCACGACCATGAGATTCGTCGAGATAAATCTCTTCGGCGTGCACGTTGCCCGATATCGATCATGCCGATCGCCGCCTGAATGGCCCCAATCGGGCTGCGCCGGGTTGCCGTGCGCCTCGGGTGGCTCCGCCTTGTGAGGCCCCCGGTGCTGTTCATGTTCGCGGTTTACACGATCGTCCTGTCGTTGATCGTTTAAGCGCGGGAAGGTGAGGCTGCTATGTCCGACGCCAAGGAGAAGCCGGAAGCCAGGCGCGCCGATCGCGAGCCCGCCTGGTTTCCCAACCCGCTTGCCCGGGTGACACCGAGTCGAGCGAGCCGTGTGATGCCGGTGTTGCTCACCGTACTCGTCGTGGCGGTCGCCGTCTTGCTGGGGCGTGCAATGTGGGATGCATATATGAGCGCACCTTGGACGCGCGACGGCACTGTGCGCGCCTACGCCGTCACATTGGCGCCGGAGGTTGCGGGGCGTATCGTCGAGCTGCCAGTCATCGACAACAAATACGTGCACAAGGGTGATCTCCTGATGGTCATCGACCCGACCAATTACACGATAGCCGTCAGTCAGGCCGAAGCCGCGGTGCAGCAGGGCGAGGCGAGCGTGCAGAACATCGACGCGCAAATCGCTGTCCAGCAGGCACAGATCAGCGCCAATGGGGCACAGGTTGATCGGGCGCAGGCAGCGCTCGTCTTCGCGAAGCAGCAGGCGGGCCGCTACGGGAAAGGGGCGCAGGACGGCTGGGGTACCGTTCAGGATGCTCAGCAGTACGCGTCCCAACTGCAGCAGCAGGAGGCGGCGGCGCGGACAGCACAGGAAAGCCTGGCTCTCGTGCAGCGACAAATCGCGTCGCTGAAAGCGCAGCGCCTGGGCGCCGAGGCGAGCGTCGCGCAGGCCAATGCCCAGTTCCGCCAGGCGCAGGTGAATCTTGGGCGCACGCGCATTCTCTCCCCGGTCGACGGCTACGTGACGAACCTGCTCGCCCAGCTTGGCGACTACGTCAACGTTGGCGTGCACACTATCTCGGTGGTCGACGCCCATTCATTTTGGATCGACGGGTATTTCGAGGAGACCAACCTCGCGCCTATACGCGCGGGGGATCCGGCCGAAATCAAGCTGATGGGCTACGGTCCGATTGTTCATGGCCATGTCGACAGTATCGCCCGCGAGATCAACGTCGCGAACGCACAGCCGAACGGGCAAGGCATTGCCACGGTCAATCCAATCTTCACCTGGGTGCGGCTCGCGCAGAGAATTCCCGTGCGTATCCACATCGATCGAGTGCCGGATGGTATCGTTCTCGTGGCCGGGATGACCGCCACGGTGCAAATCAATGAACCCCGAGAGCATCAACAATAAGATAGGCGTCGTCGAGCCAGACCAGAGAATCGCACAATGGCCGTTAGCGCGCCGCCTTTTCGGCTACGATGCAGTGTCGCCGGTTCATTTGCCGAAGAGGTTCTGCAGCAGATTCTTGGGCGCGTTGAGGATTTGCTTCGCCGCATTGGCGGGCACCGCGAGCATAGACGGTGGCGAATTCGGCTGCGGACCGCCCGGCCGACCGCGCGCGATCGCGAGCTGATTCGCGCAGTCATCGCCGCCGCTGCTGAGCCGATCCGGGCCGCCGAACGCGCCGGAGATCGCCCCAAGCGGTACTTCCGCCAAGTTCTCCGCAGACTGCGCAAAGCCCATGATGTTGGCCTGCGCCGAATTCGCCGCATCGATGCGCGCCTTCGGATGCTCGATCGTCCCGCCGACGATCAGCGGCGTGGTGATGCCGGTATTGGCGAGCCGCGCCTGCGGTCGCAAGCGAACCGAGAGCGCTTCGTCGGCGAGGTTGATCGTGCCGCTGCCGGTCACCTTGACCCGTGCGGAATCGAGATAAAGCGCACGGAACGTTGCCAGCCCACCACGCATGTCCAGCCGCGCCGCGAAGCAACGCAGTGCGCTGCTGCCGCGGATGCTCTGGCCGGGGTTGATCAGCGATAGCGGGAGGCTCGCCGAGGTCAGGATCGGCCCGAGCACGCGGTTGAGCGAGGCGTTGTCGATTTGCCCGTTCACCATCGCCAGCCCGAGCGTCCCGTTCAGCTCCGCGGCGATTGCGTGCAGGCTGTCCCCAGCGCCATTGAGATCGGCGTCCACTTCGAGCACGCCCGACGCGTCGGACGGCAGCCCGAGCATCGGCGCCAGCGCACGCACCGACAGGCCTGGCGCGCGCAGCACCAGGGTTACCGGCGGCTTCGGTGGGTTGGCGTCGATCGTCAGCCGCCCGCTCATTCTGCCGGCAGGAAGACTCCCGCTGATCGGATCGAGCACGAGCTTGCCGCCCTTGAGCACGAAATGCCCGACGATGTCACGATGCGTCTCGCCGCCGGTGTGCAGTTCGCCAATGCGCAACTGGACATCCGCGTCGGCATCGCGCAGCACGCCAAGGCCAAGCGGGGCGTCGGAGAACAGCAGATTTGGATTGCCGCGCCGCTCCGGCGGCGGCGCGGGCGTGGCCGGCGGCGCTGTGGCCTGTGGGCCCACCGCGGCCGGGGGCGCTGGTGGATTGATCGACTTCATCGCAAGCAGCGCATCGAGATCGATCCGCTTGGACGTCACGTTTCCTGAAATCAATGGAGGCTGGGAGAACGTCACCGACGCGTCGCCGGCAATATCGCCCTGCGGCAGGGTCAGCGTTGCTTGCGTCAGCACCATGCCCTTGGCGAACCCGCCCGGCGCCTCGGCAAGATGCGCACCCAGCGCGATATTCTTCGCGTCTGGCACCGGTTGCTGCAGCAGCGCCGCGAATGGCGCCAGCGCCGGAATGCGCGCGCTCACCGCCAGCTCCGCCCCGGCCATGCGCGCCGGATCGGCCAGCGTGCCCTTCGCCGTCACTATGGCTCCAGCGGCCGCGAGCGAGACGTCCACCGGGAATGGCCGCCCGCTGATCAGCGCACTCGGCGCACCAAGCGTCGACGAGATGGTCAGCGGTGCGTCGGCGTAGTTGCCGGCGGCTTGCACGGTGATCGGTTGATCCGGCTGCGGCGCTCGAATAGCCATCTGTGTCAGCGTCAGCCCTGGCGCATAGGCGGACAGGTCGGATGTCCCGGCATGAAGCGTGAATTCGCTGACCCGCGTGAGCAGCGGCCCGCTATCCGCGACATTCGCGCTGAAGCTCAGCTCCCGCACCGACGGCAGCGGCGTGCCCGGAACGAAAGGTTGAAGCTGGGCCAGATCCGCCAGCTGCCCGCTTGCTTTGCCCGAATAGGTTGCCGGCTGCATCGGCGTCGTCGATTTCGCATCCACCGACAGCGCCGCGTCGTTCGAGTTGATTGACAGCCTCACCGGCCACGGTGTCTTCGCGGCCGTATCGCTCAGCCGCGCCATCGAGCCCGTCTCGCCCTTCGCGTCAAACTGAGTCCCGGCATAAGTTGCGACAAGCCGGAACGTCACGGGAGACGTCGTGCTCGGCTCCAGCAATTCAAACGAGTTCAGTGTGCCAGTAACGGCCTGCCCCGTGACGCCGTTGCGCCAGGTCAGCGTGCCATCCTCGACCGTCATCGATTGGACGACGATGTCCATTGACTCCCCCGGCGCCGCGGCGGCTGTCGGCGCGTCACTCGGCGTGGCCGGCTTCGTGAACCGCCAGTTGCCGCGACCGGCCTGAGTCGTCTCAATCAGAACGTCCGGCTTGATTATCGCCAGCCGAGGAATGTCGAGGCGATTCGACAGCAGCGGTAGCAGGGCTACCTCCGCCTCGATGCTTTGCGCGGTCACCATTTGCGGTCGGGAGCCGCCGTCGAAGTTGGCGAGCGCCACGTCGCGTGCCTCGATCGTCGGCACCAGTGACCATTTCAGCGAGATCGGGCCGTTTAGCGACAGCTCTCGCCCTGTCGCGCGCATCACCGCATTTTGGATGCGCGGCTTCCAGGCGTTAGGATTGAAGGTAGCAATGAAAACGCCGATCCCGGTAATCGGCAGGACCACCAGCAGGCCGATAACGATCACCAGGATTCTGCGCCAGCGCATGGACGATCTTCCCCCGAAATGCCCGCAGTTTCGGCGCGCGACGGCAGCGCCTCGAAACCCGGCCTCGCGCGCGCTCCCCATGTGCCGCAGCAAGTCTGCCTGCACCGTCAGCCGCCCTCCCGCCAGACGCGTCGGGCGCACGCAAATGTGGCGGTCCGACATTCCCTCGACCACCGTAACGCGATCCGGGCCCCAGAGGTCGTGGCCGAGAATGGGCGCGTTCAGCCCGCGCGCGCAAGAACTGCGTTTGATGCGTTCGCCCGGTAAGCCACTGCAACTCGTCCAGCGCTCATTCGGCTGCATAATCGAGCTTGCGGTAATCGGCCGTCGCCCGCGCGCCCGATCGCCCAGATGCCTCGTGTGGTTCGGTCGAAATCACGGTCTTGCCGGGACGTCGAGGCGATAGTTGTCTCCGGTACTAACTTACTCTGCGCCACTTTGTGGTTTCACACGAGTTCGGGATTGACCTCTGAGCTACCAAGCCCCTGTCCCCAGACAAGGTATCGGACATGCTGCGCGCCGTCTGCTTCCGCCAATCGCGGCCTCACGGCAGACATTCGGGTTTTGGCCAGTCCGCGCCCAGGGCTGCTGGTCAAGGGGTTCGGAGGCTGCTCCTGAAAGCCGCCGTTTAGCGGCAACTCGGGCGACCAGTATCCGACGGTCGCCCATCTGCTTTCAGTAGAACGTCGATTGGGGCAGGCTATTGTTGCCTTCGCACTGGAGGATCGCGAAATGCCGAACCGACCCAAGGACTGGCAAAAGATCATCAATGCCGAGGCAGAAGTGTGCCATTGGATAGCGCCAGATGGCACTCGACACCCCTGCACTGACGAGGAGAATGCCGAGGTGCGGCGCGAATTGCTGATTATGCGGACGATCGGTGACAAGCGTCGGCAGCAGCAGAGTGAGGAACGATAGCAGATGGTATGTGCGGCACCCTGCTCCGGCACTCATCGGACACGAAATGGCTGAGGCGGCCGCCTATCGGCCCGGCTGATCTGTTGCGTAATCGCCCAACCCAAACCACCGGTTTCTTACGGCATTGTAGTAGGCAGTCTCGTCGTACGACGACATCGTCACGGCCCCACGGGAGGCGTGTGCATCTGTTGGCAGTGATTGCTGTTGCTGGGCGACGCAACCGAGTACTGCGACGACAGACGCAAGTCCAGCGCACACCACGGCGGTACGGCGCGTCGCCATTTTCTGTTTCTTTCCATGTCCGGCACCCAGCCGCTCTATACCCGCACTGCGCCCGGAAGGTCTGTACCGGTTATCGCGGATCGACAGCGATGTCGGTTCAAACTCGCGGGCGAGTTCCTCTGGATCGCGGCCAGCGCGGACCAGATCGACCATTTGACGACGGAACTCAGGGGAATGAGGCGGACGGGTTTTGGGCCTCTTGTGAGCTCCTGTGAAAGCCTGGACGGCTTCAGCAAGGCGGGTCAACGTCAACCGCCCCACCTTGAACGAGCTTCTCGAGCGCATAAGCCCGCATCGGGTCGAGCAGCCGATAGCACGGTGGGAAAGTCCGACCAGGGCTCGTCAATCTCGTTGCAGCGGCCAGACGGTTGCGGATCACGGCCGCGGGCCAGGTCTGACGATTACCGCCTATCGAGCGGCGGGCCGGGGACTTGCTGTCGGCGCCCAGCTCTCTGGCGGCCGGATGGCCGGGGTCCGCTTCATCGCGGATCGCAAATCGGCCGCCGCGGATATTGCTGCAGGCACATCACGCCCGCGCATTGTCCAGATCCGACTTTGCTCTCCTGCCTACCTGCTGCCCCCTGAGCTGGCCTCACGAGGAGAACCCGGCGCAGCGCATGCCTGGGCGCGGGCGGACGATCGAAGATAGGAACCGAGTATTGTGGCAACCCGGCACGCGTTCACGGGTCGGGACCAGCGTGACGGTTGCCGATTGACGTTGATCAGGGCAGTCCCCCCACCAGACAGGGCAAGGCGAAGCTTGTGCGTTCTGGCAGGTGGCAGACCAAGCCCGACATCGGTTACGCGCTCGCGATACATACGAGCCAGCTCGGGTGATCGAGAATGGTATAATCCGACCGCAACGAACCAATTCCCGCCTGTGGCAAGGTACAGGCTGACAAGAAAGCGAGCGGCATAATCCGCATTGATGGCTGGATCCAAGGCTTCCTCCAGCGTTCGGAATGCGCTGGGGTGGAACTTCAAGTCCACCTGCATGCAGCCGACGTCGATGAAGCTGCCGCCTTGCGCCAACTCCTTGCGTATCCAGTTAACGGCTTGTGCTTTGGTCTCAAAAAACAGGCCACGACCGTCAACATTGAGTGCCCAGGGCCAAGGCTGTAACGTTGCCGCACCTGTTATACGGCGACCGCTCTCGGCCTTGGCAATGGAGGTGAGCAGGCCTGGGGGCGTGCCGTATTGCTGTTCAGCTCTCAGCACTGCAGCCGAACACAGTTCGCTTTGTTGCTCCTCCAACGACAACGGCACGGGCTGCTGCGCGGCCCTGCTGGGCCGCGACGGCAGCGCCGCAGCCAACCCGAAGGCGATCAGCAACAGGCGCATCATTGCAGCTGAACATGCATGATGAGCGATGTTCATTCCCTAACCGGTCCGATACGGCGACGATGCCGGGACGTTGGCATCCATCATAGGTCAGATCGGATGATCCAACGGATAATTCAAGCGAGAGAGCCGTTTATGGGCCATGGCTTTGGATGAGCTTTAGGCATCGCGTCCTCGGATTGGATCTAGGACGCTCTGCCCGGCGATCGAGGAGGAGACGAGGCCGATACCGCCGTCACCGGAAGGCCCGATCGCCGTTCAGGAGTTCGGCAACCCGTCTGTTTCGCAAAGCTACCGTTGGAGCTGTGCTCGAAATAGAGCGAAACACGGTAACGCGGATTGAGCCAGGAGACGATCCAGGTCCACGGTCCAGCCGAAATAGACCTGTATTGCCGGACGTAGCGGCATCGCAGCCGATATTCGGCCGCGATGTGGTCAGCCATCGCCTTCCGGACCAATTCCGGCTACCCGCCCCGTCAGGCACTCGCGAGACCGACTGACCGCAACTCGCTATTAATAAGCGGCTTCCCGTAAGCGATACGGCGTGCGCCAGGGGCGCCTACCTGTAGTTCGCTCACGATGTCTTGCGCAGGGGCCGGGGCGACTAGCCCCAGCGCCAGCGGGATCAGGCGGACCTACTCGGAGCCAGTTTCATTTTCGATCTGCCTAATAAAGCGTGAGATGCCACCGCGTTAGAGGGCGCACCTAAGTGCGCGCTATCATGCCGGAGCATAGGAGATAGGCCGCCGTCGCAACGCTTTCCAAAACGTGAGCCTGTGCGGCTGTAAAGTAAATCTGCGCCACCATTCAAGCGCGCTAGCACCTATCCGCCTGAATTTGCGTAGTGAAACTACCATCGGTCGATCTGTCATTTCCCGCGCTGGGAACATAGGTCTTATGACGAGGCCGGCATTCAGGCGACCCAGCCGCCCACCAATATAGCGCGCCGAATTGTGACGACAGGAGTTCGGTTCAATGTTTGGGCGTGCCAGACTGCATGCGGTGCTTTTTGGTGCGGCCATGCTCGCGCTCGCACTGATTGGGTCGGCGGCACCGGCGGTGGCAGGAGGCAGCCCCGTCGGCACCTGGTCGACGGCAAACGGCCACGGCGTCATCGCGATCGCAGAGTGCGGCGACGCGCTCTGCGGTCGGATCGTCGGCATCGATCGCGACCCGCTGGCGCCAATCCCGACCGACGTGCATGGGCGTTCACAGTGCGGCCTGACCATCATCACGAACGAAAGGGCCGCAGCGGACGGCACTTGGCTGGGTGAAGTCACCGACCCGCGCGATGGAGAGACATATCACGCGAAGCTTTGGCTGGATGCAGACGGCAACCTGCATCTGCGGGGCTTCATCGGCATCCCCCTGCTTGGCTCCACGCAGGTTTGGCACCCGTTCACCGGACACCTGACCGCGGAATGCGGCTTGGCGTGAATTTGGAAATTTTCTTTGAACATACGGAGGAGAACAATGACCTCGGACAAGATACCCCCCATCGCACGTCGCCATTTGCTGGGTCTGGCAATCGCCGGTAGCGCTGTCGCCATCCCATGGTGGGCGGCACGCGCCCAGACTGCCGGAAACCCTTCGGCGACCGTTCCGATCCAGCAACTCGATGACGCTTTGCTCGCGGCTATGAAGGCAGGCGGCAGCACGCCGTTTGACGAACGCTACCGCGCACTTGCCCCGGTGGTTGAGAAGGTTTTCGACCTCGATGCGGTGCTTGCCGCCTCGATCGGCCTTTCCTGGAGGACCTTGGCAGCGGCAGAACAGACGGCGCTCGAGGCGGCATTCCGTCGCTACACGGTTTCGAGCTACGCCACGAGCTTCGACAGCTACAATGGCCAGAGTTTCCAGGTCTCGCCCGCGGTGCGCACTCTGGGCAATGGCGAGGTGATCGTGCAGAGCCGCCTGATGCGCGCGGACGGTTCGTCGGTCGGGCTCGATTACGTCATGCACCGAGGCCCTGCCGGATGGCAGGCGGTAGACGTGCTGACGGATGGCTCGATCAGCCGCGTCGCCGTGCAGCGCTCGGATTTTCGGGAATTGCTGAACTCCGGCGGTGCACCGGCCCTGGTGGCCGGCCTGCAGCATAAGGTCGCCAATCTGTCCGGCGGCACGCCGGGATGAGCAGGAAGGATTTCGGCATGTCCTTCATGCAGCGCACGCTCGTCTGGCTGGTCGATGGGAGCCGGAGGCATGCCTGGATGGTGGTCCTCGCCGGCATCCTGCTTGCCGCGGGCTCGGGTTTTTATGCGAGCCACCATCTGGGCGTGAACACCGATACCGACCAGATGTTTTCCGCGTCACTTCCCTGGCGACAGCGTGCGATGGCGCTGGACCGCGCCTTCCCGCAGTTCCAGGGGCTGCTGGTCGCGGTGATCGACGCGAAAGTGCCTGAAGAGGCGGAGGAGACTGCGCGCGACCTCACGCGTGCGCTTGCTGCCGACCATACCGACTTCACCATGGTGAGCCAGCCGGGCTCATCGCCTTACCTCGCAAAGGAAGGGCTGCTGTTCCTCTCGGCGCCGGATCTCACCAACCTGCTGAACCGGACGATCGACGCGCAGCCGTTCCTCGGCACGCTCTCCGCAGATCCTACGTCGCGCGGCCTGTTCTCCGCGCTCGGCCTGCTCGGGCAGGGAGTGACGCATGGCGATGCCGACCTAGCACCCTATGCAGACGAGCT
>DATAPW010000111.1:0-32503 GCA_036265005.1 Acetobacteraceae bacterium | reverse complement strand
CCGATCACCGAATCGTTGCGCAATCCACCGATCTTTTCGCCGTCCATGCCGAGCCAGTCCGCCAGTACGTCGGCATTGTGCTCACCCAGCAACGGTGCGGGCTTCACCGGCGGCGTCTTGCCGGCGAACCGCACCGGCCAGCCGCTCATGGTGTAGTCGCCGACCTGCGAATGATGCATCACCTGGCGGATGCCACGCCGCACGAAGCTCTGGTCGTTGGCCAGTTCCATCGTGTCCATGACGGCTCCAGTTGGAATCGTCGCCTCGCCGACCAGGCGCATCGCCTCATGCTTGTCGTGCTGGCGGGTCCAGTTGGCGACGATGGCGTCCACCTCCTCGCGGTGCAGCGTGCGGGCGTCCGGCGAGTCATAGTTCGGATCGCCGATCAGGTCCTCACGGCCCATCACCTTCAGCAGGCGATTCCAGTGCTCGGGATTGGCGCGGCTGCAATAGATATAGACGTAGTCGTTCGGACCGCCGCCCTTGCACGGATACACCCCGATGGGCGGATTGCCACCGCCCACGGTCTTCGATCCGGCACGCGGTGCCGGCTTGCCGGTGCGCTCCATAAACGTGAAGGCGTTGCGGATGTAGTGCAGGATCGCGTCCTGCATCGCGAGTTGCAGGTGCTCGCCCTGGCCGGTGCGCAACCGCCGCACGTACGCCCCCAGGATGGTGATCGCCATCAGCATCCCGGTGCCGGTGTCGCCAATCGTCGAGCCAGGCTTGCAGGGCGGCCCGTCTTCCTCGCCGGTGATGCTCATCAACCCGCCGGCGGCCTGCGCGATCATGTCGAACGCCAGGTTCTTTTCGAACGGGCTGCCTTCGCCGAACCCCTTGGTCTGGCAGTAGATGATCGAAGGGTTGATGGCGCGGATCACGTCCGGGCCCAGCCCGAGCCGCTCGATCGCGCCGGGCGCAAAGTTCTCGCAGAAGACATCGGCCTTCTTCGCCATCTCCTTCACCAGTTCGACGCCGCGCTTGTCCTTCAGGTTGACGGTGACCGAGCGCTTGTTGGCGTTGTACTGCAGGAAGTAATAGGCATCCTGCCCTGGCTTTCCGCCGGCTGTGCGGCCGGGATCGCCCAGCTTGGGGTTTTCCACCTTCACGACATCGGCGCCCATCCACGCCAGTGCCTCGGTGCAGGACGGACCCGCCTCGAACTGCGTCAGGTCCAGTACGCGCACGCCGGTGAGACAGGTTTCAGGGCCATTGGCTGGCATCACTACGACTCCCTCCCAAAAGGATTACCGCCAGCCTACGACCCGGCGGCCCGGGCGTCGAGTTTCGGGTTGGGCGGTCGCCGGGTGGTGTCCGGTATTCCTTTCTCTTTGGCCGCTCCCATCTAATGAATTGCGGCCCAATTCATCACGAGGAGCTTCCGCACATGGCGACAATCCCCGACAAGTATCTCGACCTGTTGACGCAGAAGAAGGCATTCGCCGACCTGGCGACTGTGATGCCGGACGGCACGCCGCAGGTCACGCCGGTCTGGTTCGACTATGGCAACGGTATCGTGCGCGTGAATACGGCGAAGGGACGGGTGAAGCAGCGCAACATGAAGGAGGGCTCGCCCGTTGCGCTGTCGATCATGGATCCGGAGAACCCGTATCGCTATCTCCAGGTTCGCGGCAAGGTCACCCGCATGACCGAAGACGGCGCCAGTGCCCATATCGACTCGTTGGCGAAGAAGTATCTCGGAAAAGACAAGTATCCGTTTGCGCAGCCCGGCGAAGTTCGGGTGATGTACGAGATTACGCCGGTCGCCGCTCAGGGGATGAGCTGAGGCAATCTCTCTGCGACTCGCCTGCATGGGGGTGACGACATAGCGTGACCGGAGCACAATCGGCCCGTTGAGCGAAGTGCACCGAGGAGAGACCATGCAGGCGCGTCAGCAGATCACCGGCGCGGTCGCCGGCCAGGTGGAGATCCTGCGCGACCGCTCCGGAATTCCCCACATCTACGCCACCTCGACGCCGGATCTGTTCTTTGGCCTGGGCGTCGCGATGGCGCAGGACCGGCTGTGGCAGATGGACCGTCTGCGTCGTCGGGCACTCGGCCGCCAGGCAGAAATCCTTGGCGCAGACTATGTCGCGAGCGACATGGCACACCTGACCGTCGGCATCGACCTGATATCCGAGCGCGAAGCCGCGGCCATGGACGAGGCCACGCATCGTGTGATCGAAGCGTTCGTCGCCGGCATCAACCGTCACATCGACATACTGGGGAGCCGGCTACCCATAGAATTCCAGCGTCTTGCCTATGCGCCCGGGCCTTTCACCATCCGCGACATCGTTGCGATCGCCCGCGGCCTGTGGTGGTCGTTGAATGGTCGCATCGACCGCATCGTGGCCGCGGAAGCCGCGCGCCTGCTGCCCGAGAACCTTCGTTCACTGTACCTGACGCCGGAAGCGTCCGAGAATCGCGTGCTTTACCATGCAGCCGGCACCGACGACGCGACAGGCAGCAACAATTGGGCGCTGCATGGCAGCCGCACTGCAAGCGGCAAGGCGATCATGTGCGGCGATCCGCACCAGCCGTTCTGGCTGCCTTCCACATGGTACGAATACGCGTTGCACGGTCCCGAGGACGACGCCGCGGGCGCCGGACATCCCGGCCTGCCCGGCCTGGTGTGGGGGAGCAACGGAACCATCGCCTGGAGCATCACCAACAACGCCGCGTCCACCCGCGATCTTTATGTCGAGGACGTGGACGCCGCAAATCCGCAGCGCTACCGCGACGGCGAAACCTGGCGCGAATTCGACGCGCGTCACGTCACGATTCCAGTGCGGGGGGAGGTTGCACGCCCGCTGACGATCCGCTCCACGGTGCGCGGACCGTTGGTGAACGCGCTGGTGCCTTCGCTCGATGCGGCTGGCGACAGGCCGCTGTCGCTGCGCTGGGTCGGCATGGACCATATCGACGACATGCGGGCGTTCATCGCGGTTCCGCGCGCGCGCGATTGGCGCGGCTTTCGCAACGCCCTGCGCGACTGGTCGATTGCCGTGTTCAACTTCGTCTATGCCGATGCAGATGGTAACATCGGCTATCAGATGGCCGGCCGGGTGCCGATCCGCGGACGCGTCACGCCTGGTTTCCGCGACGCCAACAACGCCGCGGACCAGTGGCATGGCAGCATTCCGTTCGACGATCTGCCGCACATGTTCGATCCGCCGGGCGGCTATGTTGCCAGCGCCAATCAGCGCATTGTGCCGGATGACTGGCCGCAGCCGATCTACGGCGCCTATTCCCAGGGCCATCGCGGCGTCCGGCTGGCCGAAGCATTGGGCGGCGGCGCGCAGCTGGATGTCGCGGCCAGCGTCAGGCTGCAGAACGATGTGAAGAGCAACCGCGCCGAACGGTTGTGCCCACACATAGTGACGCTGCTCGCCGGCCAACCGGACGCTGCGTCGGCGACCGTGGCGCGTGTGCTTGGCGGATGGGATCATCGCTATACGCTGACCGGCATCGCACCGACATTGTTCGAGATGTTCATGGTGCTATGGCAGCGCACCGTACTAGGCGAACACCTGCCCGAACGCCTGCTTGATCTGACACACCAGCAGACCGGGCTTGCCGCCGCGCTGCTGGAGGATCCGGGCATCCGGTATTTTCCATCTGGTACCGCCGCGGCAGCCAGCAGGACAGCACAGCAGACGTTGGACGCAGCACGGTCCCGTCTGGGTGACGACATGGCAGAGTGGCGGTGGGGCCGCATCCACCAGGCGCATTGGCGTCATCCGGTCGGCGATCGCGAATTCGACATTGGTCCGCACCCGGTTGACGGCGGGTCGCACACGGTACGCAACACGGGGGGCGAAATGCCGCCGCACATGGCAAGTTCCGGTGCCGAATACCGCATCGTCGTGGACTTCGCCTCGCCCGATTTGTTCCTGGCGGTGCAGAACGTCGGCAATTCCGGCGAACCTGGCAGCGCGCACTACAAGGACCAGTTTGAACCCTGGTTGCGCGGCGAATATCACACAGTGCATCTGCGGCGTGACCGTGTCGAAGCCGAGTGCGAGGGCACGACGATCATCCAGCCTGCCTGATCGAGGAAATCATGGAGCCATCACTGACTGTGCCGCCGGCCGCCGGCCATCGCACGTTCCTTTATTCACGTCTGGTCGAGCGGCTAGAGGAGCTGTCAGCGCATATCGCGTTTCTTGGCATCCCATACGGGAATGCGTACGATTACCATGCCATCGTCAATGACCAGGCCAATGCACCGGCGGCCATGCGGCGTGCCAGCGATCGGCTGATTCGCTCGATCGAGCGCTACGACTTCGATCTTGGCGGACCACTGTACGACGGCAAAGCGATCGACGTGGTGGATTGCGGCGATGTGCGCGCCGAGCCTGGTGACACCGTAGGTCATCTGAAGCGTGCCGAACAGGTGGTGCGTCGCATCCTTGCCGCTGGCGCCATGCCGATCGTACTTGGAGGCGATCACGGCATCCCGATCCCCGTGCTGCGCGCCTTCGAGGGCCAGGGACCGATTACGTTGGTGCAGATCGACCAGCATATCGACTGGCGCGACGAGGTGAATGGCGTTCGCGAGGGGTTGTCGAGCCCGATCCGCCGCGCGTCGGAGATGCCGCACATCGGTGAGATATTTCAGATCGGCCTGCGCGCCACGGGCAGCGCGCGCAGCGAGGAGGTGGCGGCCGCGCAGGCCTATGGTGCACACCTGATCACCGCGTACGAACTGCACGATGTCGGCATGGATGCTGTGCTGGCGCGCATTCCGGATGGCGGGCGCTATTACATCACGCTCGACATGGACGGCATGGACCCGTCGGAGGCGCCGGCCGTTGCTGCGCCGTGTCCCGGCGGCGTCAGCTTCGTGCAGGCGCGCAAGCTGATCCACGGACTGGTGAAGAAAGGCCGGGTGGTCGGCATGGACGTGGTCGAGATCACGCCGGCTGCCGACGTGAACCAGATCACCTGCATTACCGCGGGGCGGTTGATCGTCAACCTGATCGGCATGGCGGTGCGAGCGGGGTATTTCCGGCCGTAGCATGGCTGGGGCATACTCGGCCGCGGATACGGGAGACTTCACAATGAACCTGACGCGCCGCACCGTGCTGACCGGCACGCTCGCGCTCCCTGCCCTGCATGCGGCCCGTGCCGCACAGGCCGTGCTGCGCATCGGCATCGGCACGTCACTGACCAACCTCGATCCGATGAAGACCACGATCGGCGACGAGTACATCTACGACAACCTCGTGTTCAACGGCCTGACACGGATGCGCGAGGATCTGTCGGTCGAGCCCGATCTGGCAGAGAGCTGGAAATTCAGCGACGACCTGAAGCAGTGGACCTTCACGCTCCGGCGCGGCGTAAAGTTCCACAACGGCGGCGAGATGACGGCGGACGATGTGGTCGCCTTCTTCAAGCGGCTGCTGGATCCGGCAAACGCCGCGCCGTCCCGCAGCAACTACGACATGATTGCGGGGATGTCGGCGCCCGATGCCTACACGGTGGTGTTCGCACTCAGCTACCCCTATGGCGGCTTCGCCGACATCATGTCGGACCGGCAGGTGAAGATCGTGCCGCGCGATGCCGTGGCACAACTGCCGACCAAGCCGATCGGCACCGGTCCGTTCATGTTCCAGAGCTACACACCTGGCGACCGCATGGTGCTGGTGAAGAATCCCGCCTACTTCGAAGCCGGAATGCCGAAGCTCGACGGCGTGGAACTGCGCATCATTCCCGAAATGAGCGTGAAGATTGCCGCGCTGCAGGCCGGCGACATCGATGTGGTCTGGGATCTGCCGCTCGAGCAGGTCAAGTCACTCGGCGGCAACGCCGCCTTGCGCGTGGAGAGCGTGCCGACGGCGTCCTGGGACGGCGCGATCATGAACAATGCGATCCCGCCGTTCAACAATGCACGCGTCCGCCGCGCCTTCCAGTTGGCAGTGGACAAGCGCGATGTGGTGGAACTGACGCTGTTCGGCCAGGGCGCCCCGACGATAAGCCCCATCCCGCCGACGCACCCGTTCTACGCCAAGGACATCGCGATCAACGCTGCCGATCCGGCGGCGGCGCGCAAGCTGCTGGCTGAGGCCGGGCATCCCGACGGCATCAAGGTGCCACTCATCACGCCAGCCGGGCGGCCGGTGCGCGAGCGCCTCGGCGTCACGCTGCAACAGCTCGCCGCACCCGGCGGTTTCGACCTGCAGATCCAGCGCGTGCCGTTCTCCAGCTACGATGCCGAGGTGGCGGGCAAGGCCCCGCTGTATATCGACGGCTACTTTGCGCGCCCGACCATCGACACCAGCACCTATGGTTTCCTGCATTCCAAGGGAAGCTGGAATGCCCGGCTGTGGCACTACAACAATGCCGCGGTGGACAAGGCACTGGACGCGGCACGGCTGACCGGCGATCCGGACAAGCAGAAATTGCAGTACGTCGCCATGCAGAACGCGATGTTCGATGATCCGCCTGGCTTCATCGCCTATGCCGTGAATTTCGCCTGCGGCTACCGCAAAGCAGTGACCGGCGTGAAAACCCATCCGATGCGCTGGTTCGATCTGCGCAGCGCCACCGTCGCGTGACCGGGTATATCGTCCGTCGCCTGCTTGCCGTCGTTGGCACCATCTGGGCGATGTCGCTGCTGATCTTTGCAATTGTCCACATTCTTCCCGGCAACGTCGCCTACACGATCCTCGGTGAATACGCGACGCCCGGCGCGGTCGCCG
This sequence comes from Acetobacteraceae bacterium, assembly GCA_036265005.1. Classification (GTDB taxonomy): domain Bacteria; phylum Pseudomonadota; class Alphaproteobacteria; order Acetobacterales; family Acetobacteraceae; genus JAMXLO01. Next base: position 25,799 of record DATAPW010000111.1, on the reverse strand, counting down.
CGCTGGAAGCCAAACTCGGCCTGAACGACCCGCTGTGGCTGCAATACTGGCGCTGGCTCACCGCGATGCTGCATGGCGACCTTGGCCAGTCGCTGGTGATGGACCGGCCAGCGGCGCCGCTCATCCTCGAAGCGCTGGGACGATCGGCGATCCTCGCAGCCATCAGCTTCGTCCTGGTGACAACGATGGGTATCGCGTTCGGCATCCGGGCCGCCACCCACCAGGGAACGCTGTCCGATCGCACACTGACCCTCGTGCAGTTCCTGTTCATCGCCGTGCCGGATTTCTTCTGGGCCATACTGGCGATTCTGCTGTTCGCCTCCTGGCTGCATCTGCTGCCGGCAACCGGCTACACGCCACTGGCCGAGGCCGGATTCCTCGGCTGGCTGTCGCATCTCATCTTGCCGGTCGGCGTGCTGGCAATGGGATTGATCGCACATGTCTCGCGCCTCACCCGCTCGTCGATGCTGGAGACGCTGAACAGCCGCTACATCCTGGCCGCGCGCGCCAAGGGCCTGCCCGAGCGACTCGTGCTGCGTCGTCACGCGTTGCCCAACGCGCTGCTGCCGACGATCACGATCCTGGCGATCGATGTCGGCATCCTGATCGGCGGGGTCGTCGTGGTGGAGACCGTGTTTGCCTACCCCGGCCTCGGACGCATGCTGGTGTTCGCGATCGAGCACCATGATCTGCCTCTGTTGCAGGCTGGCATGATGGTCGTGACGACGATCTATGCTTTGGCGAACCTGGCCGCGGATGTCTGCTATGCAGCGCTGAACCCGCGCATTCGGTTCAGTCACGCCGCGGCATGACGTTCCTTGCCGGCACGAACCGCCCTCGAACGCTTGTGCTCGGCGGCGGCATCACCGTGGCGATCGCGGCACTCGCGATCCTTGGGCCGGCCCTGACGCCGTACAATCCCACGGCCTTTGCAGTCCGCCTGCGCTTGTCGCCGCCCTCGCTTGTGCACTGGTTCGGCACGGACGAGTTCGGTCGCGATGTGTTGTCGCGGGTCATCGCTGGCGCGCACTACTCCCTGGCCATGGGCCTCGGTGCCATGCTGATCAGCCTGCTGCTCGGCGTGCCGCTCGGCCTGGTTGCCGCATTCCATCGCGGCGTGGTCGAGGAAGCGATCATGCGCAGCGTGGACCTGTTGATCTCAATCCCACCCATCCTGCTGGGCCTGCTGATACTGGCCGTCACGCCACCCACACTCTGGAAAACCATCGTCGCTGTCGGCCTGGTCTATATCCCGATCATGACGCGACTGACCCGCTCCGTCGCACTCGGCCTGTTGCAGGAGGACTTCGTGCAGGCCGCCCATGCACGCGGTGAAGGCGCCATTTCGATCCTGGCGCGAGAAATTCTCCCCAACGCCTGGCCGCCGATCATTGTCGAGTGTGGGTTGCGCGTGACGTTCGCGATCCTGCTCGGTTCATCGCTGTCGTTTCTCGGCCTTGGACCGCAGCCGCCGTCCAGCGAGTGGGGGTTGATGATCGCTGAAAGCCGGCAGTTCATCGACCAGGCGCCATGGATCGGCCTGGCGCCAGGACTATGCCTGTGCGCGTTGCTCATTTCGGTGAACCTGTTCGGCGAAGGCCTGCGTGAAGCACTCGACCCCCGACTCAGCGGCCACGGCGATGTCTGACGCGCCGCTGCTCTCCGTCGAAGGACTTTCGGTCGCCTATCGCACGCAACGCGGCTGGCTGCATGCATTGGACGACATTGCGCTGACCATCGGCCGCGGCCAGGTACTCGGATTGGTTGGCGAATCCGGCTCGGGCAAATCCACTGTCGTACTGGCGTTGCTGGGCCTGCTTGGCGATACCGCGCGGGTATCCGCACAGCGCCTCCGGTTCGACGGCAATGATCTGCTGTCGCAGGCCGCTTCCTTGCGGGGGCGTCGCATCGGGACGGTATTCCAGGATCCATCCGCCGCACTGAATCCAGCCCTGAGCATTGGGCTACAGGTGGCCGAACCGATGCTCGTGCACCGCCGCCTGCCACGCGCGGATGCCTTCGCACGCGCCACGTCGCTGTTGGCGGAACTCGGTATTCCACGTGCGGCACAGGTGATGCACGCCTATCCGCATCAGCTTTCCGGAGGCATGAAGCAGCGCGTGGTCATTGCCACGGCGCTCGCAGCCGAGCCTGACCTGCTGTTGCTCGACGAACCGACCACTGCGCTGGACGTGACCATCGAGGCACAGATACTGGACCTGCTGGAGGATCTGCGTGTCCGTCGCGGCATCGCGATGCTGCTGGTCAGCCACAATCTCGGCCTGGTCGAGCGCATCTGCGACAAGCTGGTGGTGCTGTACGCAGGGCGCACGGTGGAGACCGGCCCCACCGCGGACGTTCTCGCCAAGCCGCAGCATCCTTATACGCGCGGCCTGCTCGCTGCCCTGCCTCGGCCGGACCGCCCCCATCCGGGCCGCTTGTTGCCCATCGACGGCAATCTGCCGGACATGACCGTCACTGACCCCGGCTGCAATTTTCGCGCGCGCTGCAGCTTCGCGATCGACGCCTGTGCCACGCCGCAGGCACTGCTGCAGGTTGGTGACGACCGGACGGTGCGCTGCCATCGAGCAGGGCTGGTCGCGACGACGCCGATGCCGCAGCCGACCGTCGGGCATGAGCGGCAATCGCCGTCCGGTTCGCCGTTGGCAACGGCCGAAGGGCTGGCGCGCATCTTTCGCATCGGCGGCGGATTGTCACGCCTGTTCGGCAGCGTGTCGCGCGATGTCGTCGCGGTCGATCACGTGTCGCTTGCGATCCGCCCGGGCGAAGTGCTTGGGCTGGTCGGTGAATCCGGCAGCGGCAAGACGACGCTTGGGCGCCTTCTCCTGCGGCTGATCCATGCCGATGACGGTCGTCTCACATTTGACGGAACCGAAATTCCGAACGCGCCGAAACTCACCTTTCGCCGGCGTGCACAGATCGTATTCCAAAACCCCGATACGTCGCTCAATCCGCGCCAGACGGTCGAGACCATCCTGCGCCGCCCGCTGCGCCGCTTCGGCCTCGCTCGAGGCGCCGCCGTGACCGATGAGGTTGACCGTCTGCTCGAGCTTGTCCGCCTGCCACGCGATTATCGCGCCCGCTATCCGCATCAGCTCTCCGGCGGTGAAAAGCAGCGCGTCGGCATTGCGCGCGCCTTGGCCTCGCGACCGGACTTCCTGGTGTGCGACGAGGCGGTATCCGCGCTGGATGTCTCGGTGCAGGCGGCAATCCTCAACCTGCTTGCCGACCTGCGCGATCAACTCGGTGTAGCCTATCTGTTCATCAGCCACGACATCGGCGTGGTCGCGCATATTGCCGATCGGATTGCGGTGATGTATCGCGGGCGCATTGTCGAGGAAGGCCTGGTCGCCGAGGTATTGAAGCCGCCCTATCATCCTTATACCGAGGCGCTGCTGTCCGCCGTACCGATCCCCAGCGCACATGCAGAGCGGCGCGTGCGCCTGGCCGGCGATCCGGGCGCCGAAGTCTCCGCTGCCGGCTGCTGTTTCGCGGCGCGCTGTCCGCGCAAGCTCGGGCCGGTGTGCGACACGGACACTCCGCCGAGGCGGCAGGCAACCGATACCCACCATTTCACCTGCCACATAGCGCTTGCGGAACTGGCTGCGGCGAAGGCCGTGCTATAACGGTTTACTTTACAGAATGAAACTAATAGGCAACTAACGCCATGCTTCGATCCTGGCACTCGGCTACGATCCAACAGAAGGAGCTTGCTAGCCATGACCGAATATCTGAGACCGTGGCTGGCACTATGGTCGGAGCAACGCGCCATCACCGCACTGGAATATGCATTGATCGCGGGCGTGCTGGTCGCCACCATACTGATCGGCTTCAACGTATTTGCCAGCGACCTGTCCAACAGCTTCAGCAATATCGGCGGCAGCCTCTGACCCGCCGCCGGGCCCCGCTCGGCTGAAACCTGCCTGTAACCACTCGAATGGTTGCATTGCTGTTACGGCAACTGCACCGAGGGGAAGGCGTGCACAGCCATGGGTTATTTTCGGGGATTCGTGGAGCGGTTGTGTCGTGACCGCTGCGCAGTCACGGCGCTGGAATACGCGCTGATCGCCGGTATCATCGTGGCCACCGTGTTGATTGGCTTCAACACCCTGTCGAACGCGCTCTCCAATCAGTTCAGCAACATCGGCGGCAGCCTCTGAACGATCACCGTCAGGCCTCGGCGATGCGCCGCCCGGTTTCCGGCGGTACGCGCGCCGGCACATCCGGATCACTGCATGCCGCAACGGCCAGCGCCGCCGCCACCGACGCTGCCGTCTTCAACTCCTCAGGCCGAACCTTGTCCGGGGTATCGGCTGCCGTGAGCAGCAGGCGCAGATGCGATGCCGGTTGGTCGAAGCCGGCGCAAAGCCGCAGCGCCGGGATGCCCTGACGAACAAAATTTGCGTGATCGGAGTTGGCCATGAAGCCATGGTGGATGCCGATCGGCACGCCGATTGTCTCGGCTGCGCGCGAGACGAATTCGGCCACGCCGGGGAAACCACCGGTGATCGCCGTCAGGCCAGGGCCGCCGGCCACCGAATCCAAATTGACGTTGAACGCGAGCCTGTCCCGATCTTCGGATCCCATCGTCTCCAGATGCAAACGCGAACCGATCAGCGCCCACTCCTCGACAGTGAACAGTGCCAGTTCCAGCCCGCACGGCAACGACCTGACATGGTCGCGTAGCGCCTCGGCCGCGGCGATCGCCGTAATCACACCCGACGCGTTGTCGATCGCCGAGGTCGCCGGATCATGGCCGTCGTAGTGCGCCGATAGCACCACTCGCGACGCGCCGACGCCGGCCATGCGCGCCAGCAGGTTCTCGGCATGCGCGTCGCGGAATTCTCCGGCGGTATGCAATGCCACCATTTGACCGGCGACCGCGGACAGCGCGGCAGCGGTTTCGTGGCTGACGCCGGCGCTGGGAATGTGACCCGGACCGCCATCGCCGGATGAGCCCGTCACCGCCAGGCAGCCCGGTTCGTGGAACGCGATCACGAAGCCCGCTGCACCGGCTTCGCGCGCCGCATCGTATTTGCGCCGGCGATGCATATGACCGGTGCCGAGCATGAATTCGTGGCGCACCAGCACGATCGCTCCGCGCACACTGTCGCCCGCCCGCGCCACATCCTGCGGCGTGCCTCGGCCGAGATCCACCAGTCGCGCTGTCAGCCCCTGTTGCGATGTGGCCACGGTGCGGACCAGGCCCAACGCCGGCAGTGCGCGCCCGTCGGGCAGCACGATCCTCGCGGGTCCGCGCCTCCAGCCGCGATAGGCAACACTGTCGCGTCGCACCGCCACGCCAGTCGCTTGCGCGACGCGCTGCGCGAGCCACTCGCGCGCGCGTTCCTCGCTGTCCGTGCCGGCGAAGCGACCGCCGAACGAACACAGCGTCGCAAAGTCGTCAGCAATGGTGCGCGATGCCCAGATGTGGCCAAGCGCGGATTGCAGCAATGCGGTTCGGTTCATGGTGCCTGCCTCCAGCCGGCGGCAGAGTATGGCACGCACCATCGGGAGGAAACCGCGATGACCGATCCACGAGAGCTCGCAACGGCGATGCGGGCAGAACTTCCCAGCCTGCTGGCCTTGACCGAGCGCGTCGTGAACATCGACAGCGGCAGCTACGACGCGGCCGGCGTCAACGGCGTAATCGATGCGTTCGCCGGCTCCCTGCAGGATGCCGGCTTCACCGTGTCGCGCTCGCCGATCGCGGGACGCGGCGACCAGCTCACCGCACGTTGCGCTCTCGGCAACGGTCCGCGCATCCTGGTACTGGGCCATGCCGACACGGTGTGGCCGGCAGGTACAGTTGCCGACTGGCCATTCCGCAACGATGGCGACACGCTGACCGGACCAGGCGCCGGCGACATGAAGTGCAACGTGGTGATGGCGCTGCATGCATTGCGCCTGTTATTGCGCCGTGGCGTGTCCGGCGTCGGCTCGATCACCGTGCTGATCGTGCCCGATGAAGAGATCGGCAGTCCGCAAAGCCGCGCGTGGATCGAAGCGGAAGCGCGAGCGGCCGATGTATGCCTGACACTCGAGCCGGCGCGCCCCGGTGGTGGCCTTGTGGTGGGGCGCGGTGCGGTAGGCGCGCTCTATGTCAGGGCCCGCGGCATTACCGCGCATGTCGGCGTCGCACGCGCCGCCGGTGCCTCGGCGATTTCCGCGCTGGCGCCGCTGGTGCCGGCGCTGGAAGGCCTCAGCGATGCGTCGCGCGGCATCTTCGCCTCGGTGGGCATCTTCCATGGCGGCGCGGCCCGACAGGTCGTGCCTGACATGGCCGAGCTGCATCTCGACCTGCGAGCCGCAGATGCCGCAGGTGCCGACTACCTGTTTGCCGAGGCACGCCGCATCGCCGGTGCGCAGGCCGCCGATCCACGGGTGACAATCGACGTGGAAGGCGGCTTCAGTCGGCCGCCCTTCCCCACCAGTAACGGCACGCGCCGGCTATACGAACGCGCACGCGCCATTTGTGCGACGCTTGGCGATCCGGTGCACGACGTGGTGTCGCCGGGGGGGTCGGATGGCAGTTTCGCCGCTGCGCTGGGTGTGCCGACATTGGATGGCCTCGGGCCCATCGTGCATGACACGTGCAGCCGCCGCGAACGGGTCGAGGTCGCCAGCATCACGACGCGCGGGGCGCTGTTTGCGGCGTTGATCGAGGCGATCGGCGAGGGCGCGGTGTAACCTACCAGCCGCCATCCACGCCGATCGCCTGCCCGGTCACGAACGCGGCGCCATCCGACGCCAGATAGGCGATCATCGACGCCACCTCGTCCGGGCTGCCGAAGCGCCCGACCGGAATGTCCTTGGCGCGTTCGCGGAACCCCACTTCCAGATCGTCGCCGTATTCGCGACGATTGGTGCTGATTGCGCGCGACGTGCGGATCGGGCCAGGCAACACCGCGTTCACCGTGATGCCGAACGGCGCCAGATCGAGCGCCAGCGACCTGGTGAAGCCGACGATGGCGGCCTTGGACGCGGCATAGGTGGCGCGGCGCGGACCAGGCCGGAAAGCGGCGCGCGATGATACGCTGACGATGCGGCCCCAGCCTGACTTGCGCATCGCCGGCACCGCAGCGCGCGACATCAGGAAGGCGCCGCGCGCGTTGACCCCCATGACCTGGTCCCACGCCGCCACCGGCACGTCCTCGATTTCATTGCGGTCGGCGCCTTGCGGCGCGCCGGCGTTGTTCACCAGGATATCAAGCCGCCCATAGCGCTTCAGCACGTCCTCGACCATGCGTGCGGCATCGGCCTCGATGCTGACATCGCCCAATGTTGCAGACGCTGTCCCGCCTGACCTGACGATGGTGTCCACCAGGCTATCGACGCCACCCCAGTTGGGGTCCATATCGCCCTGCACATTGTGCTCGTTGGCGACCCCTGCCCTGGCCACATCGGACACCACCACCGTCACCCCGGCGGCCGCGAGCGCCCGTGCGGTCGAGTTGCCGATGCCGACCGGCTTGCCGCACCCGGTGATCAACGCAACGCGAGCTTCAGTCGGCATGGGACCCTCCCGTGGATTTGGTCGATGTTGTTGGCTGCATTATACCGCCAATTCGCACAGGGAGAGGAGATGCCGACCATGGCACTGACAGAGAAGCTGGCGCATCGCGCATTGGGGCAGGGTGGGCTGTCGGTCTCGGCGATCGGACTCGGCTGCATGTCGCTGTCCGGCATCTATGGCGAAGCAGACGACGCAGCCTCCGAGGATCTGATCCGCCACGCGATCGACCAGGGCGTGGATCATCTCGACTCATCCGACATGTATGGTTGGGGCCACAACGAGAAGGTCATCGGCCAGGCGCTCAAAGGGCGGCGCGATCGCGTTGTGCTGGCGACGAAGTTCGGCCAGACGCAGAACCCGGGCGGCCCGAACGGCGTGAACGGACGTCCCGACTACGTGATGCAGGCCTGCGAGGCGAGCCTGCAGCGATTGGGGGTCGATGTCATCGATCTGTATTACCAGCATCGCGTCGATCCGGGCGTGCCGATCGAAGAGACGGTGGGCGCCATGGCCAGGCTGGTGCAACAAGGCAAGGTGCGGCATCTCGGGCTTTCCGAGGCCGCGCCGGAGACCATCCGGCGTGCGCACAAGGTGCATCCGATCGCCGCGGTGCAGACCGAATATTCATTGCTGTACCGGGCCGAGGCCGAGGAGACGCGCGAGACGACGCGGCCACTGGGCATCAGCTTCGTTGCCTATGCCCCGCTGGGGAGGGGGTTTCTGACCGGTGCGCTGCAGACCTTCGCCGACATCGACGGACGACGCGCGGCGCATCCGCGGTTCCAGGAGGCGAACTTCGCGCGCAATCGGGAACTGGTCGCGCGGATCGAGGCGATCGCGAAGGAGAAGGGCTGCACGCCTTCGCAGCTCACGCTTGCGTGGCTATTGGCGCAGGGTCCGGACGTCGTGGCGATCCCCGGGACACGCTACAAGCAGCGGCTGGATGAGAATGTCGGCGCGTTGCAGGTGAAGCTGACAGCAGATGATGTGGCGCGGATTTCCGACGCGATTCCAAGCGGTGCGGCAGCGGGGACCCGCTATCCGGCTGGTGGGATGAAGGGGGTCTACGTCTAGGACCTGAAGCCCCCTCTCCCGCGCTTGGGCGGGGGAGGGTCGGGGGTGGGGCCCCCTCCATGTGTTACGCCGGCGCTGTGCCCCGCAGGCACGTTCGATGCAGCACACGCGGGAACTGCGCTGCGTCGAAATTCGCGTCTGCGCGATGCAGCAGGCAGCGGTTGTCCCACATCAGCATATCGCCGGCGATCCATTTGTGGCGATACACGAAGCGGGCCTGCGTCGCATGCGCCTCCAGCGCGGCGAGCCGCTCGCGCCCTTCTGCCATCGGCCGGCCGTCGAAATGCGACGCGTGTACGCCCATGAACAGGCACTTCCGGCCCGTATCCGGGTGTACGCGGACCAACGGATGACTCATCGGCGGCGCATCGGCGATTTCCTCCGGCGTTGCTGCGCGACCGTGCTTCTGCTGTGACAGCTCCCAGCTATGGATCACCCGCACGCTGTCGAGCTCTGCCTTATCCGCCTCGCTCAGAGCGTCGTACGCGGCATACATGTTCGCGAAGCAGGTATCGCCGCCATTGGGCGGCATGACGATAGCGTGCAGGATCGTCGCCAATGATGGTTCCGGACGAAACGACTTGTCGGTGTGCCACTCCTGCGACCCCACCTTGCCACTCGGCTTCCCGTCGGCACCGAGGTTCGAAACCGTGTGCACCAGCGGATTATCCGAGCCGCGGTTGCGTGCGATGTGGCGTTCCAGCGTGCCGAACTGCTCGGTGAACGCGATCTGCTGCTGCTTGTCGAGGCGCTGGTCGCGGAAGCACAGAACATGGTAGCGCACGAACGCTTCATAAACGGAGTTCCGGGCGGCCGTGTCGAGCGGCTGCGCCAGATCGAGCCCAATCACTTCCGCACCGAGTACCGTCGATAACGGCCGGATATCGAATGCACGCCCAGACCTGGACCGTGCCTCCATTGCTATGGACATGTCCGTTCCTTCGCGCAGTGCCGCGGCAGGCTAGTCTTGCCGCCGCAGCCCTGCAATGCTCTCGCCATCCGGCAGAGAATCCAGCGAATGCCAGCTTCTCCCGCATCTTCAGGACAATCATCCACGGCTTCTGTCATCCTAACGCTGCTCGCCCTCGTCTGTTATCTGTTCATGCTGGCAAATGCCGCCGCGGCGCCCGATCTCGAATCCATCGACAAGGGTGTTGCGGCGATCTACGCCCTCATCGCCATCGTCGTGCTGTGGTTGCTGCTGGCTGGCCTGCTGCTTGTCGGCGCCGGCAAGGGCGACCTGCCTGCCTGGGCGGCCGCAACAGCATTCCTGGCGCATCTGCTCTGGGGCGCGGCGGCATTCGCCGCGGTGTTCCTGCTGAGCGAAGGCTATAGCGCACCGCACTGGCCCGTCCTGTTCCTGGCTCTGCCGCCACCACTGTTCGCGTCCTACGCGCTATGGGCGCATTTCCCCAGGCTCCATGCACGGCTCCCGCCAAAAGCCACCAGCGCCGCCGTGTTGGGCACCATTCTCGCGATGTCCGTCGCGCTGCTTGGCTATACCGCCGAGCGGCAACGCGAGCGCACGGTGCAAAGCGCGAGAAATGCCAGCGCAGCGCAGGCTGAATACGAACGGGAACAGGCTGAGCAACGGCAGCAGAACCTTGCACGGTTCCAGTCGCTGTCTGCCGAATCGCCGCTGTCGGCATGGGCGCCATTCATCGGCAAGGGCAATGAGCTCGAAAAACAGGCGGCGGAGCGCGCGCGGGCGCTGTCGCACCGCCAGGACGATGCGGAGGCAATGCTGCGCAGCGGCGACAGCTTTCCGCTGTTCCATATCGGCGAACTCGACCTGCATGCCACGCCGGCCCTCTGTTCCGCGACGCGCGATTTCCTGCTGAACAACGCGCGGGCGAATCACCCGGCTTCGCCTGACACGCGATATGTGGTGGTGGCGGATCGGTTCGACGCCTGGCTGCCGGCGATGCGCTGGCTGATCGGCCAGCGATGCGATCTGGCCTCCGCCGTCGCGGCCATGGAACAGGCGGTACTTGCCTATCAACCGGAGCCGGAGCGCGACAAATTTCTCGCCGCGCTTGGCCGATTGGATCCGGAATGGCGCATGTGCCACGGCGATGCCAATGCAACGCGCGATCAGCAGATCGCCGGCTGCGCCGCCGCGATCGCACTCAGTCCGACCGGCAGCGAGAATAACGCCGTCGCGCTGTTCTATCGCGGCGACGCACACCTGGCGAACGGTGCGACCGAGCCGGCGATCCGCGATTACAGCGAGGCGATCCGGATAAAACCTGACTTTGCCGAGGCGCTGAACAATCGCGGAAACGCCTATGACGATGCGGGCGATCGTGAGCGAGCGATCAAAGACTATGATGACGCCATCCGCATCCGGCCGGATTTTGCCCGGGCGTTCAGCAATCGCGGCAACAGCTATGACGAGATGGGCGAGCACAGCCGGGCCATCCAGGACTACGATCAGGCGATCCGGCTCGATCCGCAGTACCGGAATGCTTTCAAGAATCGCGGAAGAGCCCGGTACTTCCAGGGGGACTTTGCCGCTGCGGCGGAAGATTTCTCCCATGCATTGTCGCTGAAGCGGGCGGATGCCTACGTGGTGCTATGGCTCCATCTGGCACGCGGCAGGGCCGGTGCGACATCGCCGGATGATCTCCATCGCGACGCCGGATCGCTCGATCGCGCCGTCTGGCCATGGCCGGTGGTTGCGGTCTATCTCGGCGAGCAGGATGGGACGACGGTGTTGCACGCGGCAACCGAACCGGATCACGCATGCGATGCCGCATTCTACCTTGGCGCGCGCGCGTCGCTGATCGGCGATGCGACCGCCGGACGCGACATGCTGCAACAGGCGCTGGACCGCTGCCAGGCAAATTCCATCGAGTATTTCGCTGCCAAGTTCGCGCTGGAGCGGGATCGGCGGTAGCCGCGCCTGTACTAGGTTTCGTGCCAGTGCAGCCCGCCGGGCGGCGGTGCCAGGTCTGGATTTTGTGCGATCATGCGTTGCCAGACGCGTTGCGTCACCACCTGCGCCTCATGCAGCAGCGCGTCCTCATCCAGGCACAGCACCTTGCGGTCGCGCAGCAGGAACTCACCGTTGGTCATCACCGAATGCACCACGCCGGGATGGCCATAATGCACCAGGTTGGCGACAGGATTGATCAGCGGCCGCATCGCCGGAACATTCAGGTCGATGAACGTCAGGTCCGCCTTTTTGCCGACCTCGATGCTGCCGATCTCGGCCTGCGCGCCGACCGACCGCGCGGCATTGCGCGTGATGCCGTCGAGCATCGCCTGCGGTGCCGGATCGACGCCACCCTCGGTCGCACGGCCGCGCCCGCCGCGATGCACGATCAGGCCGATCTTCATCGCGTGGAAGATATCCTCGGTCATGTTGTCGGTGCCGATCGCGATGTTCACGCCGGCATCGCGAATGCAGCCGATCAGCACCGGATGCGGGCCGCGACGCGAAGAATTCGCCGGGCAATGCGCCATCTGCACGCCGCGTTCCGCCAGCAGCGCCACATCGTCCGCAGTGCAGTAGGTCCAGTGCGCACCAACCAGGTTGGGAGCAAGCCAGCCCTCGCGATCCAGGTACTCGGCTGGCGTGGCGGCATGCATCGCTCGCACCGCGTGCACTTCCTCCATGCTTTGCGCCAGGTGCACCGTGCGTGTCAGGCCATGCCTGCGTGCGAGGTCATGCAACTGCGCCAACATCCACGGCGAGCAGTTGTCGGGAGCGTGCGCCGCAATCTGCACCTGCACGCGCCCGCCGTTCGATCCGTGCAGGGTCTCGATGATTTCCACGGTGCGGTCCAGGAATGCCTGCCCGAACGCGCGATCCTCCGAGTAGTCACCGTGACGGATGCGCAGCGTGTTGATGTCGGCGCAATTTTCCGCCAGCCACAGCCGCAATCCGGTCGCCGCCATCGCGCCGGCATAACTCGGCACGTGGCGGAACGGATCGACCAGCGTGGTGCAACCGGATCGGATCGCCTCGAGGCAGCCGAGCGTGACCATCACCTCACGCTCCTCGCCGGTCATGGTATAGGAGACCGGCGACATGTAGCCGTAAACCGCGTTGCCGTCCCAGTCCTCCACCGTGCCGCGCAGCACGGTCAACGCGGTATGGGTATGCGCATTGATGAAGCCGGGGAATACCGCAAGGCCGCGCGCGGGGAACTGCGGCAGGTCCGCATGGTCGCGCTCCAGTTCGGCGCTTGGGCCGATAGCCGTGATGCGGTCGCCGCGCACCACCACCGCCGCACGGTCCAACACCCGACGCTCTGCGTCACACGTGACAACCAGCGCGTCGGTGACCAGCAGGTCCATCGCCTACCCGGCGAACAACAGCAGCAGGCTGCCGGCCCCGACGACAAAGCAGTAATAGGCGAATGGGTTCAGTGCCCACGCATCGTGCTGGCGGAAATACCGCATCAGGAAGGCGGTGCTGGCAAATGCGGTCACGCCGGCGATGACCGCTGCCAATGCGGCCAGCCCGAACGTGCCTGGCGGCACGGTTTCGTGCAGCAGCTTGGGCACCTCCAGCACGGTCGCGCCAAGGATGATCGGTGTGGCAATCAGGAATGAAAAATGCGCGGAGCCTTCATGGTCTATGCCGCGCAGCAGGCCGCCGACGATGGTTGCACCGGATCGCGATATTCCCGGGATCAGCGCCGTGCACTGCCAGAAGCCGATGATGAGGGCGTCCAGCATGCTCAGGCTGGACAGCGGCCGGTGGCCCTGGGTGCGAAGCTTCTCGCCTCCCATCAGCAGCAGGCCGTTGACGATCAGGAACAGCGCCGCGACCCACGGCGTGCCAAACAGGCCACGCACGAATTTCTCCAGCAGGAAGCCGATGATCACCGCTGGAATGGTGGCAACCACGATCAGCATGAACACGCGCCGGCTCTCGCTGACCTGATGGGCGGTGGACAGGCCCAGCACGCCGATCGCCAGCGCCCACCAGTCGCGCCAGAAGTACACCAGCAATGCCGTGGCAGTGCCGAGATGCAGCATCACCAGGAACGGCAGGAATTCCGGCGAACGCTGATCCAGCGGCCAGTGCAGCAGGGCAGGCAGCACAACGGCGTGTCCAAGGCTGCTGACCGGGAACAGCTCGGTGGCACCTTGCAGGATGGCGATGACGATGGCTTGCAGTGCGCTCATTCCGTGTTCCTGACGGAAGGTGAAAGATTCGGCAAGTGCGGGGAGGCTCAGTCGTTCAGCGGATACGCCGCCATCAGCCGTTTCTGACGCTGCCACAGCGTGTATAGCGCACGCACCCCGCTTGATCGGTGGCCGCGGGCGCGGTTTGCCGCACCGATGCGGAAGGCCGCGCCATAGTGGAAGAACTGCGCGCGCCAGGCATCGCTCAGCGTGGTCATGGGATCCCAGATATGCGTTGCCTCGGACCCCACGCCGTTGATCTCGATGATGCGGTAGCCATCGCCACGCAGCAGCGCCGGCAGCGTGGCAAACCGCATGTCGATCCGCCCGAAGTGGAAGTCGGGGATGGCGCGTGCCATCCGTTCCAGCGACTGCGTAAGCGCCGGCGTCACCAGTCGCGTGCCATCCTGGAAGATCGAGCCCTTGCAGTGATTGCCGACAAACACCAGGCGCACCGGCTCGCCCTGCCGCGGCACTTCGTGCAGCCGTCGCGCCAACCGCGGCAGATAGAGATGCGGGACACGTCCGGCGCGTGGATCGGCGAGCACAAGCTGCTTCAGCGTCGATCGGCCATCGCCGATGACCGCCGGCACGTGCTTCAGCGTGACCGACGTGATGCGTCCCACCGGCTCGTCCGGATGACGCACATAGAAGATGCCGGCTTCGCCGTCATGCGCGATGTATTCCTGCAGCAGGGCGCGTTCGCCACGCGGAAAAGCGGCAAAGTAGCGAAACAGGTCGGCACTGTCGTTGATCAGCCGCACTCCGGTGCCGTTGCAGGCGATGTCGGGCTTGGCGATGAGCGGGTAGTCGAGGCCGGCATCGGCCATCGCCTGCTCGCCGGCCTGCGTGTCGGCATGCGCATCCCATCGGTGCGTGACGACGCTGGTGTAGCGTGCCAGCAGATCGCGGCTCGGCCCGGTAACCTGGTCGAGGATCTCGGCTTTCGATTCTCCACAGAGCCCGCCTGCGGTTATCCACGGGTTGGCGGCCGTCGGCAGGCTGAAATCGCGGTAGCGAATCCCCAGTGCGATCCAGTGCGCGACGACAGGGAAGTAGAACAGCCAGTCCGGCCAGAACTCGAAGAATGAAAGCGGTCGGTATCTGGCGCGCCGTGCCGGCAGCGCGGCATCGAGTGCGGTATCGAGCTTCATGGCCGTTCGCCCTGCCACTGGGTGGCGGCAAGGCGTCCGGCGAGGATCACGAACACCGCGAATCCGGCTGCTCCGGCCCAGCGCCAGGCGCCGAAATGGTCCATCAGCAGCTGGCCTATGCGCAGCGACACGCCGAACAGCAACGAGGTCCAGCAGATGGTTGCGATCGCCACCGCCGAGGCGAATTGCCGTAGATCGGCGCGTACCAATCCGCAGGTGGTGTAGGTCGGCAGTCTGAGACCAGGCATGAACCGGCTGACCAGCACGACCTTGAAGACCCGGCCGTCCAGCCACTCACGGATTGCCTCGGCGCGATCCAATGGCAGGAAGCGCGCGACCAGCGGCAGCCTGGCAGACAGTCGTCCCAGGCCGTACAGGCCGAGATCGCCGAGCATGATGCCGACATATAGCGATCCCAGCGCCAGCGAGCCGGACATTCCGCCGCTCTCGGCCTGCATGGCAGCGAGCACCGTGGCAGCGTCCTCCAGGATGAAGGTGCCCACGACAACGGCCGTGGCCTGAAGCAGCGGGTAGTGGCCGGCCCAGGCAAACAATGAGTCGATCGAATTGCCGAGCATCCCGTCCGACTGTCAGCTCCTCGATCGCGTTGCGCGCCGTGCGGAGATGGGTGCTGATAGCGGCTGTCGCCCAGTGCTTAGTCTGAAGTGAACTGCGCCAAGCCATCACCTGTCCGTGAGCCAGGCCAGTGGCAACGGCGCGATCCCATGTCATAGTCTCGGCCGCATGACGCAGCATCATCACGGTAACAATCACAGCCATGCCCACGTGGCGCAAAGACGCGATTTCGCATTCGCCGCGGGGACCGTGCTGAATGTCGGGTTCGTCGCGGCCGAGGTGGTGTTCGGTCTCACTGCCAATTCGATCGCACTGCTGGCCGACGCGGCGCATAATTTCGGCGACGTGCTGGGCCTGCTGCTCGGCTGGGGCGCCGCGTGGCTAAGCCGGCTGCCGCCGACCCGCCGGCGCACCTACGGCTGGGGACGCAGCTCCATCCTTGCCGTGTTGCTGAATGCAACAATCCTGCTGATCAGCGTTGGCGCGATCAGCGTTGAGGCGGTGCGCAGGCTGATCACGCCCGAGCCGGTGGCTGAAGTCACGGTGATGCTGGTCGCCGCCGCGGGCATCATCGTCAATGGCGCAACGGCCCTGATGTTCATGCGCGGCCGCAGCGAAGACCTGAACATCCGCGTGCAGTTCGTGCACATGGCAGCGGATGCGTTTGTATCATTGGGCGTGGTGATTGCGGGCCTGCTGATCTGGCTGAGCGGATGGCAATGGCTGGATCCGCTGACGAGCCTGGGAATTGCCCTGGTGATCGTCTTCGGCACCTGGGGATTGCTGCGCGAGGCGGTGGACCTGGTGATGGACGCTGTACCGGACGCGGTCGCGCACGACGAAGTGCAGCACTACCTGGCCTCGGTCCCTGGCGTGCTGGAGGTGCATGACCTGCATATCTGGGGCCTGAGCACGACAGAGACGGCGTTGACTGCGCACCTGGTGTGCGTCGATGAACAAAGCGACCGCCGGCTGCATGAGCTGACGGCAACATTGCGCGACCGCTTCGGCATCGGCCATGCGACACTGCAGATCGAAACCGACGTCGACGCCGAGATGTGCCGGCTTCGACCGCATGACGTGGTGTAGCGGATGGCACCGAGACGCGTTGTGCTGGTGACCGGGGCGGCAAGCGGCATCGGCGCCGCGGTGTGCCGCACCTTGGCCACGCCCGGCGTCGGGTTGCTGGTGCACACCCGCAAGAATCGCGATGGCGCGGAGCACGTGGCGGCAGAGGCCCGCGCTGCCGGCGCGGACGTCGAGGTCGCACTGGGCGACCTGGCCGACGCAACGGTCGCGGGGGCGCTGGTGGCCCAGGCGGTGGCACGCTTCGGCGGCCTGGATGTGCTGGTCAGCAATGCCGGCTTTGCCGACCGGACGACTTTCGCCGACCTCACCGATGTGGCGATGTCGGCGTCGGTGGAGGCGATACAGGGAGCGTTCTTCCGGCTGGCGCGGGCCGCGGCGCCACACTTGAAGGCCGGGCGCGACGCACGCGTGGTCGCTGTCTCCAGTTTCGTTGCCCACGCATTTCGCACCGACACAACGATTTTCGCCGCATCTGCTGCAGCGAAGGCAGCAGTCGAAGCGCTGGTGCGCGCTCTGGCGGTCCAGCTCGCGCCGTCCGGCGTGACGGTCAACGCGGTGGTGCCCGGCTTCATCCGCAAGGACCCTGGCGCACATGCGGCGATCGACCCGGAGCGGCTGCGCCAGCAGATGGCCGTGGTACCGCTCGGACGCGTCGGGTTGCCGGATGAAGTGGCCGCTGCCATCGCGTTCCTGGTGTCGCCGGCTGCCGGCTACATCACCGGCCAGGCGCTGCACGTCGATGGCGGGCTGGTGATTTAATATCACGCTCGTTGCGAGCGACTCATCGTTCCCACAGTCGGACGTGTCCCGGGCATGACGGAATGAGTCGCACGCGGCGGGGCTTGGTATAACTGCGCTACCCGAGATAGGCGAACACTGCCAGCTCAGCGCCATCGTGCTCGAAGGTCGCGACCCGTCGCACACCCATCCTGCCATGGGCCCGCAAAGACGCGACATTGTCGGTGCGGATGAACAGGATGCCCTCACGCCGCGGCAGTTCGACGCGCAGTGCGGCGAACATGGCGGCCGCCACGCCGCGTCCGCGTTCCTCCGCCGCGACGCACACCGGGCCGTAGACATAGGCATCTCCGGCACCGGGATAGGCGCGCAGCATCGCCGCGATCACCGGCACCTCCGCGACCGCGGCGCGCGACGCCGACACCAGGTAGCCGACCACGCGGCCATCGCGCCGAGCGACGATGATCGGCATGTCGTCGAGTGCTGCCTCGAACCAGGCGGCCGGCAGGCGTGCCGACAACATGCCGCCGATTTCCGGCTGGTTGCCCTCCTGCAACGCGAGGATGCCGTCGATGTCGTCACGCGTGGCGCGGTCGATCTGCATTCATGCCATCCAGTTGCCGTGCGTCAGCAACAGCCATCAGCCGCGATAGAACCGGGTCACCACCCCTCCGGCGCAATGACATTCTGCGCCTTCGGCCCCAGCAGTGCCGCGCGCATCGTCTCCGCGCTCTTGACCCTGATGTCCTCCCAAGCCTCCGGCGTGTGGAACGCCGAGTGCGGCGTGATGATCAGCCGCCCCTCCACCCAGGGCTCCCGCGCGCGATAGGCACGAAGCAATTCGGGGACCGGCTCGACCGGCGGCTCGACCGGCACGACGTCCAGCCCCACGCCCGCCAGATGGCCGCTGCGCAACGCCGCCGCCAGCGCATCGATATCGAGGATGGGCCCGCGCGCGGTATTCACCACCACCGCGCCCTTCGGCAGCCAGGCCAGCTCCCGCTCGCCGACCATCCCGCGCGTCTCCGGCGTCAGCGGCGCGTGCACCGAAAGAACGTCCGAAACCCGCAGCAGCGCCTCCAGCGTCGGCGCGCGGCCGATGCCCAGCCCCAGCTCCACGCCGTTCGGCAGATGCGGATCGAAGAACACCACCCGAAAGCCGAACGCCTTGGCGCGCAGCGCCACCGCCGTGCCGATCCGCCCCATGCCGATGATGCCGAAGGTCTGCACCGAGGAGCGCCGCACCAACGGATCCAGCACGAAGCGCCAGGCAACCGGCGGCTCCTTGCGTTGCAGTTCGTGGTGCAGCAGCAGCCCGCGGCGCAGCGCCAGGGCCAGCGACATCGCGTGGTCGGCGACCTCGGTGGTGCCGTAGTCGGGCACGTTCAGCACCATGACCTGCCGCTCGGCCGCCGCCTTGCGGTCGATCACGTCGTAGCCCACGCCCATGCGACACACCGCGCGCAGCCGTGGAAACCGCGCGAGGTCGGCGGCCGACACCCGGTAGCGGAGGATCATCAGCCCTTCAGCCGCGGCGCAGTCGGCGTCCGGGAGGTCGGCGAGCGAGGCGGTGGGCCCGGGGAAGATCACCCGCGCGTCCGAACCGTAGATGCGCTGTTCGACGCTGTCGTCCGGGTAGATGTTCTCTGAATACAGCACCGTGACCGGCATCGCTTACTCCGCTGCGAACCAAGGGAAGTACTGTTGCCAGCCGCCCTCCCCTCGCGCAAGTTCGCGCGACCGTGAGCCCGACCGGAAGGACCAGCCCATGAACGGCGCCGAAAGCCTCGTCCACTCCCTGCTGCGCAGCGGCGTGGATACCTGCTTCTGCAACCCCGGTACGTCGGAGATGCATTTCGTCGCGGCGCTGGACCGCGTTCCCGGCATGCGCTGCGTACTCGGCCTGTTCGAGGGCGTGGTGACCGGCGCGGCCGACGGATACGCACGGATGGCCGGCAAGCCGGCCGCCACGCTGCTGCATTGCGGGCCTGGCCTGGCCAATGGCCTGGCCAACCTGCACAACGCCCGTCGCGCGCAGTCGCCCATCGTCAACATCGTCGGCGACCAGGCGACCTATCACCGCCCGAACGATGCACCGCTGACCGCCGACACCGAGGGCTGGGCGCGGGGTGCCTCCGCTTGGGTGCGTACCGCCACATCATCGGCCACCGTCGGCGCCGATGCTGCGGTGGCGGTGCAGGCCGCGCGCACGCATCCGGGGCAGATCGCCACGCTGATCCTGCCGTCGGACACGTCGTGGGACGAAGGTGGGGTGATCGCCGACGCCCTGCCGGTGCCGCAGAAGCCGCCATCCGACCCGGCGCAGATTGCCAACGCCGCCAACATCCTGCGCCGCGGCCAGCCGACGCTGATCGTTCTGGGTGGCGAGGCGGTGCGCGCCGAGGCGTTGGAAGCTGCCCAGCGGATCGCCGCCGCCACCGGCGCGCGGCTGATCGCACAGGGTGCCAATGCCAGGATCTCACGCGGCCGCGGGCGGGTGCCGGTGGATCGGATCCCCTACGTGGTCGATACCGCCGTGAACGCCCTGGCCGGCACCAGGCACGTGATCCTGTGCGGACTGCGCAAGCCGGTGACATTCTTTGCCTATCCCAACAAGCCGACCACGCCGCTTCCGGCAGACGCCGACATCCACGTCCTCGCCTGCCCCGACCAGGATGCGGCCGAGGCGCTCGCCCGGCTGGCGGACACCCTGTCTGCGCCGAAGGTCGCGATCCCGGATCCCGGTGCCCGTGCCGAGCCGGCGCGCGGCAAGCTCACGCCCGAATCGGTCGCCGCGACCCTGGCCGCATTGTTGCCGGAGGACGCGGTGGTGACCGACGAGGCGGTCACGTTCGGCCGCGGCTTCTTCCCGTTCACCTACGCCGCAGCGCCGCACGATTGGCTGAATTCGACCGGCGGTGCGATCGGCTGCGGCCCGCCGCTTGCCACCGGCGCGGCGGTCGGCGCTTCCGGCCGGCGCGTGGTCGCACTCCAGGCGGACGGGTCGGCGATGTACACCCTGCAGGCGCTGTGGACCCAGGCGCGCGAACGGCTTGACGTCACCACCGTGCTGCTGTCCAACCGAAAGTACCAGATATTGCTGGGTGAGCTTGCCAATGTGGGGGCCAATCCGGGGCGCACCGCGCTCGACATGCTGGACATCGGCAATCCCGACCTCGATTGGACAAAACTCGCCGAAGGGATGGGAGTCGAGGCTGCCCGAGCGGAAACCTGCGAGCGGTTCGCCGACCTGTTCGCCCAGGCCAACGCGCGCAAAGGCCCCTTCCTGATCGAACTGGCGATCTAGGAAGCCTGCGATGGCACTGCAAAGTCAAAAGCGCCGCCGGCGGCGGCGCAGCAGTGCCCGGGTGGTTGCCCAACCGGTCCGCGTCTCCCGGGGGCGACGGCGATTCAAGTTC
The DNA here is from genome assembly GCA_036265005.1 of Acetobacteraceae bacterium. Lineage (GTDB taxonomy): Bacteria > Pseudomonadota > Alphaproteobacteria > Acetobacterales > Acetobacteraceae > JAMXLO01. Next base: position 5,070 of record DATAPW010000111.1, on the reverse strand, counting down.
CACCTGACGGAAGTGCTGGCTTCCATTGGCATTCTGGTCGCGACGCTGGCTCTGGTCGCCCTGGTCTGGATCATCGGTTCAAGTGCCATCCAGACCCAACGCACCGCGGCACGCGCCCAGATCAACGCGACCCTCGGCAACCAGTCGCTGGTGCTGGCCGACGAAATCCGCCGCGAGATGCTTGGCGTCGAGCAGTCGTTGCGCATCATTAAGCAGGCATTCCAGGCGGATCCCGCGCATTTCGATATGCCGGCATGGAAGGAGCAGATGTCTGCGCTGACCGACGTGACGCAGGATGTGTTTATCGCCGACGCACAGCATATCGTGCAGCACGATATCCATCCGCAATCGGTCGGCCTGGGCGTCGGCGCACGCCTCGGCAATGAAGTCGGCGAGGTGACCACGCAGGGCAACGGCGACGAAACGCTGCTCATAGGCCCGACGATGCAGAAGCTGCAAAGTCGGGAACACCTGTCGTATCTCATGGTCCGGCTGGATCGGCCTGGCTGGATTGTCGGCGCCACCTATCGCACCGGTGCGCTCACCCGGCTTTATGCTGGAGCGTCACTTGGCCTGCAGGGCATGACCGCGCTGGTCAACACCAGGCTGGGCCGGATACTGGCCGTGGTAGGCCCTGCCGCGGCCGATCCGAATTACGACATCGCCGGTTCGCCGATGTATCGGGAAATGCAGAGCAGGCCAGCCGGTACCTGGGTTGGCGCATCGGCCCCGGACGAGGTACGGCGCATTCATGCCTTCCGCGCCGTGCCCGACCGCGACCTGTCGGTCGTGGTTGCGGTCGACGAGGCCGATGCGATGCAATCCGCCGAAGCCTGGGCCGAAGGCGCCCGGTCGGTGGGGTGGACCGCCGTGCTGGTCATCGTGCTCGCCGCCGCCCTCGCGCTGCGCGCACTATGGACATTCCGCGGCAAGCAGCGACTGCGCGAGGCGCTCGATCGGGAACGCGCTGTCGTTGCCCGCACGCAACTCGAACTGTCCGACGCGCGCGGCCGTCTGGAGCGCAGGACCGGGCAACTGCAGGCTCTCCTGGGCATTGTGGACGAAGGCGTCCTGGCACTCGATGCCGAACTTCGCGCCATGGAATGGAACCGGCGGTTTCCACTATTGTTCGGCTTGCCCGCCGACCTGCTGCAGCCGGGCCTGCCGCTCGACGCGATACTGCGCGTGCAGGCCCAGGGCGGCGCGTTCGGACCGCTGGAGGACATCGAAGCGGAGGTGGCGCAGCGCGTCGCCCAGTTGCGTACACCCACCGGCACCACGCCGATGCGCTACACGGCCGCCGCCGGCAAAGCGCTCAGGGTCCTCACGGCCAGGTCTGGTGACGGCGGCCTCGTCCTGATGGTGCGCGAAGCCACCGCGCAGGAGCAGGTGTTCGTCGGGGCCGAGCTGGGGGAGCCGCCGCCGGGCCAGGAAGGGCCGCTGGTGGCGGGCTCGGTGTAGACGCTCCGACTTCCGAGTGTGCGGCGGCAGCCATGCCGGGAGACCGCGCTTAAGCTCTCGTAAGGAACTTGGCGGCTATTCCGGTCGCGCGTCAGCGCAGCGAAGTGCGGCGCCGAGGGCACCGCCATGGCGACAATCGCGTGGAAGACCGGCACGTCGGGCGTATGGGCAAGTGCGCCGAACTGGGCGCCCGCCCAGGTGCCCGGCGCCGCGGACGATGTACTGCTCAACGGTGCAGCAAGCTATCTCGTCACTGTGGCCGGGGTGACGGTGGACAGCGTTGCGCTGAACGATCCGTCGGCCGCATTGCTGACCGGCGGTGTATTCACCGTCGGCAACGCCCTCGCAATCAACGCCGGGACGCTGGAGATCGCTGCCGGAACCGTCATCGTAATCGGTCGTCTCACCAATGACGGGACGATCCTGGACACCGGCTCCCTCGAGCTGTTCGGCAGCTACGATGCGGCGAGCCTGGCCAGGATCGGCGGATCCGGCGGCACCCTGGCGTTGGCCGGCTCACTGGCCAACACCGGTGGGACGCTCGACGGCACCGGGTTCGACGGACTGAGGATTGCCTCGCTCGGCACGATCCAGGGCGGCGTCATCACCGGCTTGACCCAATCGGGTGCAGCGACCCTCGACGGCGTGACGTGGCAGGGCCCGCTCAATACGGGGAACTCGCCGCTCACAATCAGGAACGGCCTCGTGGTGACGGGCGCCGGCGGGATCGGCGCCGGCGCCATGACCATTTATGGCAGCCGATTGGACTTCCAGGGGGACCAGACGCTCGACGACGCCAGCGTGGCCGGCAGCGGCACGATCGTGGCGGAGAACAACCTTACCCTCGGGCCCAAACTCTCGATCGGCATAGCCAATTTTGGTGCCCTGGCCTTCTACGGCCCCGATCTCAACAGCGGTGAGATCAGCAACGACGGCAAAATCGTGGTCACCGGCGAGACGGCGTTTCCCGGTGATCCCGGCGTCTCGGCCAGCATCGTGGTGGCTGACTTCGAAAACTACGGCACCGTCGAAACGGCTGGTGCGGCTGGCCTCGCCAGCGACAGCTACATCTCCGTTGCCTCCGGCAACTTCGACAACCATCCCGGTGCATTGCTGGGCGCCTACGACGGCCGGCTGATATTTGCCGCCTCCAGCGTATTGACCAACGACGGGACGATCGCTGCCGACGCGGGCTCGGCCTATATCGGCGGCTTCCTGCTGGGTACGGGCCTGGTCAGTATTGCGAACGGTGCGACCGTCGAAGTGGCAAGCGCCGCCGCCGCGACGCAAAGGTTTTCGCTTTCCGGCAGCGTCACATTGAAGCTGGATCAACCGGCATTCTTCGGCAGTGCGATCGATGGGTTCGCCCCTGGCGACACACTCGATCTCGGCCTGGTCGCGACTGCGACCAACTATTCGGCTGGCGACCTGAAGTTGCGGGGTGACAGCGGACAGATGCTGAACCTTGCCATCTCGGGCCCATACAGCCTGTCCAATTTTATCATCACGTCAGCGGGTGGGGGCACGATGGTCCAGGTCAATAACGTGAGCAGTTCAGCACCGACCGTGTCGGGTGCCGGCAACAACGTGATGTACGTGTCGGGCGGCACCGCGGTGGCGGTCGATCCGGGCCTGACGATCACCGACCCCGGCTCAGCGACATTGATCGGCGCGACCGTCATGATCAGCGGCGGTGTATTTGTCGGCGATGGCGACATCCTGTCCGCCGACACCATCGGCACCGCAGTGATCGCCAGCTTCGACTCCACGAACGAAGTGCTGACCCTGACCGGCACCGATACGCTGGCGGATTACCAGCAGGTGCTCGGCTCGGTCACGTTCGCCTCGAGCGTGGCCGACCCTTCCAAAGGCACCAGCCAGCCCAGCCGCTCAGTCACCTGGGTGGTCAACGACGGTTCAGCGACATCGGCGCCGGTCGCCAGCACCGTCAACATCCAGCCGCCCCCGCGCACGCTGGCCTGGACGGGCGCCAAAAACACCGACTTCGCCACAGCGGCGAACTGGAACGACACGACCAACAGCCTGAACCCTGCCGTCCTGGCGCCTGATGCCGCGGACACCGCGCAGTTCATCACCGGCGGCGGCACGATCGCCGGCACCGGCACGGTCACCAACCTGGCGTTCGGTGGTAGCAGTTGGAGGCTGAGCGCCGGTGCAGCCCTGTCCGCGACAAACGGCGTCGCGGTCGGCGCCACCGGCAGCGGCGCCCTTACCCTGTCGGGCGGTGCGAGCATCTTCACCCTGGGCAGCGTCGACAGCGTTTCCGGCTTGGGCGGCAATTCCGCCTACCTCACGGTGGACGGCAAGGGTTCAGCGTGGTCGTCCAACGGCGAGTTGGTCGTCGGCCAGCAGGGTTCCGGCGGCACGCTGACCATCCAGAACCAGGGTGCGCTGACCAGCGGCTTTGGCCTTGGCGCGGGCAGTGGCCTGGTGATATCCGATACCGGCGGGTTCGGTTCCGTGGTGGTCACCGGCGCGGGCTCGCTGCTCGCCAACTCCGGCCAGTTCGTCGTCGGCAATAGCGGGTTTGCCTCGCTGCTGATCGCCTCAGGCGGCGAGGTGCAGACCAGCCGGCCCGGGGCCGATTTCGCGGCACCGTCGGCCGATATTGGCGCCGGAGCGGGGAGCGATGGCTCCAATGTCAGTGTCAATGGCACCGGCTCGACCTGGCAGGTGTACGGTCCGCTTGTCGTCGGCGGCGCTGCATCCGGATCATTGGCGATCAGCGCCGGCGGCGCGGTCATCGCCGACCAGCTCGATGCCGGCGAGAATGCCTCCGGCGCAGGGATCATCTCGGTGGTCGGTACCGGCAGCGCCGTGACGCTGACCGGCTCGCTGATTGTCGGGGATGGCGCGTCGGCCGAATTGTCGATCCTGTCGGGTGGCATGGTCAGCGCAGACAACGCCGATATCGGCGTGCAGGCGGGCGCCACCGGCAACGTGGATATCGAGGGCGCCGGGAGCCATCTGGATATCGCCAACGACCTGACCATCGGTGTCGCGGGCGTCGGCGTGCTGACGCTGGGCGCGGGCACCGAGCTGACCGTGGTGAACAACCTGGTGGTCGGCGCCAACGGCGTGCTCAACCAGTTCGGTGGGGTGATCGATCCGAGCACCATCACCATCGTCGCCGGCGGCCGCCAGGGCGGCCACGGCACCACCACGGCCAGCGTCGAGATCAGCAACGCCGGCACGCTGTTCGCCTCGTCCTGCATCGAGACGGTGAACACGCCGCTGATCACTGCACCGTCGGGCAAGTCAGGCGTGCTGGAGATCGATGCCGGCGGCGACCTGGTGCTGAATGCCGCCAGCGTCGATGCCACGCAGTCGGTGACGTTCACCGACGGCACGGGGGTTCTCACCATCGGCACGATCGGCGGGTTTGGCGGGACGATCGCCAGCGTGACGGCGGGCGACGAGATCATCGTGCAGGGCACGTCGATCGCGTCGGACAGCTTCGATCCCGCGACGCATGTGCTGACGCTGTTCGATGCGGGCAATGCGACGATTGGCGCGCTGCAACTGGGCGCGTTGGTGAATGGCGCGACGCTGCTGGCGAACGGCACCGGCGGGATCGGCGTGGCGCCG
>DATAPW010000110.1:0-34168 GCA_036265005.1 Acetobacteraceae bacterium | reverse complement strand
CCCTACCCCTTCAATCCCGCCCGCCGCAGCGCGCGCGTCCAGTCCGACGCCACCGCATCCAGCGCCACCTTGGCGGTCTGCTGTCCCAGCAGCACCTGCGAAATGCCGCTGCGCAACTGCACTTCCAGCGTCGGCCAGATCGGCTCGCGCGGCTCCAGCGATCCGGTCTTCATCGCTTCGGCCAATGCCGGCGCCCAGCCAAAGCGCTCCTGCACATCGGGCTGGTTCAGCACCGACACGCGCGGTGGCGCGTTGCCGCGTTCGATCGAGCGGCGCATCCATTCCTTGCTGGTCGCCATCTGGATGAACTCGAATGCCCACTCCTTGTTCTTGCAGCCGGTCGGCACGCCGAAGGTCCAGCCGCCGACGCTGACGCTGCTCTCCGCCCGCGAATGCGCACCGGGCGCCACCGCCCACGCCCACTTGCCCGCTGTCTTCGACAATTTCGGGTCGTTGATCAGTGTGCCGTACGGCGCCAGCGTGATGGTCATGGCATAGCGGTCGTTCTGGCCGCCGGCGACGATTTCGTCGAACTCCCAGGTGATCGCGTCGGGCACCACCACCTTGTACTTGGTCATCAGGTCGCCGTAGTACTGCAACGCTTCCACCGCGCGCTGGTCGTTGATCAGGATCTCCCAGGTCTTCGGATCGAAATACTGTCCGCCGTTGCCGCGCAGGAACGGCGAGAACCCGCCAACCATCGCCGGCCCCTGCCGGCCCCAGATGCCAAGACCGTAGCGGTTCGGCACACCTGACTTGGTGGTGGCTATGCACGCCTTCAGGAACTCGTCCCAATTCTCCGGTGCCTTGTCGAAGCCGGCATCCGCCAGCAACTGCTTCTGGTAGTTCAGGATGCTTGCGGTGACGCGATACGGAATGCCGAGAAGCTTGCCCTGGTAGCTTGCCATGTCGCGGATCGGCGGCAGGAAGTCGTCCCAATCGAAGTCGGCGTGCTTTGACGCTGTGCTGGCGAGCAGTTTTTCGTGATCCTCCATGTGCGGCGCCAGCCAGCCGGCATAGGTAGCGGTCCACTGGATGACGTCGATGCCATTAGAACCGGAGTTCAGTTCGGCCTTCAGCCGAGCGCTCAGCGCATCGATCGGCAGAAGAGTAAAATCCACCTTGATGCCGGTCTGCTTCTCGAATGCCGGCGCCACTTCCTCCACCAGGCACCAGTGCCACGGCCCGTTGTCGCCGACGAACACCAGCTTGTCCGGTTTGTTCTGTGCCAGCGCGACGCGTGGCAGCGCGGCGGCTGCGGCGGACGCCTGCAGCAGTTGGCGGCGCCCGATCATCGGCCGATGCCCGCGCGCCGCAGGCTGCGCTGCCAGTCACCGGCGAGATCGTCCAGCGCCTGTTTCGCCGTCTTCTGGCCGAACAGGGTTTGCGACAGCGTCGATCGCAACTGGATTTCGAGCGTATCCCATACCGGGTAGGCCGGCGTCGGAAAGCCGGTCTCGATCGCCTGAGCGGCGACCGGCGGCCAGCCAATCTTCTCGATCATGTCGGGATCCTCCAATACGGAACGCAGCGGCGGCGCATTGCCGCGTTCCATCGCACGTTTCTGCCACTGGCGGCTGCACGCCATCTGGATGAACTCCAGCGACCATTCCTTGTTCCTGGTGTATTTCGGCACACCGAGGGAATGGCCATCGATCCAGGTGCGGCCTTCAGCTTTCGCATGCGGCCCCGGTACCGTCGTCCAGGCCCACTTGCCGCCGGTCTTGGAAATCTTCGGATCGTTGATCAGCGTGCCGTAGGGCGCGAACATCTGCACCATGGCGTAGCGGTCGCTCTGGCCGCCGGCGACGATTTCGTCGAACTCCCAGGTCATCGCTTCCGGCGGCACGACCTTGTACTTGGTCACCAGGTCGGCGTAGAACTGCAGCGCCTCGACACCCTTGGCATCGTTGATGAAGATCTCGCCGGTCTTGAAGTCGAGCAACCGGCCGCCGTTGGAATACAGCCAGGGATTGAAGCCGACGAACATGCCGGCGCCCTGCCGGCCGAAGATGCCGAACGCATAGCGGTCCGGCGGCTTGTTCACTGCGAGCGCGACCTTGAGGAATTCGTCCCAGGTGCCGGGCGGCTGGCTGAAGCCGGCCTGCTCCAGCAGCGCCTTCTGATAGTGGAAAATGCCGGTGGTGATGCGATACGGAATGCCCGACAGCTTGCCGTCATAGGTTGCTGCCTTCTTGGTGCCGGTGAGATAGTCATCCCAGTCGAAATCGGCGTGGCGCGACTTCATCTGCGCGAGCAGCGGCTCGTGGTCTTCCATATGCGGCGAGATCCAGCCGGCCATGCCGACCGACCACTGCACCACGTCGATGCCTGCGCTGCCGGCGCCGAGTTCCGCGCGCAGCCGCGCTCGCCACGGATCGACCGGCAGCAGGGTAAAATCGATCTTGATGCCGGTGGCCTTCTCGAAGGCCGGCGCGACCTCCTCGACCATCACCCAGTGCCACGGTCCGTTGTCGCCGACATACACCAGCTTTTCCGGCTTGCTCTGCGCCATGATCTGCGGCGCCGCCAGCGTCGCCATCGATGCTCCCAGCAGCGCGCGACGCTTCAACGTGGTCATGCGTTTCTCCCGATCTTGCTTTTTTTGGAACCACGGATCAACACAGATAAACCCGGATGCTATCTGTGTTCATCTGTGTTGATCCGTGGTTTCAACCTTTCACCGCGCCCGACGACAGCCCGGCGACCAGATGCCGCTGTGCGGCGAACGAGAAGATCAGCACCGGCAGGATCACCAGCACGCCCGACGCGGTCATGCCGCCCCAGTCCACACCGGTGTCGCCGCCGGAGAATCCCGCCATCAGCACCGGCAATGTGCGCGTCGCGTTGTTGGTCAGCACCGCCGAGAACAGGAAGTCGTTCCACGCAAGCTGCAGGCTGAGGATGCTGGCAGCCACCAGTCCCGGCCGGATCAGCGGCAGCACGACGTGCCGGAACGCGGCATAGCGCGAGGCGCCATCCACCCAGGCGCTTTCTTCCAGTTCGCGCGGCAGGTCCTCGAAGAAGCCTCGCATGATCCACACCACCAGCGGCAGGCTGAAGGTGCTGTAGGCGAGGATCACGCTGAACCGCGTCGTGGTGATGCCGAGTTTGCTGAACAGGATGTACATCGGCACCAGCACCGCAATCGGCGGCAGCATGCGCATCACCAGCAGCGAGAAGAACAGGAAGGATCCGCCGCGGAACGGAAATCGCGCAAAGGCGTACGCTGCGGGAACACCGACGCAGATCGACAGGATCACCGCGCCGGACGACACCACCAGGCTGTTGACGAACGCCTGCAGGAAATCCGCCTGGCTCAGCACGCCGACATAATTCTCCAATGTCGGCCACCAGATGAACAGCGGCGGTGTCGCGAAGACCTGCAGGCGCGTCTTCAGCGACAGGCCGATCACCCAGAGCAGCGGGAACAGGAACACCGCCGTCATCGCGATCAATGCGAGGTAGATCGAGCCGGCGAACACCAGCTTGCTGCGGCGCGATCCGACACCGGACAGTGCGTTCATCAGTTCGCCTCCCGCCGGCGGATCACGGCGATGAAGAACAGACAGAGCAGCAGGCACATCAGCAGCATCAGCCATGACGCCGCGGCACCCAGGCTCAGGTCGAAGCGCACGAACGACGCCAGATAGGTGAACATTGACAGGGTCATCGTGGCGTTCGCCGGACCGCCGCTGGTCATCACGTAGATGTTGTCGAATGCGCGGAACTCGAAAATCGTCCGCAGCAGCAGCGCCACCAGGATGTAGGGTTTCAGCAGCGGCAGGGTAATGTGCCAGAACACCTGCAGCCGGCTCGCGCCATCGATCGACGCCGCCTCCACCGGTTCACTCGGCAGCGAGCGCAAGCCTGCGAGCAGCAGCACCGCGACGTACGGTGCATTCTGCCAGAGGTTCACCACCATGACCGAGATCAGCGCGGTGTCGGGCCGGCCGAGCCAGACGATGTGGCTGCCGATCCAGTAATTGACCACGCCGTGGTCCGGATCGAGCAGCAGTTTCCAGCACAGTGCCGCGACGATGGGCGTGATCATCATCGGTACCACCAGCGCGGTACGGAACAGGCCGATCCACGGCAGGTCGATGTTCAGCAGCAGTGCGATGCCGAGGCCGCCGGCAAGTTCCGTCGCGACGGTGGTCGCGGTGTAGATGAAGGTGACCGACAGGCTTTTGAGGAACTGCGGATCGGTCAGCAGGTCCTCATAGTTGGCGGTGCCGGCGAACGCGCCGGAGAACAATGCCTCGTCCGGCGACCAGCCCTCGAAACTGAGATACAGCGAGAACAGCAGCGGGATGCCGAAGATCAGCACCATCATCGCGGTTGTCGGCAATACGGCGATGCGCGCGAATTGCCGATCGAGCCAGCGCCGCATGCCGGACGTGCCGGAAGTGGCGCCTTGCATGGTCCGTACGCCGGTCTGCCGGACGGCAGTGGTGGTTCCTCCCATGTTCCCTCTTGTGCCGGGGCGCAGTGGTTGCCGCCGACACCTTACAGGTCGGACCGTGCGGCGTCACGCCAGAGGGTTTGATCGGCGTAGAACTCGCGCAGCAGTGAGCGTCAGCCCATGCGCAGCAGTCGAAAGCCTTCGGCGCGCAACCATGGGATTGCGGTCGCGGCATGCGGGGTCAGGCGATCGACCAGCTTCCAGAAGCGCACGCCGTGGTTCATGTGCTTCAGGTGCGCCACTTCGTGCGCGGCGACATAGTCCTGCACGAACTCCGGCGTCATTACCAGGCGCCAACTGAACGCCAGCGAACCGTCGGAGGCGCAACTGCCCCAACGGCTGCGCGTGTCCTTCACTGCGATCCGCCGCGCCGTCAAGCCGAGTATCGCGGTCTTGGCGACGACAAGCACGGACAGCCGCCGCAATGCTTCGGCGCGCAGGAAATCCTGCACGCGACGACGCAGGAATTCCGGTGCGCCGGTAACGTGCAGCTCGCCATCCTCCAGCCATGCGCCACCGCGCGATAGCGGCACATGGCGAATCCGGTGCGGCACATCGCCGATCGGTACCAGCGTGCCATCGGCGAACGGCAATGCATCGGGCAAAGCGGCCAGCCGGTTCGCCACCCAGTCGGCGTGGTTCATCAGCAGCGCCACGCCGGCGCCGCGGCCGGCGCGCATAGGCAGCGTGACGACCACGCCGCCGCCGCACGGATCAATGCGCAAACTGACGCGTCGCGCGCGACGATTGCGTCGCCATTCGACACGCGTCAGTCCACCCGGAAGGGTAAGCATTTCCGATCGCGGCAATTCCATTCTGCCCAGAAATGGCAATTGCTGCCGATTCGTCAACCCGTTTCGCTAGCCGGTTGGGGAGCCCGCTATGCCGCCTTCGCCAGTTGCACGCCGCTCGCGTCGAACGCAGCGAACAGTTTCGCCTGCTGTTCGCCGGTCAATTTCAGGTGCGGCGGACGCATGTTGAGCCAACCGGCGTCGCCGGTATGACGCGCCATCAACGCCTTCAACGCGGGGATCGCGGCAGGCGCCGAGACGATTGCGCGTCGCGTCGCACTCAGCGTTTCATGCGCCTGCACGCCGACATCGCTGTTGTAGTTGGCATAGACCTGCGCGGCGATCGGCGAGTTCACATTGGCCGCCGCGGTGATGCAGCCGGCGCTGCCGACAAGCAGCAACGGACGCAGCAGCGTGTCGTCGCCGGCGTAAACCTCGAAGCCGTCCTTGGCGAAATTCTCAACATAGGCGCGGCCATTGTCGTAATTGCCGCTGCTGTCCTTCACGCCCTTCAGCGTTCCAGGAAACGCCTTCAGCAAACGCCCGATCAGTTCGACGCTCAGCGGCACGGCGGATTGCTGCGGGAAATTGTACAGGTAGTACTTGATGCCGCTGCCGACGCGATTGATCACCTCGCTGAAATACGCGAACAGCCCGTCCTCGGTGGGATTTTTGTAATAGAACGGCGGCAGCAGCAACGCACCGCGACAGCCGAGGTCGAGCGCCTGCTTGGTCAGCAGCACCGTATCGGTGAGTGCCGTTGTGCCGGTGCCCGGCATCATCTTCGCCGCGGGGATGCCGCGCGACACCAGCCCCTGCATGATGTCGAGCCGCTCGCTGATGCCGATGCTGTTCGCCTCGCCGGTGGTGCCGAGTACGCCCAGGTTGTTGCAGCCGTTCGCCAGCAGCCACCGGCAATGTGCCGCCATGCGATCCAGATCGACCGACAGGTCGGCGCGCATCGGCGTCAGCACTGCGGCGTTCACTCCGCCGAACAGAGCATCCTTCATCATCACTTCTTCTCCCGGGGCGTTTGCCTGGCGCGCGGCATGCGGCCAGGCCAGTCAACAATATGGGCCTCGAACGGACCGGCCTTCCGCTCGTTGATCGCTCGGCCGCGCACCGAAATGCCGGCTTCATGCACCGTGTCCGGATCGCCCGATACCAGCGGATGCCACCACGCCAGGTCCTTGCCCTCCGCCAGCCGGCGATAGGCACAGGACGGCGGCAGCCAGTCGATGGCGCGTACTTCCTCAGGTGTCAGGCTGACGCAATCGGGCACACGCCGCCGCCGGTGCGCGTAGTCGCTGCACTGGCAGCTATTCAGGTCGAGCAGGCGGCAGGCGACATTGGTGAACGACAGCTCACCTGTGTCGTCATCGCGCAGCTTGTGCAGGCAGCAGCGGCCACAGCCGTCACACAGCGACTCCCACTCGTCGTGGGACATCTGCTCCAGCGACTTGGCCTTCCAGAATGGCACCGGCGCATCCATCGCGCCGGACATTACCCGGCGGCGAGGACGGTGGCCAGCGGATCGGGACGCGGCATCGCCCCGCCGCGATTAGCGCGACGGGGGCGGCAGGTTCTGCTGCTGGACCGAACCGCGCGGCTGCAGGTCCACCGGGCCGCCGGGCGGTGGCGGCGGCGACTGGTACCCCGGCGGCGGCGGGGCAGAGGCCTGCTGTGCCACGTTCGAGCCGAAGCGGGTCAGCACCTCGCGCAGCGGATCGGCGCCGGGGTTGGTGGCCTGCATCTCGATGACGATCTGCCGCGTGCCGAAGTCCCGGCCGTAATACTGGCGGTTCCACTCGCTGCGCGCGCCCATCAGGCTGCCCTCGATCGAGACGCCGCCATACAGGCCGCGCGACTGCGAGAACGCAATAATGTCGGCGCCCAGCGCCCCGGTGGTCGAGCCCTGCACGCCGGCGCCGATCGTGGCGATGGCGATCGAGGCATCGGCGCCGAGTTTGAACTGGCTGTCCAGCACCGCGTGCAGCCCCTTCTCGGTCATGATCATCATGATGAACTGGCTGTCCTGGATGCCGATCTGCAGGCCGAAGCTGCCGCTGCCCATGCCGTAGAACGCCGGATAGGACCACGTGCCGTTGCCGGCGCGTGCCAGCAGCACGCAGGCGCCGCCCTCGCCGCCGAAGAAGAACCCGGCCTTGAACACGCGCGGACAGATCATCACCCCCCGGGACCGCCGCAGCATTATCTGCGGGTCATCGGATATCGACTGGTTGACCATCTCTTGCAGGGCCAGGGTGGAGCGGTCCACCAAGGTCTGTTCCTCGCCCTGCGCCTGCGCGTGGCGCGGCGCGAGCAAGGACAGCACGGCAAGCGCGGCAGCGGCCAGCAGGATGCGGATCATGCTCGTCTCCTCGGGTTTCGGGACGCGGGGGCGCCCGATTCGCAGGCCCATACTACGCTTTTGCGCGGATTCGCGGCGGTATTGTGACCCAGCGCAATTCCGCCTTACGGTCCAGTGGTTTAGCTGCGAGCATTGATAACGCAGGCGGAGCGAACGCATGCAACGGGCGGTGATTGTCATTCTCGACGGGCTGCGGCGCGATTTCGTCAATGCCGCACGCACGCCACGGCTGGCGGAGTTCGCCGGGCAGGCCGAATCGTTTCCCGCATACCGAACCGCGTTTCCGTCCGCGACCCGCGTGGTGACTGCCACGCTGGCAACCGGCTGCCATCCGGCACGCCATACGTTGCAGGGCAACTCGATGGCGCTGCTGGAGAACGGCCGGCTGGTGCCGCATGATGCCGGCCGGCCCGACTTCCTGCAGCACAAGCGCACGGTGTCAGGCCATTCACTGGCGGTGCCCACGCTGGCCGAACGCCTCGCGCCGCACGGTGGAACAATTGTATACAACAACGTCTCGCCCGGTGCGGCCTATGCGCACGACCCGGACGGCCACGGCCATGTCTATCATCGCGCCGGCGCTTTCGGACCCGGGCGCGTCGCTGCCGATCCACTGCATGTCACGTTGGACGCTGCGGGCGATCGGGCGATGACGGAACGCTTCATCGCGGATGCCCTCGGCGCACGGCACCCTGCGCTTGCCGTGCTGTGGCTGGGTGAGCCGGACCATATCCAGCACAACGCGCCGCTCGGGTCGCCGGAACATCTCTCGGTGCTGCGCGAGGCGGACCGCAACGCGGGCATGGTGATCGACGCGGTCGAAGGCCGGCGAGCCGCCGGCGACGACGTCCTGCTCATTGTCGGTTCGGACCACGGGCACGAAACCGTCTCCGGCGTGGTCGATATCGAGGCCGAGTTGATTGCCGCCGGCGTGAAATCCGGTGAGCACGGAGCGAACGACATCGTCGCCATGTCCAGCGGCACGTCGAGCCTGATCTATCTGCATCCCGATGCAGAGCAGCATCGCGATCGGCTGGGCGACTTCCTGGCCTCGCAACCATGGGCCGGCGCGGTGATCGATGCGGCCAATCTCGCGACAATCGGCCAGGCGGCGCATAACGGCCTCGCCTTTGCGGTATCGCTCAGGGCGGATGCGTCGGAGAACGAATTCGGCATCCCCGGCCGTTCGCTTGCGGCGGCACCGCGCTGGGGCAAGCCTGACCGGCTGGGCCACGGCCAGCACGGTGGCCTTGGTGCGTTCGAGCAGTCACCCGTGCTGCTGATCCAGGGCGGCGGATTCGCTGCGGGTGCCCGCCGCGCCGATGCGGTGCACGTCGTCGATCTGGCACCAACGATCATGCACCATCTGGCAATCGCGGCGCCCGGCATGGATGGCCGGCCGCTGCAGGCCGCCGGTCAGAGTGCTGCGCGCAGCGATCCGACGATCTCGGCGAGCGCCACCGCAACGCGTGCGATGACCGGCTCCCACTCGCCGCTCCGCGGCTGACGGAAAATCCGCAGCGACGGATACCATGGGCTGTCCTCGCGCCCACTGAGCCAGCGCCAGCAATTGTCGTAGCGGTCGAGCAGGAACACCGGCTTGCCCATCGCGCCGGCGAGATGGGCAACCGAGGTATCGACGCTGACCACCAGATCCAGGTTGGCGACGATGGCCGCGGTGTCGGCGAAATCCACCACGCCATGCATCACGTCGATCATGTCGAAGGGCGGGGGATCATCTGCCATCGGGCCCTTTTGCAGGCTGACGAACTGTGCGCCGCGCACCGCAGCCAGCGGCGCCAGGGTAGCCAGGCTGGTGCTGCGCCGGCGATCGAGACCGGTGAAGCCCGGCAACCAGGGTCGTGCCTGGCCGGCCCATACCAACCCCACGCGCAAGCCCTGGCGCGGCGGCAACCGAAGCGCCCATTCCACCGCCAGCGTCGGATCGGCGGCGAGGTACGGCACGTCGCGCGGGATCGTCTCCAGGGTTGTTTCGAACGCCCGCGGCAGGCCGTTGAACGAACAATGGAAATCATACCGCGGCACCGGCGCGTCGCCGTCCGGCGCCTCGGCGACCCCCGGAACTGTCCGCATCACCCGCGCCAGCGCGGGCGGTACCGCGGCAATGACCCGCGCGCCCCGCGCGGCGAGCAGCGGCAGGTAGCGCAGGAACTGCAGCGTGTCGCCGTGGCCTTCCTCCTGCACCACCAGCACGGTGCGTCCGGCCAGGTCCGGCAGCAGCGACAGCCGCGGCAACATGGTCTCCGGCGGCAAGGCGGCGCGGCCAGGCTGCGCCAGCACCCATGCCTCGTCCTGCCAGGCTTCGGCAAACCGGCCGGCATGCAGCCGTGCCACCGCGCGGTTCACCCTGATCTGGCTATCCTGTGGGCTGCGCAGCAAGGCCTCGGCGTAGGCGTCCAGCGCTTCGTCGAACCGGTTCTCGACCTTCAGCATCATGCCGAGATTCGCCCAGAAGACGGCGGGCCGTGGATCATAGGCGACGGCCTGGCGGAAGCTCTCGGCTGCAGCGTCAAACTGTCCTGCCTCGGCCAGTGCGAGGCCCATCTGGTACTGTGCCTCGGCGCTGGTGCGATGCGCTTGCAGCACCGGCACCAGCAGCGCAATGGCCGCCGCCGCGTCGCCGGCTTCGCGCAGGAACTCGGCGAACGCGTAAAGCAGCCGCGTATCATGCGGCGCGAGCCCGAGGCATGCGCGGTATTGCCGGGCGATGCAGCCCGGCTTGCCGGCGGCGGCCAGCAACTGCGCCAGATCACGGCACGGATGTGCGTGCATCGGCCGTGCGCAGGCAACCTCGTTCAGCATGGATGCTGCGGTGAAGGCATCGCCGCGCAGTCCGATCGCCAGCGCCAGCAGCAGCAGTGCTTCGATGTCGCTGCGGTCGGCCGCAAGCAGACGCCGGCCGACAACCTCCGCCTGCTCGCTCTCGCCGTTTTCCAGCAGCGTCAGCGCGGCTTGCAGCCCCTGTGCCCGTTCGCCGCCGTCCATCGTCCGCCCCCTGATCGACCAGCAGGGGCGACCCTCAGCCCGGAGAGCTTAAGGCGGTGTTTACGTGTCGGCGGGAACCCGTTCAGGCGTAATCGCCGGCGACCGTGACGTCCTTGTGCCGATCCGACCACACCGCGTTGAGGAACAGCGAGATCACCACCGACAGCACCAGGTTCACCACCAGCGATGCCAACGCGATGTAGCACGGCACTGTCGTGCCCATGATGTGCAGCGGATAGACCGGGGCGAAATTGACCGCCGCCGCCATCCAGGTGCCAAGTCCCAGCCCGACCGCCCAGCCGATCAGCAGCGCCCAGCCGTTGAGCATCCTGGTGTAGAGACCCAGGATGACCGACGGCAGCGTCTGGATGATCCACACGCCACCGAGCAATTGCAGGTACAGCGCGAACTGGAACGGAATGGCGAAGATGAACACCAGCGCGCCCGCCTTGATCACCAGCGAGACGTATTTCGCCATCTGGCTCTCTTCGGCGTCGGTGCAGGTCGGATGGATGAACTCGCGATAGACGTTGCGGGTGAAGGTGTTCGCCGTGGCGATCGACATGATGGCAGCCGGCACCAGCGCGCCGATCGCGATGGCGGCGAATGCCACGCCGACGAACCAGGACGGGAACATCGCCAGGAACAGCGCCGGGACCGAGAAGTTGTTGCTGTAGCGCTTGAAGCCGTCGGCGAACTCCGGCATCGCCTGCACGCCGACCGCGATCGCCATGAAGCCGACCAGCGCCAGCAGCCCGAGCATCAATGAATAGGCCGGCAGGATTGCCGCGTTGCGCCGCACCACACGGGCGCTCGATGCGCTCAGGACGCCGGTGATCGAGTGCGGATACAGGAACAGCGCGCAGGCCGAGCCGAGGGCGAGGGTCGCATAGGCACTGAAGCTGCCCAGCGAACCGGCCGGCGGCGCTGCAAGCAGCAGTTTTGGCGACGGGATCGCCGCGAACACCTTGTCGTAGCCGCCGAGATGGATCGGCACGGCGATCACCGCGGCGATCACCGTGATGTAGATCAGCAGGTCCTTCACGACGGCGATCATCGCCGGCGCACGCAGCCCGGAGGTGTAGGTGAATGCCGCCAGGATGACGAAAGCGATGATCAGCGGCAGGTCGCCGCCGAGGCCGCTGGTCTCCACGCCCATCGCGCCGAGTACCACCTGGATGCCGACGAGCTGCAGCGCGATGTACGGCATGGTGGCGAGGATGCCGGTGAACGCCACCGCGAGGGCGAGCCAGCGATTGCCGAACCGGCCGCGCACGAAGTCCGCGGACGTGACGTAGCCATGTTTGTGCGCCACCGACCAAAGGCGCGGAAACACGATGTACAGGATCGGGTAAACCATGATGGTGTAAGGCACGGCGAAGAAGCCGATCGCGCCGGCGCCGAACATCAGTGCGGGGACGGCGATGAACGTGTAGGCGGTGTAGAGGTCGCCGCCGATCAGGAACCAGGTCACCATGGTGCCGAAGCGTCGGCCGCCCAGCCCCCATTCGTGCAACAAGGTCAGATCGCCCTTGCGCCAGTGCGCCGCGACGAAGCCGAGGCAGGTGACGAAGCCGAACAATGCGATGAAGACGATGAGAGCGGTCCAGTTCATCGTGCGATTCCCCGGATCAATGCTCGAGCCGATAGACGATGGCGATGATCACCGCACCGATGATGATCCAGCCGAGCTGGTACCAGTAGAAGAAGGGCACACCGGCCAGGCTGGGCTCGACGCTGTTGTAGGACGGCACCCAGAGCATCGCGACGAACGGTATCAGCAGCAGCAGCCTGGCCCACGCCACCGGGCGCGCCGGCATATGCTCGTTTGGTCGCAAGGACATCGCTTCCCCCCGATTCGCTTTGTGCCGATTATCGCCAGTCCGGCATGACGTGAACAAGTCGTAATATTCGCCGACTACGTCCCTTCGCGACGCCAGGCGAGGATCATCAGGCCGAGCATCAACGGCAATGCGACCCAGGCCGGCAGCAACGCCAGCGCGGCGATGCCGGTGACCAGGTGGTCGTGCCGGCGCTCCAGCCCGATCCAGGAACTGCCGGCAGCCGGCCGGTCTGGTTCGGTGCGGCGCAGGTCGGGCACGTCGGGCGGCGCTCCCGGCGTCGCGGTGCCGATGAAGTGCACCCCACCGCCGGAGGTCCGCACCAGCTTGCGCAGCAGCGTCGCGGTGGCGCGCAGGTCGGCCAGCTCCGGCGGGTTGGCGGCGCCCGCGGCGGCGTAGGCGGTGCGAACGCCGTCGCTCGCCTGCCAGACCCCTGGCGTGGCTGCTGGCAGGTTGGCGGTCGCGGTGCCGGGCGAGAGTTCCCGCAGGTCCAGCTTCTGGGCCTTGCCGTCCGGATCGGTCACCGTCACCTGGCCCGGCGGCGCCGGATCGGTGGAGCGCCGCTCAATCGTCAGGCGGCCGTCGGCAACACGCGCCGTCAGCGCGTTCTCCTCCAACTCAGGCTCCTGCATCAGCCAATGGGCGACCCGGCGCAGCAGTTCGGCCTGCGGACCGCCGCCCTGGTGGCCGCGCGACCACAGCCAGATCTGGTCGGACAGCAGCAGCGCAACGCGGCCTTTGCCGACCCGGTCCAGCAACAGCAGCGGCTGGTTGTCGGGCGTGCCCAGCAGGGCCTCGCCATGCACATCGGCCGGTTGGATGCGGCGGTACCATGAGCCCCAGTCGGGCCGCGCATCGGGCTTGTCCGCCGGGTTCGCTCCGGCGAGCCCTTCGGTGACCGGATGGCGTTGTCCGAGATCGGTGACCACCGGGCGAAACTGCCCTTCCACCACGCCGCCGATCGAGGCCGGGACGCCCGGCAGCACCTGGCCGATCGGTGTCGCCGCCAGGCTGGCGGCGCCGGAGAACTCCGGCCCGACGCTTAGCAGCAGCGCGCCGCCCTCGCGCACATGCTCGGCGATGTTGGCGATGTACGGCAGCGGCAGCAGGCCGCGATTCTGGAAGCGGTCCAGGATGATGAGGTCGAATTCGTGGATCTTGTCCAGGAACAGCTCGCGCACCGGGAAGGCGATCAGCGCCAGCTCGTTGAGCGGCGTCAGGTCGTCCTTCTCGGGCGGCCGCAGGATGGTGAAATGCACCAGGTCCACCGACGGATCGGCTTTCAGCAGCCGGCGCCAGGTGCGCTCGCCTGGGTGCGGCTCGCCGGAAATCAGCAGCACGCGCAACCGGTCGCGCACGCCGTTGATCTCGATCACGGCGCGGTTGTTGATGGTGGAGACCTCGCCGGGGAGGGTGCTGGCCGACAGTTCGACCACCGTGGGTCCGGCGCGGGTGATCGGCAGCTCGATGGTCTGTTCCACGCCGACCGGCACGTTCTCCACCCGCGGCGGCTCGCCATCCCGGCGGATCGTCAGGTTGGCGGACGCGGTGGCGTGCGGCACGCCGAGATCCTCGATGGCGACCCGCAGCGTGGCGGTCTTGCCGACGATGCCGTAGCTGGGCGCCTCGATGACGCGGAGCCGGCGGTCGGTTTCCTCGCCCTTCGCCGGGATCAGGACATTGAGCGGTGCACCGCCGGGCGCCGCCTCCGGAATGTCATGCACCTGCCCGTCGGTGATGGCGATCGTGCCGGCCAATCGCGAGCGCGGAATGTCCGCCAGCGCCCGGTCGATGGCGGCGAACAGGCGGGTACCCGAGTCGCCACTCTCCGGCACCGTCACGGTGCGAAGTTCCAGGTCAGGCAGCTTCGCCGCCTGCTGGCTGATGGCTGCGCGCGCCGCTTCTGCCAGGCGGGCGCGCTCGCCGACCTGCATCGACGCGGTCTGGTCCACCACCAGCAGGCCGATATCGGGCAGGTTGTCCCTGGTCTCCTGCACCAGCCGCGGCCCGGACAGCCACAGCAGGAGCACCGCAAACCCGGCCAGCCGCCACAGCGTGCCGCGCGCGCGCCGCACTGCGGCAAGCACCACGACAAGCAGTGCGAGCACGCCAAGCGCGGCGATCAGCCACAGCGGCAGCAGCGGATCGAAGCGCAGGGCGGCGATGGCTTCGGTGGGGTGCATCTAACGGCTGACCGATCGGGAGCGATGGGTTTCGCTTTGCTCTACCCATTCAACGCATATGACGAATGCCGCGACTGCGTAGCCTGCGTAGGATGGGTTGAGCGAAGCGAAACCCATCGATCCGATACCTCCATTCGCGTGCAGACCCGTCGGCATCACTGACCCAGCCGCTGCAATATCGCCGGCACGTGCACCTGGTCGCCTTTGTAGTTCCCGGTCAGTGCGTACATGACCAGGTTCACGCCGAACCGGTAAGCCAGCGTGCGCTGTCGCGAGCCACCCGGAATCACGGCGTACGGGTTTCGCCCGCTGTCATCGATCGCCCACGCCGAGGCCCAGTCATTGCCGCCGATGATCACCGGACTGACGCTGTCGTTCGCGCGGTCCTGGTCGCGCTGCACCCAGACCGTGTCGCCGGTGTAGCGCCCGGGAAAGTCCTGCAGCAGGTAGAACGCACGTGCCAGCACGTGCTCGGTGGTCAGCGGCGCCAAAGGCGGGATCACCAGACCCTGGGCCACCCGCTGCAACGCCGAATCCGTGCCGGGGGCAAATCCGGCGCCGGAGCCGGAATCGCGGGTGTCGATCAGGATGATGCCGCCGCGGCTCATGTAGTCGTTCAAGGCTGCGGCCTGGACGGAGTTGAGCTGCCGCGCATCGGCGCTGATCGGCCAGTAGAGCAGGGGATAGAAGCTGAGGTCGGTCTTGCCCGGCTCGACCGGGTCGGGTTCGACCAATGTGGCGGCGGTGCGCCGGTTGACGTATTCGGACAACCCCTCGAGCCCGGTGCGCGACACCGCGTCCAGTTGGGCATCGCCGGTCGTGACATAACCAAGCCGGGTAGCGAGTGCCGGGTTGGGATTGGTGTCCAGCGCATGCGCCGCCGGCGCTGCCAGCATCGCCAGCAGCACCGTGGCGGCTACCCGGCTCGGCCGCAACAGCCCGCGCAGGCCGAGGGCGATCAGCAGGTCGAACGCCAGCAGCAGGACCGCGGCTGCCAGCAACGCCGGGCCCAGCGCGCGTTCCGGCGCCGTGGCCCCCAGGTCCTCGACCCGCGCACCGGCAATCGCCGGCGCAGCCTCGGGTGCCGGCAGGTTGGCGCCGAGGTTCAGGGCGCGGCGGCCATTTTCCGGCCCGTACAGGCCCGGCGGATGGTGCGGCGAAGCCACGGTACGGCTGATTTCGCCTGCCGGCAGGCCGGTCGCCGCCTGTGGCGGGGTGGACAGCAGCCCATACCCGTCCAGCGTCTCGGCTGGCGCCAGCACCGTGTTGTCGGCGGTGGTGGCGACCCCCGCCGACATCGCCACCAGCCGGCGCAGCATCTCCACGAACAGCCCCGACAGCGGCAGGTTCGACCAGTCGGCATTCGCCGTGACATGGAACAGGACGATGCGCCCGGCGCCGCGCGTCGCCTGCGTCACCAACGGCGTGCCGTCGGCCAATGCCGCCCAGGTATGGTTGCCGAGATCAGCGGACGGTTCGGCGAGCACCTGCCGGTTCACCTTCACCTCGTCCGGCACGGTCAGCCCGGCGAACGGCGAACTCGCCGGGAACTGCGCGACGCCGGCAGGCTCGGCCCATGACAGCGCGCCGCCAAGCTGGCGGTCGCCGCCGAGCAGCTTCACCGGCATCAGCGGATCGATTTCGCCGATCGGCTGTTCGGCAGTGCGCGGCCCGGCGAAGCGGATCAGCAGGCCGCCCTGTTCCACCCATCTGGTCAGTGCATCGCGTTCCGCGCCGGTCGGCAGTGGCCGGTCGGCCAGCACCAGCACCGACACCTCACGCTGCAGCAGCGTGGCGAGATCCGCCTCGCGCACCTCGGTGAACGGGGTCAACGCCCGCCGCAGGTAGTACAGCGCGCCGGCAAACGGGGTGTCGGCGGTGGCCAAGTCGCCGGCGAGGATGCCGACCGGCCGGCGTCGCCAGCGTTCGTCCAGCAGCACCACGGACGCGGCACTCGGCGGCCCTTCCAGCACCAGCCGGCTTAACCGGTTGCGCAATTCTGGCGGCAGCGCGATCGAGGCTGTCCCGCTGGATGCGCCCTGCGGCAGGTCCACGCTGGCGCGTGCCAGGGTCCGCCCGTCGCCGCTCTGCGCCAGGACCACGGCGTGGCCGGCCAGGCGCTGCGGAACCTGCTCGATTTGCGCGACCAGGCGGTCGGCCTCGCTTTGCGGCGGCCGCAGCAGGCGCGCGGGCGCCGCCTGCCAGCGCAGTTCGGTCACCGACCCCGCATCGCCGAGAGCCGTGGCGAAGCGCGCGAAATCGCCACCTTGCGCCAGGCCGTCGCCGGCATAGACGATGGCGCTGCCGGCTTGATGCCAGGCCTCGAGGACATTGGCGGCGGCGGCACGGTCCGGCGGCCATGCCTGCGGATGCAGGGCGGCGAGCCGGGCACGCAGGTCCGCCACCGGCATCGGCGCCGTCACCTGCGGTGCAGTACCGGCTTCATCCGGCGCGGTGGCGAGCAGTGCCGCCTGTCGGCCGGCGCGCTCGGTACGGTCCAGCACGGTGTTGGCCGCCTGCATGCGGCGTGGCCAGTCGCCGGCCGATGCCCAGCCATTGTCCACGACCAGGAGGACCGGTCCCGCACCGGGCAGGCTGGAACCGGCATCCAGCACCGGTCGCGCCAGCGCCACGATGACCAGCGTTGCGGCAACCATGCGCAGCAGGAGCAGCCACCAGGGTGTGCGCGCCGGTGTTTCCTCGCGCGCGTGCAATCCCATCAGCAGGCGGATCGCCGGGAAAACCTCGGTGCGCGGCGCCGGCGGGGTGACCCGCAGCAACCACCACAGCAGCGGCAGAGCGGGCAGGGCGAGCAGGACCCAGGGAGCGGCGAAGATCATAGACAGGTCCAGGCGGCAGCCCGGCCTTCAACCGCCATGACCGGACTTGTTCCGGCCATCATCGCGCGGTCAGTGCCGTGTAGAGACCGAGCAACGCAGCCTCGGGCGAATGGTCGGTGCGGTGGATGGCGAAGCCGAACCCGGCCGCCGAGCAGATTGCCGCGAGGCCCTCCTGCTGCGCCTTCAATCGCCGGCCGTATTCATCCCGCACGCCCTCGACACGCGGGATCAGCGTGTTGCCTTCGCGCTCCAGGCCGCGGAAGCGGATGCGCCCGCTATACGGCAGATCGGCCTCGGCGGGATCGAGCACCTGCAGCAGGTAGCCGCTGACCGGAACAGCGGCCATCCGGCCGATGGTCGCCTGGATCTCCTCCAGCGGCGACAGGAAGTCGCCGAACAGCACCACGCGCGCATGGCGCGGCAGCGGAACGTGCGGCGGGACGCCGGCATCGTCGTCGGCAACGCCCGCCAGGCCCTCGGCCAGCCGGTCCAACCCGGCGCGGCCGGAGATTGGCCGGGCGCCCGGCTCGATCATCGTCACGCGCTCGCCGCCGCGCAGCAGCAGCGAGGCAAGCGCCAGCAGCAGCAGTCCGGCGCGCTCACGCTTCTCCACCGCCGCGCCGCGCGAGCGCCAGCGCATCGACGAGGAGGCGTCGCGCCACAGGCAGACGGTCTGGGCTGCCTCCCACTCGGTTTCACGAATGAACCAGCCGTCGGGCACCGGCCGGCCGGACTTGGCCGACTGGCGCCAGTCGATGCGCGCCACCGGATCACCGGCCACGAAGCGGCGGAACTGCCAGAAGCTGTCCCCCTGACCGACACGCCGCCTGCCATGCACACCTTGGGCCACTGTGGCTGCCACCCGTTCGGCGGCGACCAGCAATGGCGGCAGGCGAGCGCCGAGAGCTTCGGCCCGCCTGGCATCGGTCGCGGCCTGGGCGGTGCCGCTAGGCAAGGCGCTCCACCAGCCGGTCGATCACGTCGGACAGCACCACGCCGTCGGCACGGGCGGAGAAATTCAGCGCCATGCGATGACGTAGCACCGGACGGGCGAGCGCCACCACATCATCGATGCTGGGAGCCAGCCGGCCGCCGAGCAGGGCCCGCGCGCGCGATGCCAGCATCAGCGCCTGCGCGGCACGCGGTCCCGGGCCCCACGCGACGTGGCGCCGCACCGTGTCATCGTCGGACGTCTCCGGCCGTCCGCCACGCACCAGCGAAAGGATCGCGTCCACCACCTTCTCGCCCACCGGGACGCGCCGGATCAGCGCCTGGGCGGCACGCAGTTCGTCGGCCGTCATCGCCGGCTCGGGCGGCGCCTCGCCCAGCCCGGTGGTGGCGAGCAACATGGTCCGCTCCGCATCCAGCGCCGGATAGCCGACATCGATCTCCAGCAGGAAGCGATCGAGCTGTGCCTCGGGCAACGGGTAGGTGCCCTCCTGCTCGATCGGGTTCTGCGTCGCCAGCACGTGGAATGGCCGTGGCAGCACATGCTCCACGCCCGCCACGGCCACCCGCTGTTCCTGCATCGCCTGCAGCAGCGCCGACTGGGTACGCGGGCTGGCGCGGTTGATCTCGTCGGCCATCAGCAACTGGCAGAACACCGGGCCCGGCACGAAGCGAAAGCTGCGGCGGCCTTCAGCCTCGTCCAGCACCTCGCTGCCGATGATGTCCGCCGGCATCAGATCCGGGGTGAACTGCACCCGCTTGGTTGCCAGGCCGAGTACAATGCCCAGCGCCTCCACGAGGCGGCTCTTGCCGAGACCGGGCACGCCGACCAGCAGGACATGTCCGCCGGACAGCAGCGTGATCAGCGTCTGATCCACCACCTCGTCCTGGCCGAAGATGACGCGGCCGATCGCCGACCGTACCCGGCTGATGCGGGCGCCGAGCGCCTCCACCTCCGCCAGAATCGTGCTCGCGTCCACCGAGCCCGCAGTAACCGCGGCTTGTTGCGCGGCAGCCATACTCACAGACATACGGGCTCCACTTCTGACAATTCTAACCTAGCCGTCATATAGGCACTTTCGCCGGCGGGGGGATGCTACCTATATCGCGAGCGCGGATGGAAGTTCGCCAGGGATGGAGACGGAGACGTGAACGAGGCCAACGCTCCCGCGCCGCTTGCCAGAGCCCTCGGCCAAAGCCCGATAGGGAGAACGATGCCTGCCGCGTTAGTCGAGCCGATTGATACCGTTCCGGCCGCCTGCGACCAGCGGCGGGCCCGCCCGCGCCGTCCGCCGATCGAATGTGGCGACCTGCCTTTCCTGATTCGCCGTGATGGCACCTGGATGTACCGCGGCAGCCCGATCGGACGCAAGGAACTGGTGTGCCTGTTCGCCAGCGTGCTGAAACGCGAGGCCGATGGTTCGTTCTGGCTGGAAACGCCGGCAGAACGCGGCCGCATCGAAGTGGAGGATGCGCCGTTCGTTGCCGTCGAACTGGACTGGTCAGGCGATGGCCGGCAGCAGGCGCTGTCGTTCCGGACCAATGTGGACCAGGTGGTGACCGCCGGCCCCGAGCATCCGATCCGTATCGCCCATGACATCCTCACGTGTGAGCCCACGCCGTATATCCGCGTTCGCAACGGTGCCGGGGACCGCGGCGTCGAAGCCCGCATCAATCGCGCGGTATATTACGAGCTGGTCGCCCTCGCGGTGCCGGAATGGGTCGGTTGCCGGCGCATGCTCGGCGTCTGGAGCTGTGGTAAGTTCTTCCCACTGGGCGAATTGCCTGCTTGCGAAGATTGATACCGACACCCTGATGGTCCCGCGATGACCGAGGCTGAGCTGCGCGCGCGGCTGCTCGACATCGCCGCCGAACCATCCTCCGGCGATGTCGCGCACGGTGATGATGTACTTGAGCTGCTGGATACCCCGCCAGTGCCCGCGGCGGTGCTGGTGCCGATTATCCTCGGACATTCGCCGGGCGTGTTGCTGACCAAGCGGAACGCGCATCTTAACAAGCATGGCGGCCAGGTGAGCTTTCCCGGCGGCCGGATCGACGCCGGAGACGCCGATGCCGAGGCGGCGGCGTTGCGCGAGGCCGAAGAGGAGATTGCGCTCGATCCTGCACAGGTCGAAATTCTCGGCCGCATGGCGGACTATGTAACTGGAACGGGCTATCGGATCACCCCTGTGCTGGGGTTGCTGCCGCCCGACCTGCAATTGCGGCCATCCCCGCATGAGGTGGAAGCGGTGTTCGAATTGCCGATCGACGTGCTGCTCGACCCGGCCGCGCCGAAGCGCCAGCGCCACAATGTGCGAGGTGTCTGGCGGGAGTACTGGGTGTGGCCGCATCCCGACCATTACATTTGGGGCGCGACGGCCGCGATCCTGGTGCATCTGGCGCAGAAGCTGCGGGCTGTGGAGCCGCATGCTTCGGCTCGTTGAGCTGGCGCTGTTCCTCGCGCCATTCGTCGCCTTTATCGCCTGGCGTTTCATGGCCCTGGAGAGCGGTCCGCCGTTGAGCATCGTGGTCGCCGCCGCCTGCGCAATGATCGTGCTCGCGGCCAGCCTGGTCTGGCTGAACCGCGAGGAAGCGCTGGCGCCGGGTACCGTCTATGAACCGCCGCATATGCAGGATGGCCAGGTGATCTCGGGTCGCGGCGTGCCGCGATGACGGAAGCGCCGGCCCTGCGGATCACGCCGCCCGCCTTCATGGTGGAGCCCGCGCTCGCCGCGGTGTTCGCCGCGGTGCCCGAGGCGCGCGTGGTCGGCGGTGCGGTGCGCGACACCCTGGCAGGGCGGCCGGTGTCCGAAATCGATCTGGCGACGCCGTGCACCCCCGAGCAGGTGGCGCAGGCCTTGGCGCAAGTCGGCATCCGCGCCGTGCCCACCGGGCTGGAACATGGCACGGTGACTGCGGTGCTGGATGGCCGCGGCTTTGAGATCACCACGCTGCGGCGCGACGTCGAGACCGACGGACGGCATGCGGTTGTGGCGTTCACCGACGACTGGCGCGCCGACGCCGCGCGGCGCGACTTCACCATCAACGCCATGTCGATGACACGCGACGGCGCGGTGTTCGACTATTTCGGCGGCATTGGCGATCTGCGCGCCGGTCGGCTGCGGTTCGTCGGTGACCCGGCGACCCGCATCGCCGAGGACTACCTGCGCATCCTGCGGTATTTCCGGTTCTTCTCACGATACGCCAGCGGTCCCGCTGATCCGGCGGCGCTGGCCGCGATCCGGGGCGGCGTGCCGGGGCTTGCGGGGCTGTCCGCCGAACGCGTGTGGAGCGAGCTTTCCGGGATCCTGGCTGCCGTCGATCCGCGCCCCGCACTGCGCTTGATGGCGGATCTCGGCGTGCTGCATGCCGTTGTGCCGGAGGGCACCGATCCCGAGCGCATGGCGCGCCTGGTCGAGGCGGGTGCCCCGGCGGATCCCCTGCTGCGGCTGGCGGCGCTGCTGACCGGCGATCCCGCGGCATCGGCCGCACGTCTGCGGCTCTCAGCGGCCGAGAGGGATCGGCTGGTCGCCCTGCGCGCCGGCGCCGTGCCAAGCCCCGACATGGATGACGCGGCGCTGCGCCGGCTGCTGGCGGAGGAGGATACGGCAATCCTGCTCGACCGAAGCTGGCTTGCCGGCGGGGCGGAATCTGCGTGGAGGCAATTGCGCGCCCGGCTGACGGCGCTGCCGCGTCCGGTGTTCCCACTCGAGGGCCGCGATGTGCTGGCTCTCGGCGAGCCCGCAGGCCCCCGCGTCGGCGCGCTGCTGCGCGAGGTGCGCCGCTGGTGGCTGGACGGCGGCTGCATCGCCGGCAAGGCGGCCTGCCGCGCGGAACTGGAGCGGCGGCTGACGGCGCTGTAGGGGCGGACGCCGGCTGCCGGTTGACGGGTTGCGCTGCGCTCTACCATCGCCACCGCGACGACCGCCGGTATTTCCACCCACTCCGCTGTTGCTTTAGTTTCCCCCCGCGGCGCATCACCACCCGAGGCAATTGCGTGAACGGCACGAAGCACCTGGTCTTGGGCCTGTGGTCCCGGAAGCCGTTCCGCCATCTGGACAAATTCATCGCGTCGTTGCGCCACACCGGCTTCGCCGGCGACGTCTGCCTTTGCGTCGAGGAGGTCACCGCCGAAACCGTCGAGCAGATGCGTGCCCATGGCATCATCGTCGAACGCACCAGCCGCACGGCACAGCCACCGATGACAGCGCTGGCAAGCCGCTACTTCAACTTCCTTGATTTTCTCGTCCGGCATGGCGGCGACTATGCCAGGGTGATGTTGACCGAACCGGCCACGACGGTTTTCCAGTCCGATCCGTTCGCCGTGCCGCTGCCCGCAGACATCGTCTACACGCAGGAGCGCCGCCGCATCGTCGAGTCACCCGCGGAGCATGACCACGCAGTGGTGCAGGCCTACGGCGAATCGGTGGCGCAGAACATGCGCGACTGCATGGTATCGAGCGCCAACGTCACGATCGGCACCTATGCGGGCATCCTGCGCTACCTCGTCGCGATGACGCACGAACTCGGCGGCCGGATCATACCGGTGACCGGCGCGATCGATCAGGGCGTGCACAACTTCATCGTCCGCATGCATCCGCTGCGCAATGCCTGGCTCGATCCGACCGACCGGTTCGCCGCGGCGATGCACACCGTGCCGAATGAAGCAGTCAGGATCGACGAGAGGGGAGTGCTGATCGACGGCAGGCTGGTGCCGGTACTGTCGCACTGGGACGCCAATGCCAAGGTGCTGCAGCATGTCAGGACGGCGCCGCGGTTCCAACTGGACACTGCGATGCAGGGGGCCTGGCCGGCGGCGGTGACGCCAGCGGATGCGCCGGCGCCTTCGGAAGATGCCACGCGGCCGGCGAACGATGCGGTGGTCGCGTTCTATCAGCGCCAGCGTGACGCCGAATGGCTGCC
The DNA here is from genome assembly GCA_036265005.1 of Acetobacteraceae bacterium. Taxonomy (GTDB): domain Bacteria; phylum Pseudomonadota; class Alphaproteobacteria; order Acetobacterales; family Acetobacteraceae; genus JAMXLO01. The sequence goes on along the minus strand of DATAPW010000110.1, from coordinate 10,800 downwards.
GTTGTTTCTCGGCAGCCTGCGCTGCGTCAGCGATCGGGTATTGCTGCACTGTGTCGGCGAATTCGATCAGCATGAACTGGCGATGCTGGCGCGCCACGACTGCGTCATCCACCAGGTTGCCGCGACCGAGCCGGACATCGCGGAAAACGTGGCGCATTTCTACCTGAGCAAGGTGCTGGACCTGTTGACGACCAGCCAGCCGGCGCCGCCGGACCAGGTGCTGGTGCTCGACGGCATGCGCGGGGTGTTCCTGCGCGATCCATTCCTGACCAGGACGATTGGCCTGTCGGTGTTCTGCGAAGGGCCGACACGCATTGCGGACTCGGATTACAACCACGCCCGGCTGGCCTTCTTCGTGCCGCCTGAGCAGAGCAAGGTCACCCAGCCGGTCATCTCATCGAGCGCGCTGCGCGGACCATTGGCAGCGGTGCGCGACTTCTATCGCCAGTTGTTCGCCGAACTCGTCGGCCGGCCCGATGTGCTCGGGCTCCCCAAGGTGGTCCAGGGCGCATTCAACAAGCTCTGCTACATCGGCGACCTGGGCATCCCCGTCATCGCGCATCCGAACGGAGCCGAAGTGTATTTCGATTTCTGGCCGTCCGGCCTCGCAATCGATACCCGGCATGGCGTACGGATCGGCGGGACGGTGCCGGGCGTTGTCATCGGCGCGCACACCGAGACCCCGATGATGATGAAGCTGCGGGTGGATCTCAGCCTGTCGGAAGCGCGGGCCGCATGATGGTGGCGAAGGCAATGTCGATCGGGGTTCCGGCGTGAGCGGCAAGAAGAACCTGATCATGGGCCTGTGGTCGCGGCTGCCCTTCGAGGGGCTCGAGCGATTCATCGCATCCCTGCGACGCACCACGTTCGACGGCGATGTGTGCGTGTTCGTCGATGAAGTGCCCGCCGTCACCGTGCGGTCGCTGATGGCGCACGGCGTGATGGTCGAACGCGCGAGCCGCTTCGCCCTGTCGCAGATGAATTACCAGGGCAGCCGATACTACAGCTATCTCGACTTCCTTGGGCGCCGCGGCGACGAATATGCCAACGTGATGATCTCCGACCTGCGGGACGTCCTGTTCCAGGCAGATCCGTTCGCGACTGAATTGCCGGCCGACCTGGTGTTCGCCCAGGAGCGCTGTCGGCTGGGCGACTGCCCGACCAACCGAAGCTGGATCATCCAGGCGTACGGCGAGGCGATGGCCGACAACCTGCGCCACTGCATGGTGTCCTGCTCGGGAACCACCTTCGGCACCGTGCGAGGGATGCAGCAATACCTCACTCTGATGATCAACGAGCTGGCAGGGCGGCCGATCCCAATCGTCGGCGGGATGGACCAGGGCATCCACAACTACCTCATTCGGATGCGGCCGGTGCGCAACGCCTACTGCGATCCGACCGACTCTATCGTCGCGACCATGGCCTACACGCCGGACGATGCGATCAGTATCGACCAGCGCGGCGTGCTGATAGACGGGCGGCTGGTGCCGGTCATCCACCAGTGGGACCGCAAGGAGGTCCTGCGCGAGTATATCGAGGCGGCGTCACAGTTCCGACTGAGTCCCGAGGCCGCGCCGCACTATCCGATCATGCCGCGCCGCGCGGCGCCGCAGCCGCCGGAACCGATCGCGGCTGACCGGCCCGATGCCGTGTTGTGCCTCTATCACCGGGAGCGTGACGCCGACTGGCTGGAGCCATTCCTGGCTACCCTGCGCACGGTGGGCTTTCCCGGCCGCATCCACTGCCTCGGTGCATTCGACCCGAACGAACTGGCCGTGCTGGCGCGGCATGGCGCCGTCGCGCATGGCATCGATCCGATCGGCGGCGACCTCGACCACGTCGACAACCTGGCGCATGTCCACATGAGCCGCGTGCTGGACCAGCTTGCCGCGGATGCGTCGGTTGCCGTGGATCAGGTATTGGTCATGGCAACGATGCGCGCCGGGTTCCTGCGTGACCCGTTCCTCAGCAAGACCATCGGCCTGTCGGTGTTCTGCGAAGGGCCGGCGCGGATCGGCGACTCCGACTACAACAGTTTTCGCCTGCAGCAGTTCACCGAGCTTGACGACGTATGGCGGCAGCGGCCCGTCGTCGCCTCCTCCGTGCTGCGCGGCAGGCTCGACGTGGTGCGGGCGTATTACCGCAAACTGCTGGCGGAATTCATCGGCCGCACGCAGCTGCTCGAGATGCACAACATGATCCAGGGCGCGTTCAACAAGCTGTGCCAGGGCGAAGATTTCGACTTCCCGGTGATCCTGCATCCCAACGCGGCGGAGGTGTACTTCGAGATCGGCCCGCAGAACCTCACCATCGACATGCGACTGGGCGTGCGGATTGGCGGCACCGTGCCGGCGGTCGTGGTCAGCCCTTACCGGGAGACGCCGTTGATGGACATGCTGAGGGGAAGCTTGCATCTCTCCTCGGTGATGGCGCCGAACTGACGCGTGCCGGCGGGAGTGCAGCCATGAGCGGCAGGAAGAACCTGGTCATGGGCCTATGGGCGCGCAGCCCGTTCGAGGGATTGGAACAGTTCCTCGCGTCGCTGTGGCACACCTCGTTCCATGGCGATGTCTGCGTCTTTGTCGATGAGGTCGCGCCCGCGCTGGTGGCCGCTCTGTTGAACCATGGCATCATCGTCGAGCGTCTGGATCGGCTTGCGGTGCCACGCATGCACGACCAGTCCAGCCGCTATTTCAACTACCTGGATTTCCTGGCGCGCCACAACGAGTCGTACGCCAATGTCATGATCGCCGACCTGCGCGACCTGATCTTCCAGTCGGACCCGTTCGAGAAGCCGCTGCCTGCGGACATCGTGTTCGCCCAGGAGCGCTGCACGCTTGGCGATTCGGCGGTCAACCAGCGATGCGTGGAAGAGATCTACGGCCAGGCAATCGCGCATCATCTGCGCGACTGCCCGGTATCGTGTTCCGGCACCACGTTCGGCACGGTGCCCGGCATGCTGCGCTACCTCACCGCGATGACGACGGAGCTTGCCAGCCTGGCGGGTCGCGATGTGCTGATGGGGCGCGGCATCGACCAGGGCATCCACAACTTCCTCATCCGGATGCGTCCGATGTTGAACGCGTGGTGCGATCCGACGGATTCGATCGTCGCGACGATGTACTATGTGCCGGAAACGGCGGTACAGCTCACCCCGGGCGGTGTGCTGGTCGATGGCAGGGCGGTTCCGGTGGTCCATCAGTGGGACCGGCATCCGCGATTGATCGAGTTCATCCGGAATTCGCCGCAGTTCAGGCTGGAGGCCACACGGCCGGCCCCGCGTCCGGCGCCGAAACCGCAGCCGAATGAGGCTGAACCGGACGTGGCGGCGGCGCGGAAGGCCGCGGTGGTGGCGTTCTACCACCGCTCGCGTGATGCCGACTGGCTCACGCCGTTCCTCGGCAGCCTGCGCTGTGCCGGCTACGCCGGTGGCCTGCACTGCGTCGGCGCATTCGACGCAACGGAACTGGCGGTGCTGGCGCGCCACGGCTGCATTGCGCATCAGATCGATGCTCCCGACCCGTCGCTGAGCGTCGAGAATGTCGCGCATCTTTTCATCAGCCGCGTGCTGGACGAACTTGCCGCGGATGGCGCGTCACGGCCGGACCAGGTGCTGGTGATGGACACCGTCCGGGCCGGCTTCCTGCGCGATCCGTTCCAGTCCGGCACGATCGGATTGTCGGTGTTCCAGGAGACTGCGACGCGTGTCGGCGACGATGAGTACAACCTGCAACGGCTCGTGCAGTTCGTGAAGCCCGATGCAGACGCGCTGCAGCACCCTATCATCTCGTCCTCGCTGCTGCGCGGCAGGCTGGATATCGTGCGTGGCTTCTATCGCAAGCTGTTTGTCGAGTTCGTCGGCCGCGCGGAGCTGCTGCGCATTCCCCAGATGATGCAGGGTGCGGTCAACAAGCTGTGCCACGGCACGCCGCTGGATGTGCCCGTCATCCTGCATCCGAACGGTGCCGAGGCGTATTTCGAGATCTGGGAGGCGGGGCTGCCGGTAAGGCTGGAACCGCCGGTCCGCGTCGCCGGCGCCGTGCCCTTCGTTGTGCTGAATCCGGTGCGCGAGACCGAGCTGATGCAGGCGGTTCGGGCGCGGGTGGGCCTCTGATGCCGGTCGGCGCCACCCGTCGTGCGGCGCAGGCTGCCCGGCGCGGCACGCTGGCAACGCCACCCCGCGGCTGATAAACGCCAGGCATGGATGCCACCACGCCCCGCATCGAGCTGAAGTCGAACCGCGACAGCACGCGCGTTCTGCTGGGGCGGCTGTGGCGCGAACATGTCCGCCACCATAAGTCGCGCCTGTTGCTGGTGCTGGTGCTGACCGGATTGATGGCCGGCACCACCGCGCTGTATCCGGTGGTGATCGACCACGCGTTCCAAATGTTCTCCGATCGCGACCGGCGCATCCTGTATCAGGTTCCGGCACTCGTCCTCGCCATCACCTCGATCAAGGCGGCGGCACAGTATTTCCAGAATGTGCAGGTGCAGCAGATCGTGCTGCTGGTGATCCGTGAGCTGCAGGGCCGGATGTTCGCGCATCTGGCGCGGGCCGACCTGGCGCGGCTGGAGCGCGAGGCGCCGGCGCAGCTTGCCGCACGGTTCACCACCGATGCCACCATCGTCCGCGACGCATTGACCCGCGCGGTGAACGGCATCGCCGATGCCGTCACCGTGATCGGGCTGATCGGCTCGATGCTGTACCTGGACTGGCTGCTCAGCGTGATCGCCGCGGCGATGTATCCGCTCGCGGCGGTGCCGATCCAGCGCATCGGCAAGCGCATCCGGCGCGCCTCGGGCGGCATGCAGGAGCGGATGGGCGAGACCGCCGCGATGCTGAACGAGAGCTTCACGCAGGCCCGCACGGTGCGTGCCTATCGGCTGGAAGCTTCCGAGACGCATCGGGCCGAGGACGCGTTCACCCAGCTCTATCGCGCGTTGATGCGCATGACAAAGGGCCGCGCCCGTGTCGATCCGGTGCTGGAAGTACTGGGCGGCGCCGCGGTCGCCGCGGTGATCGGCTTCGCCGGCTGGCGCGCCGCGATCAGCTCGCAGACCATCGGCAATTTCACCGGCTTCGTCGCGGCGCTGCTGATCGCCTCGCGTCCGCTGCGTGCGTTGGGATCGCTGAATGCTGCGCTGCAGGAAGGACTGGCTGGCCTGACGCGGGTGTTCACCGTGGTGGATGAACGGCCGAGCATCGAAGATGCGGCGGACGCCGTGGCCCTGCCGCCGGGGCACGGCCATGTCGCCTTCGACAATGTGCACTTCGTCTATCCGGATGGCCGCACGGCATTGTCCGGCCTCAGCTTCGAGGCGAGTCCTGGATCCACCATCGCCTTGGTCGGTCCCTCGGGCGCCGGCAAGTCCACTGCGCTCGCCCTGATCCCGCGGTTGCAGGATGCCACCGCCGGTGCGGTGCGCATCGATGGCGCCGATGTACGTCACGTAACACTTGCCACCCTGCGCGATGCGATTGCCTATGTCGCACAGGACACATTGTTGTTCGACGACACGGTCGCCGCGAATATCCTCATGGGCCGTCCTGGCGCGTCGCAGGCCGAAATTGCGGCTGCGGCGGAAGCCGCCGCCGCGGCCGTGTTCATCGCCGCGCTGCCCGACGGGTTCGCCACGCGAGTCGGCCCCGGCGGCCAGCGCCTGTCAGGCGGCCAGCGGCAGCGCATCGCACTGGCCCGGGCGTTGTTGCGGGATCCCCGAATCCTGCTGCTGGACGAAGCGACAAGCTCGCTCGACACCGAGAGCGAGGCGGCAATCCAGCTTGCGCTCGGCCGGTTGCGCCAGGGTCGTACCACAATTGTGATCGCCCATCGTTTGTCCACTGTGCGAGATGCTGATCTGGTAGTCGTCATGCAGGACGGCAGAGCCGTGGAACGCGGGAATCACGCTGCATTGCTGGACCAGGACGGGCTTTATGCCAGACTGGTGCGTAGTCAGGCCTTGGCGCAGTAGCATCTGCGTAACGTTTCAAGGCGCATCATTCCGTGCTATGCGCGGATGCCAGCATCCGCAGATGCTGGTTTTGCCAACGGGCCTACGGGGATGGACGACCATACCACGACGACCAATCTGTCCTCCGGACCCATTGTCCGGGGGCAAGCGCGTACGGACCCGCGGGACCTCCTGTCCATACGGCAGCGGAACCGTAGCGCGACGCGTGCCAAGTGGGTCCTGCTGCTGGTGGTGCTGGCCGCGGTCAGCTGCGCCGGAACCTTTTGGTACCTGACCAGGGATCAGGCAAGCACCGACGATGCCTACACCGACGGCCACGCCATCACCGTGGCACCGCAGGTATCCGGCACCGTCAACGCCCTGCTGGTAGGCGACAACCAGCGCGTCAAGGCTGGCGACGTGTTGATCGAGATCGATCCGCGTGCCTACGCGGCGGCGCGCGACCAGGCGCAGGGCAGCCTGAATGTGGCAGAGGCGCAACTCGCCAACGCGAGGATCAACCTCGAATGGGCGCGGGTGGACTACCCGGCAAGGCTCGCCGCTGCCCAGGCACAACTGGCCGCAGCCAAGGCAACGCACTTCAAGGCCGATGCCGATGCCCGGCGCCAGCGCGGCCTGCCCAAGCAGGCCACCACGCAGCAAGAGGTCGATAGTGCAACCGCTGCGCTGCGATCGGCCGACGCGCAGGTGGACCAGGCGCAGGCTGCCGTGCAACAGGCCGAGATGGTGCCGCAGTATATCGGCCAGGCCGAAGCCCAGGTTCGCCAGCTCGAGGCACAGGTGTCGCTTGCCCGTGCCCAGCTGGACCAGGCGGAGCTCAACCTGTCCTGGACCCGTGTCACTGCGCCGCAGGACGGCTGGATCACCAAGCGCAATGTCGAGCAGGGCAACTACATCCAGGCAGGGCAATCGATCTTCTCGATCGTGACACCGGACATATGGATCACCGCCAACTTCAAGGAGTCCCAACTCGACCGCATCCGCCGCGGCGAGACGGTGGACATCAGCGTGGATGCCTATCCGGACCTGAAGCTCACCGGCCACGTCGACAGCATCCAACTCGGTTCGGGATCGCGCTTCACCGCATTCCCGCCGGAGAACGCCACCGGCAACTTCGTGAAGATCGTGCAGCGCGTGCCGGTGAAAATCGTCATCGACAGCGGCATGGATCCGAACCGGCCTTTGCCACTCGGCTTGTCCGTCGTGCCGACGGTTCGACTGACCCCACCGGCGCCGGCGAACCTCGCCAACCGCTAACGCGGACCGGCGCCGGTTCATGGCACCTCGATGACAGGTCGTCGCTGACATGAGCGATCGCCTCGATGCGATGTGGCGCCCCAGGGGCAACGTGTGGCTGGTGGCCGGCGCCGCGACGTTGGCGCCGTTCATGGAGATTCTCGATACCACCATCGTCAATGTCAGCCTGCCCAACATCGCCGGCGCGCTGTCGGCGAGCAACGACGATGCGACGTGGACGCTGACCTCCTATCTGGTGGCGAACGGCATCGTGGTGCCGGTCGCCGGATGGCTCGGCAGGCTGATCGGCCGCAAGCGCTATTTCCTGATGTGCATTGCGATGTTCACGGTGTGCTCGTTCCTGTGCGGCATCGCCACCAGCCTGCCGCAGCTCGTGGTGTTCCGGCTGCTGCAGGGATTGTTCGGCGGCGGTCTGCAGCCGAGCCAGCAATCGGTCATCCTCGACACGTTCGAACCATCGCAGCGCGGGCGGGCATTTTCCCTGGTGGCGATCGCAGTGATCTTCGCGCCGATCATCGGTCCGACACTGGGCGGCTGGATCACCGACAATTATTCCTGGCGCTGGGTATTCCTGATCAATGTGCCGGTTGGCATCTGCGCGTTCATCGCCGTGATGCAACTGGTCGAGGACCCGCCCTGGGTGCAGCGCGACCGCGCGCATCTGCGCGATATCGACTATGGCGGCCTGGCATTGATTGCACTCGGGCTGGGGTCATTGCAGATCATGCTGGATCGCGGCGAGGACCTGGACTGGTTCAATTCGACCACCATCCAGATCTTCGCCCTGCTGGCCTTCATAGGCATCGTCGGCGGCATTGCCTGGCTGCTGATCGTGGAAAAGCCGGTGGTTGATCTGCGCTGCCTGAAGGATCGGAATTTCGGCATCGGCGTGGTCATGGTGTCGGGCATCGGCGCGATCCTGTATTCCAGCAACGTGCTCATCCCGGTGATGGCGCAACAATGGTTCGGCTACACGGCGTTGCTCGCCGGGTTGCTGTTGTCGCCGGGCGCCGCCGTGATGATCGTATTCATTCCGATCGTTGCCAGAGTGGTGCTGCCGAACATCTCCACCCGCTACGTGATCGCGTTCGGCTTCTTTGTACTCGGCTGTTCATCGGCATTCGCGTCGCGGCTGACGCCGCAGATGGATTTCTGGACGATGGCCCTGTTCCGGGCATTCCAGACCGTCGGCCTGGCGTTCCTGTTCGTGCCGAACAGCACGCTGTCCTATTCGACCTTGCCGCGGCGATTGAACCCCGACGCAGCGGCGCTGTATTCGATGTTCCGCAACATTTCCGGTTCGATCGGCATTGCCGTCATCACGGCGATCGGCGCCGAGAGGATGCAGTCGCATCGTGCGTATCTTTCCGGCCATTTGACGCCGTTCGACCAATCGTACCAGGAGATGCTGGCGCGGCACACGCACGCCTTGCAGGCGATGGGCCGGACGTCCGGCGCGGCACATGACGCGGCGATGGGCCTGATCAACCACACGCTCGACCAGCAGGCGGCAATCCTGTCCTACATGGATCTGTATGCCTACACCGCGGTCGCCGCGTTCTGCGTCGTGCCGTTGACCTTGCTGTTCCGCTCAGGGGTGGCCGGCCGGCCACGGTGATTTGGCGGGGGAAGGGCGAACTGATGGGTTTCGCTGCGCTCTACCCGTCGCCGCCAATCATTACGGCCACTTCACCGCGGGCGGCAGGCTCATCAGGATCGCCTCGACATTGCCGCCGGTCTTCAGGCCGAACAGCGTGCCGCGGTCGTGGATCAGGTTGAATTCGACGTAGCGACCGCGTCGGACCAACTGGTGTTCCCTGTCGGCCTGCGTCCAGCTTTCGTTCATCCGCCGGCGCACGATGCGCGGAAATGCCTCCAGGAACGCCAGGCCGACATCGCGGGTGAAGGCGAAATCCGCTTCGGCATCACCGGTGAAATGGTGATCGAAGAAGATCCCCCCGGCGCCGCGTGGTTCGCCGCGGTGCGGCAGGAAGAAGTAGCGGTCGCACCAGGCCTTGAACTCGGGATAGTAGCCTGGGTCATGCCGGTCGCAGGCTGCCAGGAACGCGGCGTGGAAATCCGCCGCGTCGGCCACCGCTTCCGGCGTATCAAGCCGCATCGGCGTCAGGTCGCCGCCGCCGCCGAACCAGCCCCTGGTGGTGATCAGCATCCGCGTGTTGAAGTGCGCCGCCGGCACCAGCGGGCTCTGCATGTGCGCGACCAGGCTGATGCCGCTGGCCCAGAACCGCGGATCGCTTTCGGCGCCGGGGATCTGCGCGCGGAACTCGGGGCTGAACTCACCCCAGACGGTGGAGACGTTCACCCCCACCTTCTCGAACACCCGCCCGCGCATCACGCTCATCGCCCCGCCGCCGCCGTCCGATCCGTCGGGCGTGGGACGCTGCCATGCGGTCCTGTCGAAGCGGCCGGGCGGCACATTCGACAGCGGACCATCCTGCGCGTCCTCGATCGCCTCGAACGCGGCGCACAGCCGGTCGCGCAGCGTCTCGAACCAGGCCTGTGCCGCCGGTTTCAGGGCGTGATGTGGCGGTGGCGCAACGGGTTCATCGGGGGATTGCGGCATGAGGGCTTGTCCCTGGCTGTTCGGTAGGTTAGCCCCTCCCGGCGGCGTGTTGCAGGGGTGCAGTCACGATCCTAGTATGCGCGCCGTCCGCGGCCGGCTTCGGTCGTCTGGGGCTGAATTCCGGGCAGGCCAAGAGGGTCCGTCCGCGGTTTGGTGCGTCCCGCGCCACGCCGGCCTTGCGATTGTATTGAGGGGAAGATGGCTGATTCGTCCACCGCCGCCGTCGCTCACCATGGTCACCCTGCCGATGTCACCAAACGCGATTTCCTGAAGCTGGTCACCGGCGCCTCCGCGGCCATCGGCACCGCAGCCATCGCCTGGACCTTCATCGACTACATGGATCCCTCGAAGGACGTGCTGGCCTTGTCGGCGATCGAGGTCGATCTCACGCCTATCGTCGAAGGCCAGGGCATCACGGTGCTGTGGCAGGGCAAGCCGATCTTCGTCCGCCATCGCACCGCGCAGGAGATCAAGGAAGCCGAGGACGTGCCGCTGTCCCAGTTGATCGAGCCGCAGCCGGACGATGCCCGGGTGAAGGCGGGGCATACGCAGTGGATCGTTCTGATCGGGATCTGTACCCATCTGGGCTGCGTACCGCTGGGCAACAAGCCGACCGACCCGCGCGGCGACTGGGGCGGCTGGTTCTGCCCATGCCATGGGAGCCAGTACGACACGTCGGGGCGGGTCCGCCACGGGCCGGCGCCGGCCAACCTGGCCCTGCCGCCCTACGCCTTCGCATCCGACACCAAGGTCAAGATCGGCTGACGCGGCTGCCGCCGCAATCGACAGGAATTCCACCATGGCCGGCCAGCACGAGAGCAACTTCAGCAATCCGGTAGTCAACTGGATCGATACCCGTCTGCCCATCTTCACGATGATGCAGAAGGAGTACGCCACCTTCCCGACGCCGAAGAACTTCAACTACTTCTGGAACTTGGCGCGATCGCCACGGTGACCCTGGCGATCATGATCGCCACCGGCATCTT
>DATAPW010000109.1:0-61295 GCA_036265005.1 Acetobacteraceae bacterium | reverse complement strand
GCTTGCCGAGGTTCAGCTCGCTCGGCTTGGTCACGGCACCCGTCGTCGCACCGGCACCGGCGCCGACCAACCCACCGACCACCATGCCTGGCGGGCCGGCCAAAGCGCCGACTGCCGCACCGGTCGCGGCACCGGCCGCCGCGCCGCCGCTCGTCCGTTCAGATGGTTGCGTGCCGCAGGCTGCCAACATCCCGAGCATACCGAGGGCAACCGCAGTCATTGTGTGTTTCATGATTTGTGTTCCTGATGTCGCCTTACGCGACTGGAACGTGAGGATACCGGTTCGGTTGCCGTCTCCCCTTGGCGTGCGCACGCCTTCTTGACAGGATGGCGATGCCAATCGAGGGAGCCAACTGGTGCCTGACAACGAACCCAACGGGAAAGTCACCGCGACAACGCGGCGCGGCATGCTGGCCACTGCCGGCGCCGTCGCCTCCCTGCCGCTGATCGGCCGCGCCGCACGCGCCGCCGGCGAGCCGATCCAGATCGGCTGGGTGGGACCGCTGTCGCCGCCGGGTGGTTATGCCGAGGGCACCAACATGAAGAATGCGGCGGCGATCGCCGCGGCGGAAATCAATACGCAGGGTGGAATACTCGGCCGCCAGGTGGAGATCAGCTATGCCGACACGCGCGGCATGCCGGCGGAAGGCCGCACCGCGGCGGAGCGCCTGATCCAGCAGGACAAGGTGGTCGCGGTCTTCGGCGAATTTCACAGCCCGGTCGCGCTGGCGGAAATGGAGGTTTACCACAAATACGGCATCCCGTTCATGGCGTGCGATGTGTGGTCCGACCAGATCACCGCTAAAGGCTATCCGGAGGTTTTCCGCAACGCGCCGGCGGTATCGCTGATCGATGTGACCATCGGCCAGTGGATTGCCGCGGCAGGCTTCAAGAACGTCGCGATCATCGCCGAGAAGGACGATGTCGGGCTGGCCGCGCGTACTTTGGTGGCCCAGGAACTGACCAAGGCGAACATCAAGTTCACCGCGGTGGATGCCGACCCGAACCTGACCGATTTCACCGCGCAGATTCTGCGCTTCAAGAGCGAATCGCCGCCATACGATTTCTTCCTCAGCATCTACGCCGAGGCGGGCGCCTATCCGATGATCCGCCAGGCGCATGATCTTGGATTCGCGCCGACGGCGAATTGCGGGATCTACAATTCCGGTGGCGAAGCGGTCGATCCGACGTTCTGGGAGAATGTCGGCGATGCCGGCCAGTTTCTGGTCACCGAGAATGTCGGCCTGCCGAAGGCCGCGTGGAACGACAAGACCAAGGCGTTCGTTGCGGCGTACAAGGCGAAGCACAACGCCGATCCATCAGGCGCGGTGATGGAAAGCTATGATGGTGCATGGCTGTTGTTCGACGCGATCAGGACCGCCGGCAATACGGATCCCAAAGCGATCATCCATGCGCTGGAGAACACCAGCTATGTCGGGGTTCGCGGCAAGTATTCCTTCTCCACAAGCAAGGATCCGGCGTGGCATTATCATCAGTTCCTCGATGCGCCGCTGAGCCTCCTGCAATACCACGAGGTCAAGCAGGGCCAGGCTGACGCGCCCATCGTCTGGCCGCGGCAATTCGCAACCGTACCTTACGTCTACAAGAAGCCTGGCAGCTGATGTGTAGCCCCCACCCCAACCCTCGCCCGCTTTGCGGGAGAGGGGGTTCACCGCGCCCCCTCTCCCGCAAAGCGGGGGAAAGTTGGGGTGGGGGGTGCTTCCTCACATGACTGACTACCTGCTGATCCAGGCACTCAACGGGCTGGTCATCGGCGTCATTTATGCGGTGATCGCCGCGGGGCTGACGGTGATCTTCTCGATCCTGAAAATCGTCAACTTCGCGCATGGCGAAGTCTACATGATGGGCGGCTATTTCGGTTACTTCGCCATCTCGCTGGCCGGCATTCCGCCGTTGCCTGCCGTGCTGGTCGCCATGCTGCTGTCGTTCGTCTTGTCGGTGCTGGTCGAGCGCACATTGCTGACACCGCTCTACAGCCCGACCACCGAACGCAAAGGCGACTACGGCATCCTCGTCACCTTCGGCATCTCGATCTTCCTGCGTGCCCTGGCGCTGATCATCTACGGCCCGTATCCGCTGCGTCCACCATCGTTCTGGCCCGGCGTGCTGGTGATTGGCGGACTGATCATGACCTGGGATCGCATATTCGCCGGCGGCGCCGGCATCGCCATGCTGGTCGGGCTGGTGCTGTTCATGAATCGCACCGCGTGGGGCGAGGCGCTCAATGCGGTCAGCCAGTCGCGTGAATCCGCGGCGATCGTCGGCATCAACGATCAGCGCTTCTACATGCTGGCATTCGGCCTCGGCGGTGCGCTGGCCGGCGGCGCCGGCGCGCTGGTCGGGCCGATCTACTCGCTGTCGCCGTCGATGGGATTGCTGCCCGACACGCAGGCCTTCGCCATTGTCATCCTTGGCGGCATGGGCTCGGTCGCCGGTTCGATCATCGCGGGACTGATGATCGGCGTGTCGGAATCCATGTTTGTGGCATTGTTTCCCGATCCCAGCCGCAGCCTCACCTATGCGCAGGCATTCAGCCTGTTGATCCTGATGCTGGTGCTGCTGATCCGTCCCACCGGCCTGTTCGGCCGCACCCACGTCGCGATGGACTGAGCAGTGCGGACACTCACGATCGGTGCCGGCATTGTGTTCGGTGTGCTCGCACTGGCGTTTCCGTTCATGGTCAACGCCTACTGGCTGTCGGTCGGGGTGCTGGCGATGTTCTACGCCATCGTCACCGCAAGCTGGGCACTGCTTGCCGGCTATGCCGGACAATTCTCCTTCGGCCACATGGCGTTCGTCTCGCTCGGCGCCTACACCTCCGGTCTCCTGGTGCAGTGGCTCGGTATCCCGATCCCGCTTGGGATGCTGGCAGGCGTACTGATGTGCGGCGTCATCGGCAGTGGCATCGGCTTTGTCTGTTTGCGCATGCGCGGCCCATATCTCGCGCTGTTCACCGTCGCGTTCTCAGAAGTGCTGCGCATCGTCCTCGTGTCGGAGAACGAGGTCACCGGCGGTTCCGGCGGTCTCGAGGTGACGCCGCTGTTCCACGGCCAGACCGATACGCCGTACTACTACCTGGGGCTGGCGCTGCTGCTTGGATCGCTGGGCATCATGCTGTTCCTGGTGACCTCGCGCTGGGGCCTGTTTTTCCGCGCGATCCGCGAGAACGAGGACGCCGCTGCGGCTTCCGGTGTGAAGGTGGTACGGTTCCGCATTCTGGCATTCGCGATCACCTCGAGTTTCGCCGGGCTCGCTGGTGGTTTCTACGGTCACTACATCGGCATCCTGACCCCGGACATCGGTTCGGTTGACCAGATGGGCCTGGTGGTCGCCATGGCAGTGGTCGGCGGCACCGAAAGCATCATTGCGGCGATGATCGGTGCGCTGGGGCTGGAATTCCTGGTGGAGGCACTCCGCAGCTATGGGCAGTGGCGACTTGTGCTGTTCGGCGCTTTGCTGCTGCTGACCATACGGTTCGCGCGAAACGGATTGCTGGCGCTGGCCTGGCAGCAGGTGACGCGGCTGGATTTTCGCCATCGGCCGCGCCCGGTCGAGCGGGAAGTGGGATAAGTCCATGCGGTTCCGTGGCAAAGATTCCACACAGAGCACGCCGAGAACCACGGAGGGCCACCGCGCAATAAGCTCGTTCTTGCGCTTCGCGCGAAGCGCAAGGGACTGCCTCGGTGGCTCTCCGTCGTGCTCGGCGCGCTCGGAGTTGACGCTGCCATGCTGACCACATCCCCACCGCTGATCGAAGCGCGCGACCTGAGCAAGCGCTTCGGCGGCATCGTCGCGGTCAGCAACCTGAACTTCGCCGTCCAACAGGGCGAACTTGTTGGACTGATCGGCCCGAACGGTTCCGGCAAGACCACCACGATCAACCTGCTGACCGGGCATCTGAGCCCCGCGGCAGGCCACATCTTCCTGCGCGGCCATCGCGCGGATGGCCTGGCACCCAGCGAGTACGCCACATTGCACGTCGGCCGCACCTTCCAGATCACCCAGCTTTTCAGCCGCATGACGGTGTTGGAGAACATGCTGGTGCCCGGCCTGGCGCGCCCCCATTCCCACAAGCCCGCAGCCACGCGAGCGGCACGCCGGCACCTCGAATTCCTCGGCCTTGCCCCGCTCGAAAAGCTGCAGGCGAGGAACCTGTCCGGCGGCCAGCAGAAACTGCTGGAGCTGGGTCGCGCACTGATGCTGGATGCCGAACTGCTGTTCCTCGACGAGCCGTTTGCCGGCGTCAATCCATTTTTGCGCGACGAGATCATCGTGCTGATCCAGAAACTGCACGCCGATGGCCGCACCTTCGTCATCGTGGACCACGACATCGAAGCGTTGCAGCGCCTGGTGTACCGGATGGTGGTCATGTCGCGCGGCGAAAAGATCGCCGACGGCACAGTGGGCGAAGTGCGCGAGAACCAGGAGGTGCTGCGGGCCTATGCCGGTATCTGACGACGCTCCCGTGCTGACCGCGCGTAACCTGGTTGCAGGCTACCTCCCGGGCATCAACATCCTGAACGGCATGTCGGTTGATGTGATGCGCGGCCAGGTGCGTTGCGTGCTGGGACCCAACGGCACCGGAAAATCCACATTGCTGAAGGTGCTGTTCGGCTTCTTGCCCGCGCAGCAGGGCGACATGCATCTGGGCGCAACGTCGTTGAACGACGTGGCATCGCACGATATGAGCGGCCACGGCATCACCTATCTGCCGCAACGGCCCAGCGTCTTTCCGTTCCTGTCCGTCGAGGTGAATCTCAGGCTCGGCACCTGGGGGTTCCGCCGCAATCGTGCCCTGGCGCATGAGCGCATCGAACGCGCCTATGCGCAATTCCCCATCCTGCAGGAGCGTCGCAAGCAGGCTGCCGGCACCTTGTCGGGTGGCCAGCAACGCCAGCTCGAGATTGCCCGCGCGCTGCTGACCGACCCAACGGTCATGCTGATCGACGAACCCACTGCCAGCATCGAGCCGCGCATCGCGGCGCAGATCTATGCACTGATCGCCGGCCTCGCGCGCGACGGTAAGGCCATTCTGCTGGTGGACCAGAACATCAAGGGTGCATTGGGCATCGCCGACTATGTCTATGTCATGCGCACCGGCACGTTATTTGCCGAGGGGCCGCGCGACGAATTCGCCGAAGATGTGGAGACGCTGGTGGGTCGCTGGTTGTACACGACGTGAACCATCTCCTGTCATTGCGAGGAGCGCAGCGACGAGCAATCTCCATCGTGTCCGTGCACACGACAATTGACGGCCGATCCGCCGCGCCAGCATCATATGCGCACGAACCGAGGGGAAGCTGCATGACGATGAAGACGATGCGCCTGGTGTTGCTGGCGACGTCCGGCGTGCTCACCGCCGCAGGCGCGGCCGGAGCGGAGAAGTTCAAGTGCGGCAAGACCGGCGGCGACTTCACCTACGGGCTTGAAGCGAATGTCGCGGGACTGGACATGCAGGCCAATTCTGCCGCCTCGGTGCGCGACATCGCCATGAACACCTACGAAACGCTGGCCACGCGCGATGAGAACATGAAGCCGCTGCTGCAGCTTGCGCAGTCGGTGGATATGAGTCCCGATGCCAGGACCTTCACCTTCAAGCTGCGCCAGGGCGTGCATTTCCATAATGGCAAGCCGTTCACCTCGGCCGATGCGCGTGCCTCGTTCGAGCGCTACGCGCGGGTGGGGATCGATCGTTCGATTCTGACGCCGGTGGATCACTACGATACCCCGGATCCCAATACGTTCGTGATCGCCATGAAGGACCCGCGACCGGCCTTCATCGAGGCGATGTCGTCGATTACCGTGCCGATCATCATCATCCCGGAGGAGAACAAGGACGCGCCGCCACAGCAGCTTCCCTCCATGGGGACGGGGCCGTGGCAGATGGACCAGTTCGTCGCCGATTCCTATGTCCGGCTGAAGCGTTTCGAAGGCTATACCCCGGACACGCGGTATGACGATTTGTCGGGCTTTGGCGGCTACAAGGTCGCCTGCCTGAACACGGTGACGTTCCGCATGGTGCCGGAACCGGGTGCGCGCGTGGCCGGCCTGGAAACCGGAGAGCTGCAGGGCGTCGAGGACGTTCCCACCATTGCGCAGAAGCGCATCAAGGCAAACAAGGACATCCGCCTGCTCAAGCTGGAGAATTTCTGGCTCAACGTGATGTTCGGCAACTGGTCCGCGCCGCCCACCAATAACCTCAAATTCCGCCAGGCGGTGCTGGCGGCGCTGGACTTCGACGAGGTGATGGATGCCGCCAGTGACGGCGACTTCACTCACAACCCGTCATTCCAGTATCCCGGCACGAACTACTACACCGAGGTCGGCAAAGACCTGCTCGACCAGCACAATGTGGAGAAGGCCAAGAAGCTGCTGGCGGAATCCGGCTACAAGGGCGAGAAGGTGGTGCTGCTGACCAACAAGGACTACCCGAGCCTGTACAACACCGGACTGGTGGTCGCGCAGCAGTTGAAGGGGATCGGGATCAACGCGGAACTGCTGGTGCTTGACTGGCCGACCGCGTTGCAGAAGAGCATGAAGGGCACGCCGGACTGGAACTTCTTCTTTACCGGCTGGATCACCTACGTTGCCGTCGGCGGCGTGCAGACGTTGCGACCGATGGCGGAGCCCAATCCGGTCTACACGCCGCCCGACAACAAGACCGATCCGGAATTCATGAAGGCGTTCGACGAAGTGGCGAACGGCGCGACCCTGGAAGCGCGCCAGGCTGCCTTTGTACGGGCACAGAAGATCGCGCTGGACGATGTGATGGTGATTCCGATGGGCGTGATGCCAAAGGTGCAGGGGGTGCGCGCCAATGTCGAACACTACATCCCGTTCTACAATCCGCGGATGTACAACGTGTGGCTGAAGGACTGACCCCGCGGTTGCACCTGGCATCCGATCCGGTCAGATTTGCGCCAGGCGGCAACGGCGTTCGCACGGGAAGGGGACCGCTGGGTCGGTTCGATGCTGACCGATGATGCCGTGCTCGCGATGCCGGAAATCGGCATCGAAATACCGCCGGCGGAGCTGCATGATGGCCTGGATCTCACCAAACCGACCGACGAGGCAATGGCATGAGTGAAACCCAATCCCGCGCCGCCTGGACGGGCGCCACCATGGATTATCGCACTGACGGCCTGCACACGCTTGCCGCGGCCGAGGTGGCGGAGATCGACGCGGCGCTCGCCCACCTGCACCGGCTTGGCGATCTGGACTTTCCCGCCATCACGCCGGACACCTTTCCGCTGCCGACCCTCGGTGGCTTCTTGCGCAACCTCCGCCAGGAGCTGCGCTTCGGCCGTGGCTTCGTGCTGCTGCGCGGCCTGCCGCGCGAGCGCTACTCCACCGACGACATGGCGCGGATCTATTTCGGTCTCGGCTCGCATATCGGCGCGCCGCTGCCGCAATCCTGGCAGGGCGAACTACTCGGCCACGTGATCGACGTGAGCGACATCGAGCCCGGCGCTCGCGGCTACCACAAAGGCGGCGCGCAGCGCTTCCACACCGATTCCTGCGACATCGTCTCGCTGATGTGCCTGCGCGAGGCGAAATCCGGTGGCGCAAGCCGCATCGTCAGCGCGGTCGCGGTGCATCAGCGCCTGGCGCGCGAGCGCCCCGACCTGCTCCAGGTGCTGTACGACGGCTTCGTTTTCCGCCGCCGCGAGGTTGACGCCGAACATGGCAGCGGCGTCCTGGTTCGCAATATCTCGGTGTTCGCCCGCACCGGTGAGGAGATTTCGGTCTTCCTCTCGGGGGACTACCCCAACCGGGCGGTCGCCGCGGGCGACAGCGTCATGACCGCCGCCCAGCGCGAGGCGCTGGACGAGGTGCAGCGGATCGCCGCCTCGCCCGACACCTATCTCGACATGAGTATCGGCGAGGGTGACATTCAGTTCCTCAACAACCGCCTGCTGCTGCATGGGCGCACCGACTACGAGGATCACCGCGAAATGGGCCGCCGCCGCCATTTGTTGCGGCTCTGGCTGAAGGTGCCCGACTGGCCAACGATCCCGGAAGGCCAGGCGATGCACACCGTGGAGGACCACCCGCTATGGTTGCGGCAGCGAAACCCATACATGGAGGTGCCGTCGCGCTATCTGGCGGAGATCACCGTTCGGCAAGCCGAGTTGGCGGGTTAACACCAATGGCCAACAGACCTGGTCGCGACGCGAAAGTTGCATTGCCCGTGGATAACTTCATGGCAATGATCCCGATTACCATATAAATGACATATAAAGAGTTGTAGAGCAGCGTCTCTGCACCGCGTCCCAGGGCAGCGAAGCGACCATCTGACCGAGCATCCATGAGCCACTCCGAGGCCCGGGCACTTCGCCCGGCACCGTCCGTCGTCCGCCCTGTCGTCGCGGCGGCCAGCATGCTTCTGCTGCTGACCGTACTCGGCATCGTCCTGTTCACCATGCTGCGCTCGCCGCTGAAGGACGACGTCGCATGGCTCCTGTATGTCGCGCGTCGCTGGCTCGCCGGGCGCGAACTGTATGTCGATGTGGTCGAGGTCAATCCACCGCTGATCGTATGGATTTCGGCCATCCCGATCTGGCTCGCCGGCGTCCTGGGGATCGATGCGCAGTACACCGCCATCCCATTCTTCGTTGCCATCGTGCTGGGCTGCGCCTGGTGGACCGCCAACCTGCTGCAGGGCAGCGGCAAGCTGTTCGAGGACCGGCTGCCGGTGTTCGCGGCGATCGGCACCGTGCTGCTGGTGGTGCCGGCCGGCGATCTGGGCCAGCGCGAGCATCTGCTGGTCGCTGCCATCCTGCCGTACCTGGCGCTGTTCGCGCGTTCGCTCGACGGCGATCGGTCGGCGCTGCGCGTCTCGTTGATTGCCGGCGTGCTGGCCGGCCTCGGCTGCGCCCTGAAGCCGCGCTACGCCGGGGTCTTCGTCGTGCTCGAGGGCGTCGCGCTGCTGCACGGCATGAACCCGTTCCGCGCGAAACCACTGGCGGCCGGATTCACCATGTTGGCCTATGCGGGGCTGGTGGCGTTGTTCTGTCCGGCCTATCTGCGCCGGGCGGTGCCACTGGCACTGGCGCTGTACGGCGCCACCGACGTGCCGCTGCGCCATCTGGTGGTGGACAGCCTGCGCCTGATGTTCGGGCAGGCCGTGGCGCTCGCGTTGTGGTGGTCCCGCCGGCATCGCGCGCCAGAGGGCAACCTGATGCTGACCCTCGTCGTGTTCGCGATCACCAGCACGGCGATCTGCTTCATGGACGGCAAGGACTGGTTCTACCACCGTCTGCCGGCGACGATTGCGACGATATTGGCGCTGCTGTGCTGGGCCGCGTCGGTGCTGGTGCACCGCCGGCCTGCCGATCGGCGCGCAGTGCTGCCGGCGGCGGTCGCCGGCATCGCTTTCGTCGTCTTCCTGGTCGCCGCGTTCCAGCGGCTGGAGCCGCAGGTGGCGCTGGCGGTGGAGCCGGAGCAGGACACCGTGGTCAAGCTCGAACACCTGATCCGCAAGCAGAAGGCGCGCACCTACATCGCCTTCTCCGAGTGGATCGCCCTCGGATTCCCGGTGGTCAACAACACCGGCGTGGCGTGGGCCTCGCGCTTCGATTCGATGTGGGCGCTCAAGGGGGAACTCTGGCGGGTGCATTTCGACCCCGTTGCGGCCAAGGAATGGCCGATCCGCCATTGGGTGGCGCATGACTTCATCGCCGGTTGCCCCGACATCGCCGTGGTCGATACCCGCGAGGGCGTGGTCAACTATGTCGGGGTGCTGAGCGCCTCGGATCCCGCCTTCGCCCGGGCGTGGTCGCGCTATCGGCAGATCGCCGCGTTCGACGGCCTTGTGGTGTATCGCCGCGGCACCGCCGGCTGCATCGACCCCTGGGTGGCGGCTGAAGCGCCACCGGCCATCGACTCCCGATAGGCTGACCCGCGGCCCCCCACTGGCGCGTATCCGCCTCGCCGCGGAGGGCGCTTGGATTATTGATCCAAGGGATTAAATTGGGGCGATTGATTGAGTGGGTCGATGATCGTTCTCCCCAGCCCCCAGCAACTGCGGTATCTGACGGCGCTCGCCGAACACCGCCACTTCGGCCGCGCGGCGCTCGCCTGCTCGGTGACGCAATCAACCCTCTCGGCGGGCATCCTGGCGCTGGAACGGCAGCTCGACGCCGCCATCCTCGATCGCAATGCCGGCAGGAACGTGGTGTTCACGCCGCTGGGGCTGGAACTGGTCGCCCGTGCAAGCGCTGCATTGACTGCGCTGGAGGGCGTGGCGGAAGCGGCCACTGCGGCGCGCGAGCCGATGAGCGGGCCGCTGCGGCTCGGCGTGATCCCGACCGTCGGGCCGTTCCTGCTGCAACGCCTGATGCCGGTGCTGCGGGACGCCTTCCCCAAGCTGCGGCTCTACCTGCGGGAGGACACCACGGCGCGGCTGGTGGAGCGGATGGAGGCGAACCGGCTGGACGTGCTGCTGCTTGCCTTGCCCTGCGACTGCGGCGGGGCCGATGCGTCCGCCGTTGCGCGCGACGAATTCCTGGTGGCGCTGCCGCCCGGGCACAGCCTGGCGGCGCAGGAGCGAATTCCGGTCGCGGCGCTCGCCGGCGAGCGGCTGCTGTTGCTGGAAGACGGCCATTGCCTGCGCGACCAGGCCCTGGCGGTATGCGGCCTCCTGGCAGGCGGCCGTGACGGCCAGGACGCTTTCGCCGCCACCAGCCTGCACACACTGGTGCAGATGGTCGCCGGCGGACTGGGTGTGACGCTGTTGCCGCGGCTTGCGGTCGCCGCCTGCGTCACCGCGGGAACCGGCATCGAATTGCGGCCGCTGGCCGGCGCCGGCGGATGGCGCACGATTGGGCTGGCCTGGCGTCCGAATGCCCCGCGTGCTGCAGAATATCGCTCGCTGGTACCGTTGCTCACCGAAACCTGTCGCGACATCCTGGCTTCACCGAAAGCGCCTGCCAGGGCAGAGTAAGCGGATGAGCGACAGCCCTTATCTGTTTCCCGCCGCCACGCATCCGCTGCACGCGGTCAGCGAGCGCCTGAAGGTGCGCGAGGCCGTGTCCGGCTTCGGCATCGCATTGCGCTACCAGGAACGCGCACCGGATCCACCCGGGACGACTGAAGCAGCGTGGTGCGAAACCGGTCACTCGATCTTCATCCTGGCCGGCCGCATCCGCTACACGTTCGACAGCCACGTGGTAGAGGCAGGGCCAGGCGACATGCTGCACATCCCTGCGGGTCCGGCGCATCGCCACAAGCCACGCGTGATCGGCGACGAGGTGGTGCGCTACGTGTTGACCGAGTTCGAGTAGCGCGCGGTTCGGCGGAATGCGCTGCGCGGTCCGCCCTACGATTGCGAGAGCCTAACCGGCGTGCACGATGCGGTGGTAGCCGCGGGCATAATAGATCAGGCCATCGTGCATCTCGCCAACCTCTGCTGCCTCCACCGCGCAGATGAACACGTCATGCGTGCCGACTTCGATGATTTGTGTGATTCGGCAGTCGAATGCCACCAATGCACCATCGAGCGCCGGCGCCCCGGTCAGCAGCGTGTGCCACGTGGCGCCTTCGAAGCGCGCAGCCATCGTGTGTTCGGTCATGCCGGCGAACACCGGTGACAATTCCTCGTGCGCACCGGCCAGCGTGTTCACGCACAACACGGCGTTGGCCCGCATCGCCGGGTACGAATCGTTGGCACGATTGGCGCAGACCAGCAGGGTCGGCGGGGTGTCGGTGACGCTGCAGACGGCCGAGGCGGTGAAACCGGCGCGACCGCCTGGCCCATCGGTGGTGATCACGTTCACCGCCGCGCCAAGACGCGCCATAGCTTCACGGTAGGCCTGCTTTTCGACTGCCACGGTCCGCTCCATCCCAGGCTGGATTCCCCCGACTATGGCGCTATCGCCCGGCGGAGGACAGGGGCAGGCAGGCTGCGCCCAGGCTCACCGAACGATCGCCGGTATGCAGCGTGCCGGCATCCAATTGCACAGGGCCGGCGAACGGCTGACTGCGCCACAACACCGTGCAGGTTGCTGCATCGACTGCGAACAGCACGCGATTGCTGCCGGAATACGTGGTGACCAGCAAATGCTGCCCGTCCAGGTAGATCGGACCTTCCACGATGCTCACTGCCGGATCGACGCTGCACGACGTGCCGCCGGGTCGCGCCAAGGTGATCGGGCCTTGCCACGCAGTCGGCTGTTTCGCGTTGTCGGCTTCCCCGAGATCGATCGACAGATCGCCGGCGCGGAACTTGCCGCTGCCAGGGTCGAGCGCGAGGTACTGGCAGTCTTGTGCTGCGGCGACCGGGCTGAGCGGCAGCACGGCGATCAGCGCGATGGCGATGTGGCCTGCGGCACGCACGATCGCCGCCGGCGTCACAGCTTGACGGCGAAATACTTCACGTTCGGCAGGTCGGTGTGATCCCATGCCCAATTGATTGTCGTGTTCTTCCGGCCGACGCCATGCAGCCGTCCCCAATATCCGGTCGGATAGGGCTTGGCTGGGCCGGGCACGATCACCACCACATGTCCATTCGGCGTCGCCTTCAGGCCGGCAACAACCAGATACGCCATGCCGGCATGGTTGACGGCCTGATCGGCATCGGTGCCGAGTTGTTCCCATGGATCCCGGCCCATCGCATCGATGATCGCATTCGCCTGTCCGGTCAGCGTGATGCCGAGATCGCTGGCCACGGCCTTCAGGAAACCGCTGCAGTCACCCTTCCACTGGTCCCAGTGTTTCTCGCAAACGTCCTTGACCGGGATTGTCGCCATGGCTTCCTCCATGGCGCAGAGACTATCACCTGGCGCCATGACGCGCAGCGCCAAACCAGTGGTCAGAATCTGACATTTGATACCCAAGCGCGAGACGTTCGCTCGCGCTCAATTGCGGTCGTTCGAGACCGACCGGCACTCATCGCAAAGCGCTCATTCCGAACCTACCCATCAGCCAATGATCCGAGCCTCCTGCACATAGCCGAAGCGTCCTTGCCCGACCAGGCTCGTCCGTCAGGATAGCGCAATTCTATTCCGGCGAGGTCCTTCTCATCCGCCAAACGCATATTGACGCCCATCTGGACGTTGCCGAACTTCGATACGGCGCTTGCGGTCAAACTAAAATGTGTCGTTGAACCACAATTTGTACAGAAATGGATTTCTGCAGCCGGGTCTTCCTTGTCTTCACGGCTATATCCCGTCGTCGTTCCCACGACGATGACGTCCGACGGATGGAAATAGGCCCAGCGGGCGCCCGACTTGCTACAAAGCACTCGTTGATGCAGTCCGGTCGCGTTGGCATTTCGATGCGGACTTGGCCGCAGAGGCAGGAGAGCTTCAACATTCCCATTGTCGAATCAGCAGAGCCGCTCGCTTGGTGGAGGCCGTTCGATTTCCACATTCATCTCGCTTCCAGCTCGTCCGCGCCACGTACCAAGTGTCAGATTTTCACCACTAGGATGCACAATTCTCCTCCGACGGCGATCATCCCTGCACCGCGGACAACGGCGGCGCCACGTCTTCCAGCGCGCGCCGTTCCGCCGGAACCGCCAGCAGCGCGGCCACCACTGCGGCGCCCAGCATAAGGCCGCCTCCCAGCAGATAGCCCCACAGGATCGATACACGCGAACCGGTATCGATCAGCGCGCCGAACAGCGCGGGGCCGGCAACGCCGCCGACGCCGGTGCCGAACGCATAGAACAACGCGATCGCAATGGCGCGGACCTCCAGCGGAAAACTCTCGCCAACCGTCAGGTATGCGGAACTTGCCGCGGCAGAGGCGACGAAAAAGATCGCAGTCCAGGCAATCGTCTGCTGCACCGCGTCCAATATACCCAAGACGAACAGCCAGCCGGTCAGTGCCATCATCACACCGGACACCGCATAGGTTGCGGTGATCATGAATCGCCGGCCGAGTGTGTCGAACAGGCGGCCCAGCAGCAGCGGTCCAAGGAAATTGCCTATGGCGAACGGCAGCATGAACCAGCCGATATCACCGGATGGTATCGCGTAGAAGCGAGTCAGGATCAGCGCATAGGTGAAGAACACCGCGTTGTAGCAGAACGCCTGCGCGGCCATCAGCGTGACGCCAAGCAGCGTGCGCTTCCGGTACTGCGTGAGCAGCGCGCGTATCCCGGCGCCGAACCAGGAATGCACGTCGCAGCGCAGGCGCAGCGTTTGGTGCGGTACCGGCGGCAGCGGCTTTCCGGTCTCCCGTTCAACGCGTTGCTCGATCTCTGCGACGACTTTCTCGGCTTCCTTCGGATAGCCGTGCGTCATCAGCCAGCGTGGGCTTTCGGGGAGGAAGCGGCGCAGCAGCAGGACGATGAAGCCCAGCACGCCGCCGATGATGAAGGCGAACCGCCAGCCATATTCCGACGGCATCACCGCCGGGTCGAGCACCACGAGTGCGCCGACCGCGCCGAGAGCCGCGCCGAGCCAGAAGCTGCCGTTCACCACCAGGTCGGTGAAGCCGCGCCGGCGGGCCGGGATCAGCTCCTGGATCGTGGCATTCACCGCGGCGTACTCGCCGCCGATGCCGGCGCCGGTCAGCATGCGGAAAAACGCGAACGACCAGAAGTTCCACGACAGGCCGCAGGCGATGGTGGCGACGAGGTAGACCAGCACCGTGATGCTGAACAGCTTCTTGCGGCCCAGCCGGTCGGTCAGCCAGCCGAAGAACAGCGCACCGGCGACGGCTCCGACCAGATAGGCGCTGGCGGCGAGGCCGACCTGCTGGCCGGTCAGGCGCAGCACCGGGCTTTCGGTGAGCGCGCCCGACAGCGAGCCGACGATAGTGACTTCGAGGCCGTCGAGCACCCAGGCAATGCCCAGGGCCACCAGCACCAGCCAGTGAAACCGGGCCCAGGGCAGCCGGTCGAGCCGGGCCGGCACGTCGGTCTCGAACACCTGGTCACTTGGTATGGGGGGGTCACTTGGTATGGCGCGCTGCTCGTCGTTCGGCATGTCGCTCGATCCGCCTCCCTGGCATACTGCCGGCTACAAAACCGGGGAGACAGACATGGACCCGTTCGAAGCCGAGGTTGAGGCAACGATTGCGCGATGGCACGGCATCGCGCCGCCGAACGAGCCGGCGCGGCGGATGGCGGCGGACCTGATCTCCACTATCCGGGCGTTCGAGGCGCTGCGCGGCACGCTGGTCTTCGAGGACGAACCGTCCAGCTTCGAAGCCGCCTTGCACGACACGAAGGAGTGAACGGCATGACCGAACTGGCCGATCTCTCCATGGTCGAGGCAGCCGAAGCAGTGCGCCGGGGCGATGCAACGTCGATGGAATTGCTCGATGCCTGCTGGGCGAACCTCGAGGCGTCGAACCCCACGCTGAACGCGGCGATCTGGCTGGATCGTGACGCCGCCGAGAAAGCGGCGCGCGCCGCCGACCGCGCGGTGAAGGAACAGTCGTGGCTCGGCCCGTTGCACGGCGTGCCGATGATGCACAAGGACATGTACTATCAGGCGGGCCGACTGAGCACCTGCGGGTCGGCGCTGCGCAAGGACTGGCGTCCTGCCGTCACGGCAACCGTGATCGAGAAACTCCACGCAGCCGGCGCTTACGAATTCGGCGGACTGAACATGGCGGAGTTCGCGCAGAACCCCACCGGTCACAATCGCGCGTTCGGCGACTGTCACAATCCGTGGAACCCGCCCTACATCACCGGCGGCTCCTCGTCCGGCTCCGGCGTCTCGGTCGCGGCGCGGTTCAATTATGCCGCGCTGGGTTCCGACACCGGCGGCTCGATCCGACTGCCGGCGGCGGCATGCGGCGTGACCGGCATCAAGCCGACGCAGACCCGTGTGTCGCGCTTCGGCGTGATGCCGCTGTCGTTCAGTGCCGACAATGTCGGGCCGCTGGCGCGTACCGCGCGGGACTGCGCACGCATCATGACGCTGATCGCCGGTCGCGATCCGCGCGACCCGACCAGTTCGCATGAGCCGGTGCCGGACTATGAAGCCGGGCTCGATGGCGACATCCGCGGATTGCGCATCGGCGTGCCGTCCACATGGTTCCTCGACGAGGTGGAAGCGCCGGTACTCGATGCGATGGAGCACGCACTCGCGGTGCTGGTTGGGCGCGGCGCGATGGTGCATCGCATCGCACTGCCGGTGATGGATGCGGTGACCACCTATGGCAGCATCATCTCGCGGGTGGAGGCGGCGACGATCCATGCGCAATGGATGCGCGAGCGGGCAGGGGAGTATGGCATCCACATCAGCGGCCGGATGTACGGCGGCTACGCCATTCCCGCGACCTATTATGTCGAGGCACTGGCCCGGCGCGGACCGGTGCTGCGGGCATTCGCCAGGGAGGTGTTCGCGAAGGTGGACGTGCTGGTCACGCCGACCATCCGCAGCTGTCTGCCGACCCTGGCGGAAACCGACATCGACCACGGCCCGCCCGGCACCGAGACAAAGTTCATGGCGATCTCGACGAACACGCGGCCCTTCAATTACCTCGGCCTGCCGGCGGTCAGCGTGAACTGCGGCTTCGATCCCAACGGCCTGCCCATCGGCCTGCAGATCGCCGGCCGTCCGTTTGCCGAGGCGCGCGTGCTGAAAGTGGCCGATGCCTATCAGCGCGACACCGACTTCCATAGCCGGCGTCCGCCCGTGCTGGATGCCGCGGAAGCGCCCGGCGTCATTGTCGCATGAAGCCGAAGGTCGCCTTCATCGGCACCGGCGGTACGATCGCGTCGCTTGGCGTCGGGCCGCTCGACCTGCAGGACTACGGCGCGACCGGCAAGGTCATGCATGCCGACGAGATCATCGCGAAATGGCGGGAGACCGCACTGGTCGCCGATGTGTTGCCCGTGCGCTATCGGAACATCCCCAGCACCGCGATCGATTTCCCCGACTGGAAGGCGCTGGTGACGCTGTGCGGCACGCTGGTGGCGGAACACGCGGATCTCGCCGGCATCGTCATCGGACACGGCACCGCGACGCTGGAGGAGACCGCGTATATCCTCAACCTGTCGCTGAAGGTGCCCGTGCCGGTGGTGCTGGTCGGCGCACAGCGTCCATCCAGCGCGCTGTCCACCGATGCCGGGCTCAACCTGGTGAATGCCATCCGTGTCGCGGCGAGTCCGGAAGCCCGCGGCATGGGCGTGCTGGTGGTGGTGAACGACGAGATCCAGGCAGCGCGCGACGTGACGAAAACCGCCACGCTGCGGCTGCACACGTTCCGCACCGCGGATTTCGGCGTACTCGGCCACGCCGATGGCGATGCGGTCGCGTTCTATCGCCGCCCGCTGCGCCGCTGCTATCCGGACACCGAATTCGATATCCGTGCGCTGGATGCGTTGCCGCGGGTGGACATCGCCTACGCCTACGCGGGCGGAGACGGCACCGCGGTGCGCGCCTTCATCGCCGCCGGTGCGAGGGGCATCGTATCGGCGGGCTTTGCCCCGGGGTTTGCCCCGCCGGGCGACTTCGAGGCGCTGAAGGAGGCCGTTGCGCAGGGGATCGTGGTGGTGCAGTCCACCCGCGCCGGCAGCGGCCGGACCTTCCGCGGCACACGGCTGGCGAATGCGGGTTTCCTGATCGCCGACAACCTGATTCCGCAAAAGGCGCGTATCCTGCTATCGCTCGCGCTGACCGTAACGAGCGATCCCGAGAGGATCGCGCACATGTTCCGCAGCTACTGAGGACCGGTTGGAGGTCGCGATGGCACCACGCTCAAGCTGTCATGGCCGGTCCGGTCCCGGCCATCCGTCGAGGCACGGTGCGCTCATGATGGCCGGGACAAGCCCGACCATGACGGGTATCCGACGTTCCGATCATTATAGCCCCTGAGGAGACCAACCAATGATCCACCACATCTCGATTTCCGCGCATGATCCGAAGCATGTCGCAGACGTGCTCGCCGAACTGATGAACGGCCGCTGCTATCCGTTTCCCGGCGGCGTCGCCGATTCCTTCATGGCGGTGAGCGGCGACGAGAACGGTTCGATGATCGAAGTTTATCCCGAGGGCGTGACCCTGGTTCCCGGCACCAGGGACGATGCGCAGGTGCGCGCAAACTATGACGCCAAGCCGGACTACGTGCCGTTCCATCTGCTGCTGTCGGTGCCGGTCGATCGCGCGACGGTGGAGCAGATCGGCGCACGCGAGGGTTGGCGCACGCGCTATTTCGGCCGTGGTGCTCCTGGTCGCCCGCCATTCTTCCACGTCATCGAGTTCTGGCTGGAGAACAGGGTGATGGTCGAGGTCGCAACCCCCGACATGCTGGCCGAGTACACAAAGATGATCAGCCGCGAGAACCTGGACAAGATGTTCGCCGACCGCGCCGCAGCCTAGTGCCGTTCGATCCCGAAGCGGTTCGCGCGTTCGAACACGGGCGCTGGCAGCGTGCGGCGACGGTCTACGAGGCGACGTTCGCCAGTGCGACGCGGCCGTTCATCGATGCGCTGCTGGATGCGGCCGATGTCGCGCGCGGCGTGCGGCTGCTCGACATCGCCTGCGGTCCCGGGTTCGTTGCGTCCCAAGCGCGCGAGCGCGGCGCCGACGCGACAGGCTTGGACTTCTCACCGGCGATGCTCGCGGTTGCCGCGGCGCGGGACGCTGCCATTCGCCTTGACCACGGCGATGCCGAGATGCTGCCGTACGCGGACCAGGCGTTCGATGCGGCGGTGTCGAATTTCGGCATCCACCACGTGCCGCGGCCGACCCTCGCGCTGGCCGAGGCGCATCGTGTCCTGCGCGACGGCGGCAGGGTGGCGTTCAGTTTCTGGGCCGAGCCGAGCGAGAACATCGCCTGGAGGCTGCTGTTCGATGCGGTCGCGCGGCATGGCAATCCGACGGCGTCCGACGCGCCACGGCCAGGTGGCGGACTGAACACCGCTGTGCAGTGCGAAGATGCGCTGCGTCACGCCGGTTTCGTCGATTGCACCACGGTGCCGGTGCGCGCGACCTGGCATCACACCAATGCGGCGGCGCTGGTCGCGGCGTTGCGGGCCGGCACTGCGCGGATGGCGGCGATGATCGAGGCGCAGGATGCGTCGGCGATGCCGGCCATTATCGCCGACATCGAAGCGGCAGCTTCATGCTATCGCAGCGGCGATGGCATTGCCTTGCCGATCGCCGCGGTGATTGCCGCCGGCGTCAAGCACTGAGGGACGGTGGGATGGATATCTATCATGCCTGGTGCGACCTGAAGCCGGGTGTCGGCGACACCCAGTTCGCCGACAATGTGGCCCGCTACATGGGTCACCTGCAGGAGCAGGGCCTGATCGAGAACTGGCGGCTGACCCGCCGCAAGCTGGGATTCGGTGCGCCTGGCCTCGGCGAGTTCCATATCATGATCGAAGTGAAGGACCTGGCGCAGCTCGAGCAGGCGTTCGAGCGCGTCGCCGGCCGGCGCGATCCGGTCGAGGAATTCCATTTCGGCGTCAACTCGCTGGCGCGCAATGCCGTGTTCGCGCTGTACCGCGATTTCCCGGATATGTTCCGGCATCGCGGCGAGGAACGCTTCTGACCGGGCGTCCGCAATAGAGCGTATTGCGGCTCTCGGATCCGGCACGTATTCTACCGCGACGACTTGCGAATGGTTCGCAACAAGGAGCGTGCCCGGCAATGGGTTACGAGGGAAGCCAGATCGCCCGACGCTGCGAGCGTGCGGTGGTCACCGCCTATCGCGATCTGCGCCAGTTGGGTTCCGACGACATGGCGGCGTTCAAGGCGTGTACGAGGCTGTATCGCATCCACCACCCGGAGGCCTCGCTGAACGAGGCTCGGCGCTTGGTTGCCGAATGGATCGACCACCACGTGGTTCGTGGCGATCGCGGTCCTACCCCTGGCTGCGCCTGCCCGTAGGCAGATCTCGGGCCGGCCGGGAACCTGACGATGGGGTATCGCTGCCCCAAGACCGGTATACGCGCCTTCGCGAGCATGACGACGATCCAGCTATGCTGTAGCGCCATGCTGCGCTTCGGCCAGGCCCCAGCCTAGCAACAGGAAGAACCAGCCGCCCATCGGCATGGACGTGAAGGCGCTGGTCGATGCGATCGGCCAGAGCTGGATCAGGATCGACGCGAACAGACCGACCCGCAGCGGCTGCGGATTGCGCCACAGCCCACGCGCCAGTGGGGTCAGCCATGCCATGCTCAGCACGCAGAACAACACGAGACCGGGGAAGCCGCCTTCGTCGAGGGCCTGCGCAAAGAAATTGTGCGGGTGCTGGGCGCAGATGGCGGCGCCGCCGCCGTCCGGCTGGCTGCCATCGAACGAGGGACGGAAATACTGCGGCAGCGGGCAGCCATTGCGGAACCCGTCGTAGCCGCCGCCGGCCAGCGGATGCTGCTCGCCGATCTCCAGCGCGCGGGCATAGAGTTGGCCGTACTGGCTGGTAGCAAAATGGTCCATTTGGCTGGAGAATTTCAGCACCAGCCGATGATAGGTCGGCGGCGACACAACCACAGTGGCGCCGACCAGCGCCAGGCCGGCAACGCCAACCACCACCACCGCTGCGCGCAGCTGGCGCAGCAGCAATGCTGCGGTGACAAGCCCGAGCCCGGTCAGCAGCACCGGCATGCGCTGGCCGATCAGCACCATCACGAACATGCCGGCAAGCAACAATGCATAGGCGCCGAATTTCGCGGCGATGCCGGGTCGTGCCAGCAATCCGGCGGCAGGCGGCAGCAAGGCGGGGAACAGGATGCGCGACAGCGGCGGACCGGCGCGCGGCTTGCCGAACGGACCCGTCAGTTCACCATCCCCGCCTGGCGGCTTGCCGTAAAGGTTGTGGCCGAATGTGAACTGGATCAGCGACTGTGCCGCGATATACGCCGCCGCGGCGGCAATGATGCCGAACATCCAGCGTCGCGCCGCCGTATCGCGCAAGACCGTGTGTTCCAGGGCAGCGACGAACACCAGGAACCGCACCGTCGCCAGCGCCTGGAGCAGCGAACCGACGCCACCCTCGCCGAGGCCCAGCGCGGCGATCGGGGTCGAGCAGAGTACCAGCCATCCCCACCACGCCAGTCCGACGCGCGCCCAGGCCGGCCGCAGCCACGCCCAATCCGCGACAATGGCGGACCGCACCAGGAAGCAGAGGTCGGTCACGCCGATCAGCGCTTCGGCGAAGCCATGCGCGTGCAGCAGCATCAGCGGCGTCAGCAGCACGGCGACCAGGGAGATCCGGTCCAGTGTGGGCAGGATGCGGCTCGGCGCCTGCGTCATTGTGGCGGTGGACATGCAGGACAGGTTCCTGCCAGCAGCCGCGCCGTGCCGCAAGGGACGCTGCCGGCGTGTCGCACCTCAGTTTGCGGCGTACCGCCAGCAGGCGCGCGCCTCGCCGATCGCGTAAGCCACGATGACCAGCCCCGCAAGCGGATCGCTCCACCACCAACCGGTCCAGGCATTCAGCCCGACGCCGAGCAGGACTGCGGCCGCCAGCGCCGCATCGACCAGGGTGACGCGGGCTTCGGCCAGCAACACCGCGTTGCCGAGTGCGCGCCCGACGATGTGCTTGCCCCAGGCGAGCAGCAGCATGGCCACCAGCGTGAGCAACAGCCAGGCCATGCCAAGCGACGAAGGCGATGGATGCACGCCGCTTTGCCAGGCGAGGACCGATTGAGTTGGCAGATAAACCGCCAGCAACACGAACGCCGTGCCGATCAGGCGCAGCGCAGTGCGTTCCCGCCCTGCTGCGCTGTCCATCAACTGCCAGATCACCACAATTGATGCGAAGATCTCGATCAGGCTGTCGAGACCGAACCCGACCAGCGCGATCGATCGCGCTCGCCATGCGGCAATCGCCAGCACCACAACGCCGGCGACGTTCCAGCCCAGCGTGGCGAATTCCAGCGCAAGCCCGCGCTGCCGAAGGTCCATGTGCAAGTCAGGTCACGCCGGCAATCAGCCCGCCGGTGCAGCCCTCGGCGGTTGCCAGCCGGATGCCCTTATCCCGGCACCTTTCGAGCAGGCCAGTGGCTTCATCCGGCAAACGCTGGCCGATCATTCGTCGCGGGCTTCGATGGCGCCCGCCTTGATCGCTTCGACGAACGCTCGCCAGTCGTGTTCCACCTGCTCGGCGTAGGCCATGGCAAAGTCGGCGATTGCCGTGTCGAAGGCACCCCCGGAACCCATGTAGCCGGCGATCCTCGCGGCATCGCCCGACCGCGCATGTGCCCGCGCCAGCGTGCTGCCGCACAATGCGGCGTAGTACGGCAGCGCGCCGCTGGCGAGTTCCGTGCCGACCACGGCCAGCCGCGGGTCTTTTAGTTGACGCACGTAGCAATACTGGTCGCTGCCGTGTTCCTGCGTCCAACCGAGAAAGATATCGCGCTGGCCTTGCATGATGCGCTGTCCGGTGACCACGCGCTGGCCCTGATTGGCGTACAGGCTTGGCGCCGCGAACGGCGCCAACACGGAAACCTGCGCCTCCTTCAATTGCAGCAGCAGCGTTGCACCGTCGCGCGTGATGAACAGCCCGATGGCACAGAATGTGCCGACGCTGCCGATGCCGACCACCTTGAACGCGACGTCGGCCAGCCGAAAGCGGTCCAGCAGCACGCCGCGTTCTTCCGGCAGGCTGAGCTTGTACGATTCGAACGCGGTGCGGGCGACCAGTTCATGCGTGTCATCATGCTGGCCTGAAAGCGGCGTGATCAACGGCGGCCGCTGCCGGATGCGCCAGCCTGATTTGCTATGCTCGATCAGCCTCGGATAGCCGCGGCAATGCGCCTCGGTTGCCAGGCGCAGCCGCTTCAGTTCACGCTGTCGCAGTCTGGCATCGGCGATGCCCTGTAACAAACCTGTCACATCGACACGTGATCGCCATGCGTCCACAGGATCGAGCCGCATCAACTCGCTCATGTGCCGACGGTACGCCGCCACGACGCAGCGCGCGAGGTTGCGGCAGGCGCGCTCCGGCATGCGGCGGCCACGCGCGTCAACGGCGAAGCTCGTGGCAAGGCGCTTCAGGTCCCATTCGAATGGCGCCGGCAAAGTTTCATCGAAATCCGTGATGTCGAATACCGATGTGCCGTCTGATGCAGAGTAGGTCCCGAAGTTTGCCGAATGGCAGTCGCCGCAGGATTGCACCCAGATGCCGCTGGTCGGCGTCATGGCAAGATCCGCCGCCATCACTGCGGCAGAACCGCGCATGAATGCGAATGCGGAAGGCTGCATGCGGCCATAGCGGATCGGCAGCAGCGACGAGATCCGGTGGCGGCTGGTTTCGGCGAGGATCTGCAGCGGGTCGCAGCGTTCCGCCGGTGGGTGCCACGTGGCATGCTGTCCGCGCGGCACAAGCCGGCGCAGATCATGGCCGGCCTGCCGCCGCTCCGCCATCGACAACAGGTCGTCGGGTTGGACGTATTCCAAAGGCATCTGTTTTACTTCCCGACTTGTAGGAAGATCACACCGCAGCGCGTTGCGCAGCGCAAGCTGAATGTTGTGACACCGAACCGGGCGTGATTATCACGAAGCGACAACGGATCAGTGGAGCAAGCGTGGCCAGTGTGAGCCGACAGCCCAGAGTATACCAGCAGTAATACCGCCGGCGATCACATCGTCCGCCATAACACCGGCCGCGCCGTGCTGTCTATCGGCCCAGCCGATCGGACCTGGCTTGGTGATGTCGAGCAGGCGGAAGATCACGAATGCCGTCAGCAATCCGGGCAGCGACACGTGCGACAGACCGCATAGCGCCAACCATTGTCCGGCAAACTCGTCGATCACCACCCAGCCCGGGTCGCCTTCCACACGTGCCGCACGAATTGCCCATAGTCCACCGAGCGTCGCGATCAGCGCGGCGACCGGAAGCGCGTATGGCGGCAATAGCATCAACAGCGCACCAAGCAGCACTGCGAGCGCGGATGCCAATGTACCGGCTGCCACCGGGACATAGCCGCTGCCTCCGCCGCTGGCGACCAGGCGCGCGAGCGTCATGTGCCCATCGTCATGCTGGGAGCAACGCCACATCGTCGAACGTCATGGTGCCCGGTCCAGGAACAGCCGGAGCGCCGTAAGGATTTCAGGCTCCGCCAGTGTCGGCGCATGGCCGATCCCAGGCAGCGATGCCACCATCATGTCCGGCCGCATCGCCTGCATGCGCGCGACGGTCGCGGGCAGCAGGATATCGCTGACCTCGCCGCGCACCAGCAGCAGTGGGAGATTCGCCAGGCCGCCGAACAGGGCCCAGAGGTCCGGTGTCTTGCCGTTGATCAGCCTGGCGATGCGGGTGTCCCAGACCGGCCGCAGGAAGCCATCACCGTCGGGCGCATAGGTCAATGCGGCCATGGCCCGCCATGCCGCATCGCCGTCAAGCGACAGCGGCGGCAACGTGGCGCGCAAATGTGCAACCGCAGCGTCGATGTCGAGAAACGCGATATCATTGCCGATGAACTGTCGTACGAACTCGGTACCGTCGCTGCCCAGGTCCGGTCCAACATCGTTCAGCACGACGCCACGAAACAGCGAAGGGCGCACCGACGCGAGGCCCATGCTGAGCAGACCACCGAAGCTCGTGCCGATGGCAATCACCTGGTGGAGGTGGAGTGCCGCGCAGATGTCGAGCACATCGCGCAGGCAGGCTTCCGGCGCATAGCGGGAAATATCGCGCGATCGGCCGGACTGGCCGCGGCCGGGGTAGTCCGGCGCCACGACGCG
Source organism: Acetobacteraceae bacterium (assembly GCA_036265005.1). Classification (GTDB taxonomy): domain Bacteria; phylum Pseudomonadota; class Alphaproteobacteria; order Acetobacterales; family Acetobacteraceae; genus JAMXLO01. The sequence continues at coordinate 36,675 of DATAPW010000109.1, read as the reverse complement.
TCGTTCCGCGCCAATCGCCTGCGCCAGTGCGGCGAAATCGCCGGATGTGCGCACGATGCCGGGCAGGCACAGCAACGGCGTGCGGGCATTGCCGTCGCGCCATTCGCGGGCAATGAGCGGGAGTCCGTCCCAGGCAGTGATCCGATGGACTATCGCGTCCATTGCGCGAGCAGGGTTGGCGTGGTCTCGCCACGCCGCGCCCGATAAACCACGACGTTCTCCAGCACACGCTGCACGTAGTTGCGTGTTTCGTTCAACGGGATCAGTTCGATCCAGTCGATCATGTCGATCGGCCCGACGCGCGGATCGCCATTCTCCGGCAGCCACTGATCGACGCGATGCGGGCCGGCGTTGTAGGCCGCAACCGCGAGCGGCAGGGAATCGCTGAAGCGGTCGAGCATCTCGCGCAGGTAGGTCGTGCCGAGACGCATGTTGTGCGCCGGATCAGCGGTCAGCGAGACCAGGGTGGTCGCCGTGCCGATCTGCTTCGCCACCGCTTGTGCGGTGAACGGCATGAGTTGCATCAGGCCGCGCGCGCCCGACGGACTGACCGCACCGATATCGAAGCTGCTCTCCTGGCGGATCAGTCCCAGCGCCACCGCGGGATCGATCGGTTCGGCCGGTGGTTCGGCGGCGATCGGCCAGCCGGCTTCCGGCAACGTCAGCCCATCGCGGCCCATGCGCCGGGCGACGAACACCGCCGTGTCGGGCAGGCCAAGGCGCAGCGCGAGCCGGGCCGTCAAGGTCCGGTCCGCAGGGTCGGGCGCCAGTTCGTCCATGCGCAGCAGGAAGGCACGCGCCCGATGTGGATCGTTCCATGCCACGAGCATGGCCGCCGCACGGACGACCTCGCGGTCGGTGAATGCCAGCACCTGGTCGCGCGAATAGGCCGGGTCGTGCAGGGCGGTGATCCGGCGGCCCAGTGCCGCTGCATCGTCGCCCAGCGCCAGAGCGGCGAGCTGACCGTAGAACGTCGTCGGCCATGCGGCGGCAAGCTGATATTCGGGCCGTGCATCCTTGCCCGCGGCGGCGAGCGCGCGGCCGAGCCAGTAATGCGCGCGCCCTTGGGTGATCGCCGCCTTGGACAGTTCGGCGAGAGCGGTGAAGTGGCGGATGGCCGCGTTGGGGTCGTTCAGCCGGCGCAGGGCGATGAAGCCGGCCAGGAACTCGGCGTCCAACGCCTGATCCGGTGCGATGCGGCCGTGGTCTGCTGCCAGCGCGTAGGCGCCGGCTGCGTTGCCGTCATGCAGCAGGCGGCGGGCAAGCAGGTTGCGCTCGGTCCAGAACGCCGCGAGCTGGTCGTCCGGGGCGTCATTTTGCGCTGCCTCGCCGGCGTGCTGCCACAGCGCCAGCGCGTCCGCGGGCCGGTCGGCATGGCGCAGCCAGCGGGCATGGTCTAGGACCATGCCCGGATCGCTGCGTGCTGCGGCCGGCAGGCCGGCAAGCAGCGTCTCGGCGTTGGATGCGTCATGTTGGAGGGCGAGGCGCGCTTCGGCCATCCCCCGGTGTGCCGGGTCGAGCCGCGGGACCTGCCGCTCGGCCGCGGGGGCGTCACGCCAGGCCAGGTGCTGGAACCGAACCCACTGGTCATCCTGCCGCAGCGCGGCGGACCACCGATGCAGGAACGCCGCCTCGGCCGGCGCTTCGGTGATGCCGGCGAGCCAGGAGCGGCGGGCCTCCTCGTTCGCTTCGCCGGTGCGTCCGGCATTCGCCGCCGCTTCGGCGCAATGCAGCATCGCCTGCGGCAGGGTCAGCTTGTTGCGGTCGCATTGCGCCAATGTGGACGCAAGGTCCGGTTCCGCGGCGATGGCCTCCTGGCGCCGGCGCTCCAGCAACGCCTGATTGGGCCAGTCCGGGTTCTGCGCCATGAAGTCGGTGATCTCGTCGGCGGTTGCCGCGCCCGGCGTCAAAAGGCGGAAGTAATTCACCAGCTTGGTCGCGACCGGATCGGCATAGCTCGAGGCGGCAAGCTGCGCGTCCGACCACCGGTCCGCGCGGATTGCCGCGATGGGGTCCGGCGGCTGCGCCATGGCGGGTGCCGAGGCGAGCAGGGCGGTCAGAGCATAACGGGGGCGAATCGTGGCGCGCATGGCGGCCTTTCTAGCCCAGGCTGGCCTTGCGGCGCATCTCCCGCGCGCCTAGCCTTCGCGACCCACGCCGCTGGCAGCCAAATCCAAGGGAGAGGATCATGTTCAAGGGATCGCTCGTCGCTCTGATCACGCCGATGCGTTCGGACGGATCGGTCGACGAGAAGGCCTATGCCGACTTCGTGGACTGGCAGATCAAGGAGGGTACCGACGCGGTCGTACCGGTCGGCACCACCGGCGAAAGCCCGACCCTCTCGCACGACGAGCACAAGCGGGTGGTGGAAATTGCCATCGAGGTGGCCAAGGGGCGCGTCCCGGTGATCGCCGGCGCCGGCTCCAATTGCACCGAAGAGGCGATCGATCTCGCGCGCCATGCCAAGATGGCCGGCGCCAATGCCACGCTGGTGGTGACGCCGTATTACAACAAGCCGACGCAGGAAGGCATGTACCTGCACTTCAAGGCGATCGCCGATGCGGTCGACCTGCCGCTGATCATCTACAACATCCCGCCGCGTTCCGTGGTGGACATGAGCGTCGAGACGATGGCGCGACTGGCCAAGCACAAGAACATCATCGGCGTGAAGGATGCGACGGCGAACCTGGTGCGTCCGCTGCACACCAAGCGCTCCTGCGGCGACGATTTCTGTCAGCTTTCCGGCGAAGACCACACGGCGATCTCGTTCCTGGCGGCGGGTGGCGACGGCTGCATCAGCGTCACGGCGAATGTTGCGCCGCGGCTGTGTGCGGCGATGCAGGATGCCTGGCAGGAAGGCCGGGTGAAGGACGCGATGGCGATCCAGAACCGGTTGGTGCCATTGCACGATGCGCTGTTCGCCGAGACCAGCCCTGGGCCGGTGAAGTTTGCCGCATCGCTGCTGGGCAAGACGTCCGAGCATTGCCGCCTGCCGCTCGCGCCGCTGATGGAGGGCACGCGGGCCAAGGTGCGCGCGGCGATGACCGACGTGGGACTGCTGAACTGAGGCACCCACGCCGCCGTCAGTAGCGCATCGCCGGAGCGGATTCCGCACGACCGGGACTGCCTGAACCTGGCACGCCGGGCCTGCGATCGCAGGTCCTGACGATCACCCGAGCCTGTGGGTGGCGGCGCGCTGTCGGCGTCACCCGCAACGTTCGTGCCCATCGAGAACGAGCCGGCGCCCAAGCTAGTCCGAGGGCTACGGCAACGGCGAATTTCCCGGGGTGGCGACGCACAACTGCGCATTCATCCCAATTGCGACAAGCCTCTGCAATCGAGCGGCACAGGCGAGGTTCTACAAGCTGTTGCGCTGCGGGTTGGAGGCGGCATGCCGCCATGCACGGCCATTCGGCGAAGTCACTGAACACGCAGCCCGGTGGGCGGGTTCCGTTTCAACCATGTGACCGCGGAAGTCCGATCATATGAAAGGGCGGTCCATGAAGCAGATCCCACCCTTCATGATCGCTGCCGCCATGGCGGTGAGTGCCGGCGGTGCAATGACATCTTCGGCCGGGCGCCGATGACGAAAGCTCGCCGATATTCGGCATCGGTAACCAGGTCGCCGGTTCCCGTGACTTTAACCGTTACTCCCCGTGACGTGCCGAACTGTGCGCCGCCCTTTTGCCGGCTCAAGGAGTAAACCATGCCACCTGCAGCCGAGACCCCGAGAACGCGAGACATGAAGCTCGAAGTTGTCGTCATCCCTGTTTCGGACGCTGATCGCGTCAAGCGATTCTACGGCGGCCTGGGTTGGAGGCTCGACGCCGACTTCGTCAGGGGTGACGAGTTCCGGGTCATACAGTTTACGCCTCCCGGCTCGCCGTGCTCGATCATCTTCGGCAAGGGAACCACGTCGGCCGTCCCTGGCTCGGCACAAGGATCTTATCGTGTCCGACATCAAGGCGGCGCACGCCGAGTTGGCCGGTCGCAGCGTCGATATCGGCGAACAGTTCCACGACGTCGGCGGCGTGTTCCACCATGCCGGCCCGGCGAGCCGTTGCCGTAGGCCTTGGCCCGGTTCCCGCGATGCAATCATCGACGTCCGCAGGAGTTCACCATGCCGCTCGCCCGAATCTCGCTCCGTCGTGGCAAGTCCGCTAGGCACCTGGCTGCAATCCGTGACGGCATCTACCTGGCTTTGCGCGAAACATTCGACGTGCCGGAAGACGACCGCTTCATGCTGGTGACACAGCACGACGCCGACGAGTTCGACTATTCGCCCCGCTACCTCGGCATCTCGCGCAGCGATGACCTGGTCGTCATCCAGATTGCCGTCAGCAACACGCGAACCGTCGAGAAGAAGCAGGCGCTGTACCGACGTATCGCTGACCGCCTGGCGGACAATCCCGGCCTGCGCCCCGAGGACGTGTCCATCAGCCTTGTCGAAGTCCTGCCGGAGGACTGGTCATTCGGAAACGGCCGGGCCCAGTACGTCGAGGCGCGCGGCTGAGCAGTCGTCCAGCCGGTGTGGAACGCGAAAGGACAGGCGCATGACCAGTGATCCCGCGACAACCGCCTTGCTGTTGGTCGATCCATACAATGACTTCCTGAGCGAGGGCGGCAAGCTGTGGCCGCGCGTCAAGCCGATCGCCGAAGCGGTGAACCTGCTCGACCATTTGCGGGCGCTGGTGATGGTTGCCCGCGATCAGGGCTACAGGATCTTCTTTGTGCCCCATCACCGCTGGGAACCGGGCGACTATGTGAACTGGCGCCATCCCACCCCCTACCAACTCGGCGGCGCCGGCCGGCAGACCTTTGCCAAGGGGACCTGGGGCGGCACATTCCACGACGACTTCCAGCCGCAGCAGGGTGACATCGTCGTGCATGAACACTGGGGATCGAGCGGCTTCGCCAACACCGATCTCGACGTGCAACTGAGGCAATTCGGCATAAGCCGCGTGATCCTTGTCGGCATGATCGCCAACACCTGCATCGAGGTGACGGGACGCTTTGCGGCAGAGCTCGGCTACCACGTCACCCTGGTGAAGGACGCGACCGCCGCCTTCAGTCCTGAGGCCATGCACGCCGCGCACACTATCAACGGTCCGACCTACGCTCACGCCATCACCACCACCGGTGAACTCATTGCTGAACTGAGGGGAAACGGCAGCCGGAGCGTCGGTCGCCAACAAGCCTGAAGGAGAAAACCATGCCGAGCCGGCGTTCCTTGTTGTCCTATGCGCTCCTACCGGGCGCCCTTGCCGGCGGGCTGCCTGCGGTCGGGCTGGCCGCCGCGCGGTCAGCCACCCCGGATCTCGTGGGGATCGATGGATGGCTCAACACGAACGGTCCGCTGATGATCGCCGGGCTGCGCGGCAAGGTGGTGCTGGTCGAGTTCTGCACTTACACCTGCATCAATTGGCGGCGGACGTTGCCCTATGTGAACCGCTGGCATTCGGAGTATGGGCCGCAAGGCCTGCAGATCATCGGCGTCCACTCGCCCGAGTTCGGCTTCGAGCAGGTCCGTCCCAATGTCGAGAGCGCCATCCGCGAGCTGGGCGTCCGTTACCCCATCGCGCAGGACAACGAGTTCGCAACCTGGGACGCATGGGGCAATCAATACTGGCCGTCGTTCTACCTGCTCGACCGGGATGGACAGGTTCGTTTTGTTCGCAACGGCGAAGGGCATGCCCAGGAAATCGAGGGCACCATTCGCAGCCTGCTCGGCCTTGCCCGCACCGGCTCGAGCGAACATCCGGCGGACGATGCCGACCTGTCCCGCATCGGCACGCCCGAGATGTATTTCGGGTCCGCGCATTCCACGCCGCAGGACAGCGCACAGTCGCCGCGGCGCGGCGAGGCAGCCTACGCCATCACCCAGTCCGGCGGTCCCAACCTGAACGAGTACCAACTGGATGGACGTTGGGAGCGAGAGGACGAAGCGCTGGCCCTTCGCTCATCACGTGGACGGGTTCGCGTGCGCTTTTCGGCGGCCAAGCTGTATCTGGTCGCCGGTGCGTCGCAACCCGCGCCCGTGCGCATCAGCGTTGACGGGGGCGGCGACCGCACGATCAAGGTTGGCATGCCAACGCTGTACACGATGCTCGACGGTGGTGGTTACGGCGAGCATTTGCTGGAACTCGAATGTGCGACGCCGGGCCTGTCCCTGTACAGCGCGACGTTCGGTTAGCCAGGTTCCCGCAGATCTGACGAGCCGGGTGTCGGGATCGATGCTAGCCTCCGTCGGCAACCGATCGGGGACCGCTCTGGGGATCGAGGAGGTCACAATGGCATACGCAAGTGCGATCATGGCAAGCCCGGCTATCCGCCTGCCGTCCGTGGCGCTGCCGAGCCTGCGAAGACTGTATTTGTCGCGGCGGGCCCGCGCCCTGCTGATGATGGCCATCCTCTGCAGCCCCACCTTCCTGGCTGACCGCATCGGTTACTGCGTCCAACGGCTGTTCATGACCGCCGACCAGGTCGCCGAGCAGCAGGCACCGGACTCGATGCTCACGCGCGCTCGCATCTTCCAGGTCGCCTGTCCCACCAAGGACATGCCGCTGGCGGAACGGCAGCATTGGGCCTCCGAAGCAGCCCTGGGCGGCTGGCCGCAATATCCCCAGGCCGGCCCGGGCTGTTTCAACCCGGGGAGAAATTTATACGGCATCGCCGGGCTGAAGGTGTTCGGCGTCGCCTGCCCGACGGCGATACTTTCGGTGGCGGATCAGCGGCGATGGGTCGCCTATGCCGCGAACCATGGTTGGACAGCCTATCCGCAGGCCGGCGAGGGCTGCGTCGATCCGTGATGTCTTCCGGCCGGACGCCGTCGCCGCACACCTCGCGGTAGGCCGGCTTCGATGCTATCTGTCACGTCCGAGCAAGTGACAGCAGCATGGCAGACGCGAAGAACAAGAAGGGCCTGATTTCGCACGGCGTTGCGGCGCAGAACCGCAAGGCGCGCTTCGACTACACCATCAAGGAGACCGTCGAGGCCGGCCTGGTGCTGAAAGGCCCCGAGGTAAAGTCGCTGCGTCACGGGCGTGCCACGTTGACGGAAGCGTGGGCCGGCGAACGCGACGGCGAGTTGTGGCTGTTCAATGCGTATATCCCGGAATACCAGGGCGGCGTGCTGTCGCGGTTCGAGCCGCGCGCGCCGCGCAAGCTGCTGCTGAAGCGCAAGCAGATCCGTTCGCTGGCCGGTGCGGTGGCGCGCGATGGTGTCTCGCTGGTGCCGCTGCAGATCCACTTCAACGAGCGCGGGCGGGCGAAGGTGCTGCTGGGCCTGGGCGAGGGGCGCAAGAAGCAGGACAAGCGCGCGGCGATCGCCGCACGCGACTGGCAGCGCGACAAGGCGCGGCTGCTGCGGGCGAGGGGGTGACAATGCGCCCTGTCGGCGCCCGCATCGGCCTCATCGGCGTCATGCTGCTGCTGGCGGGGTCGGCCTGTGCGGCCGGCCACGAGTTGGAGTGCCCGGCACGGGCGCCGGCGGAATGGGGCGGCATGCCTGGCCTGCTGAACGCCGTGCAGGTCGTGTCGGCGAAGCATGGCGAGACCATCGACGATACGGCGCCGCCGGACCTGGTGCCGGACAACCAGCGCACGAAAAGTGGCATCCTGCATTCCGTCTGGCGGATGAATGCAGACGGTCCCGAGTGGCTGTTCTACGTCTGGTGCCATTATGCCGGAAGCGCGCACATACTGAAGCTCGACGCGCCAGGGGTGAAGCGATGCGAATACACCACGTCGTCCGCGCATCCGGAGCGGCCGCCGCAACAGATGGTCTGCGACTGAGCCATGGATAACGACGACGTTCCGATCGACGGGCAGATCAGGCACAAATTGATCGAGGCCAAGCAGGAATGGGCGCGCGAGGGGCGCCTGCTGACCGGCACCACCGCCGATCCGGCACGTGACCGATTGCCGCCGGGGCAGCGCCTGGTACGCGACTGGCCGGTGCTCGATCTCGGCGCGGAGCCGGATGTCACGCCGCAGAAATTCCGCCTCGATGTGGATGGCGCGGTGGAGCACCGGCTCAGCCTGAACCTTGACGAATTCATGGCGCTGCCGCAAAGCGAAAGCGTCTCGGACATCCACTGCGTCACACAGTGGTCGCGCTACGACAACCATTGGAAAGGCGTCGCGGCAACGGCGCTGGTGCAGATCGTGCAGCCCAAGCCGGACGCACGCCACATCGTGTTCCACAGTTTCGACGGCTACACGACGAACGTGCGGCTGGACCAGTTCGACCAGCCCGATGTGTTCCTGGTGCACGAGTGGGAAGGCAAGCCGTTGTCACGCGCGCATGGCGGCCCGGTGCGGATGCTGATGCCGCGGCTGTATTTCTGGAAGTCGGCGAAGTGGCTGCGGCGCATCCAGTTCACCATCAGCGACCACCCTGGTTTCTGGGAGCAGCGTGGCTATCACAACAACGGTGATCCATGGCAGGAGGAACGCTATGGTTGAACCGACGCGACGTCTGGTCCTGATGGCGGTGATGGGGGTTGGCATGGCAGCGGGCAAGGAAACGCTTGCGTGGGACTTCGGCTTTCCGTCGATCGACGAGGGCCGCCTGGACTTTGCCGCGCTCAAGGGGCGCGTGCTGCTGGTGGCGAACACCGCTTCGTTCTGTGGCTACACTTATCAGTACGAAGGATTGGAGAGGCTCCACACGGCTGCCTCGCCGCGCGGGCTGACGGTGATCGGCGTGCCCAGCCAGGACTTCAACCAGGAATCTGCCGACAACAAGACGGTGAAAACGTTCTGCGAGGCGACGTTCGGTGTGGAATTTCCCATGGCCGGCATCGAACACGTGCGTGGCCCGCAGGCCGCACCGTTCTATGCCTGGGTGCGCGAGCAGAAGAACTGGGAGCCGAACTGGAATTTCAACAAGGTGCTGATCGGCCGCGATGGCCGCATCGTGGGAACCTTTGGCTCGGGCGACGAACCGGGTGGCCCGAAGCTCTCCCAGGCGATCGACGCCGCGCTTGCAAAGCCTGCCGGTTGATAGAGGCATGGGTCGTTCACACGCGTCCTTCTATGCGTCCTTCCCACCAAGGCGGGAATCCCGGCGTGCATCAGGGCGCTGCTACGTCTGGTTTCCCGACTGCGCGGGAATGACGCATAGCGGGAAACAGCCGGACGTCTGATGCCAGGCCTGGATCCCGTCGCAAGACTGCCCGAGCATCTGCTGGCCAACGCGCGGCTGCTGCCGGATCGCGAAGCCATTCTGCCATTGCTGCCAAAGCGCAAGGTCATTGCTGAAGTCGGCGTGGCACTCGGCTATTTTTCCGACCACTTCATTCGGGTCTGCGAGCCGGAGCATTTCATCGCCGTCGATTCGTTTGATCTTCATAACGTACCGGCGTTGTGGGGTCGGCCCACGAAAGAGCTGTTCAGCGGCGGTACGCACGGCGAATTCTTCCGCAATCGGTTCGCCGACCTCATCGCACAGGGCAAAATGCAAGTCCTTGAAGACGACAGCGTGGCGGCACTGGCAATGCTTGCCGACGCAAGCCTCGACATCGTCTACCTCGATGCCGACCACTCCTACGATGCGGTCCGGCGCGAACTCGCCATGGTCCGGCGCAAGATCAAGGACGATGGCCTGATCATGCTGAACGACTACATCATGAGCGACGCGGGCTTGAGCAATGCGGTCTATGGTGTGATCCACGCCACCAACGAATTCATGATCACCGAGAACTGGGAGATGATCTATTTCGCCTTCCACTCGCAGATGTATTGCGACGTGGTGCTGAGGAAGGCCAGCACACCGCCGGCGCCAATGCTCGATGGTCGTCCCGCCGACCCGCATGGCCTGGCGCTGCTGCGCCGAAACGCCGAACTGGAGGCACGCAACGCCGCGCTCGAACGGGAGCTCGAGATCGTGCGTGCCTCCACCTCGTGGCGGATCACCGGGCCGCTGCGGGCGATCCGCCAGGCGCTGACGCCGCGTCAGGCCCGGTCGATGCGGCAGGAGTAGCAGCCGCGGCGTGCGTTGTGCGCATGCAGGAAGGCAACATCGTCGCGGCGGAACATGCGATCGATGATCGCTTCGAGCTCGGTGCCTTCCATCACCTCGGCATCCACCATGATCCCGGCCGAATCGTAGGCGCGCACCGATAGCAGGCGCGTGCGCTGCTGCGCCGGCACGCGATTGACCACACTGGCGGTCTCGTACACGCCCTGGCGCACGAAGATCGGCCCGCTCGCACGGTATGGCGATGTCGCGGTGACATGGTGCGGATAGTTCAGCAGGATCGACACTTCGCCCGGCTCGGAATCGCGCAGGCTGACACGGCAGGGCTGCATCAACGGTGCATCCTCGGGCTTGGCGACGACACGGCGCGCGCCATGGGCCAGCAATTCCGCGTCGGCCATGGTGTAAAACGGGACGAATGGCTCGACCGGCAGGCCGGTAATACGGAAATCCATGAGATGGCTCCTTCGCGGTTGGTGTGCCCATGGTATGGGTGCACCGCCCGCCTTGCCGCCATCCGTGTATTGCGGTCAGACGATCCGCGGGCTGGGTCGATGCGTCATTCCGAGGGCTCCGGCCAATGCCGCGTGCGGCGCGACCAGATCGGCAAGCGTGTAGCGGTCCAGCACCGCCAGGAACGCCTGCAATGCATCACCCAGTGCGTGCTGCAATACGCAGTTTTCATGGATGATGCAGGTCCGGGTTTCGCCGAAGCACGCGACGAGGTCGAGATCCGGCTCGGTGCGCCGCACCACCTCGCCCAGATTGATGACCTCGGGCGGTCGCGCGAGGCGCAGGCCGCCGTGCTGACCACGCACCGTGGTGATGTCGCCGGCCAGCGCAAGCTGATGCACAACCTTCATCAGGTGATTTGCCGAGATGTCATACGCCGTGGCGATATCGGCGATGGTGGCGAGCTGCTCGCGCCTCAGTGCGAGATAGATCAGGGTGCGCATCGTGTAGTCGGTGAATGCGGTCAGGCGCATGCGCACTCCTTGCGTCAGGGCGCGGCAACCGACGGACATTGCCGCAGATCGGTCGGCCAGGGCTCGGTCGGACGAAAGAATAGCGCGGGTTGGAGGCTTTCGGCGATGCGCCTTGCCTTGCCGCCGAATGCCTCGGCCAGCGAGGGGATGAACAGTTCCATCGCTGTCGCCTCGAACAGGTCGAGCCAGCGGACGAACAGCGCCGGCGCGATGCCGGGGACCCGCTGGTGGACCTCGACCGGGTTCCCCTTGTAGCGACCGGACGTCAGCATCACCGACGACCAGAAGGCATACATCCGGCGAAGATGCGCGGGCCAGGCAGCCTCATCGATGCTGCAAAGATCGGTGCAAGGACCGGGTCCCGCCGGACCCTGGCGTAGAACGCATCCACCAGGACGATAATCGTCGCGTCATCGATGATGGCGAGCCGTGCGGTGGGGGGCCATGCGACGATGATACGCGCCGCACGGCACAAAGCAATATTACGGATATATCTTTCGGTTCCCCCGGCACACGCCCGTCGTGCCGCGCAGGCGAACATCCAGGCCCGGAGGCACCGCCTGGCACGGTCCGCAACGTGCTTACGCCCCGTTCTGCCCAAGGTGCGCCAGCAACTCGTGCACCACGGCGTGGAACATCGCCTCGGTCAGCCGGCCGGTGTTCGTATTCAACCGGGACACATGATAGCTGTCCGCGACCACCCGGTTCCCGGGCAGATCGTGCATCGCCCCGTGGCGAAACTTCACCCGCGCGGGGCGCAGGTCGTGTGCCCGCAGCACGGCGTTGTGGGCGGTCCCGCCCAGGGCCAGCAAGCCGCGCAGCCGTGGCATCGCGGCAATTTCCGCCTCCAGGAACCGGTTGCAGGTGGTGATCTCGCCCGGGGTCGGCAGGTTGCCCGGAGGCACGCAGCGCACGGCGTTGGTGACGCGGCAATCGACCAGGGTCATGCCGTCGCCCGGATCGGCACCATAGCGTCCGCGCGCCATGCCGAAATGCAGCAACGTCCGATACAGCAGGTCGCCGGCGTAATCGCCGGTGAACGGCCGCCCGGTGCGGTTGGCACCTCGCACGCCCGGCGCCAGGCCGACGATCAGCAGGTGCGCATCCAGCGAACCGAAACTCGGCACCGGCCCGTTGAACCAGTCGTCATGCGCGGCCTGGTTCGTCTGCCGGTATTCGGCGAGCCGCGGGCAGAGCGGGCAATCGGTCGGTGGAAGGGTCGGCGCCTCGCCTGGCAGCCCGCTCACGCCGCGTCGGTTGGATCGGGGAATGGCTCGGCAGGGGTCTGGCGCAACGGCACGGTGCGGACCCGCGGTTCGGTCTGGCGGCGGGTGAATTCCGGCGCGATGTCGGCCAGCTCGAGGAACTGGTCGGCCTGCCGGCGCAATTCGTCTGCCACCATGGGCGGGCTGGTGCGGATCGAGGATACCACCGACACCCGCACGCCCTTGCGCTGGACGGCCTCGACCAGCCGGCGAAAATCTGAATCGCCACTGAACAAGATTGCGTGATCGATGCGTGTGGACAGCTCCAGCATGTCCACCGCGACCTCAATATCCATGTTTCCCTTGACCCGCCGGCGGCCGGCCGAGTCGGTAAATTCCTTGGCCGGCTTGGTCACCAATGTGTAGCCATTATAGGCCAGCCAGTCGGTCAGGGGCTTCAACGGCGAATATTCGTCGGTCTCGAGCACCGCGGAATAATAATAAGCGCGAATAACATGCGCCTTCTTGCGGAAGAACTCGAGGAGGTTTCGGTAGTCCACGTCGAAGCCGAGATTGCGCGACGCCGAGTAGAGATTGGCGCCATCAATGAACAGGGCAACCCGTTCATTTGGAAGGAAATGCATGGGAATCGACCTCTCGATGCTTGACCAGGAATCCGTCGGAAGGCGTGCTGACCGGACAAAGGGAGTAAACCGGGGCGATCACGTAGCAAATCATCGCAGTTTATTATTGAATTGTGAACAGGGCGGCCGGAACCGTTGCAAATGATCCTCATTGGTATCGGGGCCAATCTCCCCGCACCCGACGGCGCCACTCCGCTCGAGGCTGCCAGGCGGGCGGCCGCAGGTCTCGACTCGCTGCCCGGGCTGCGCCTGCGTGCTCTGTCGCGGTGGTACCTCACTGACCCCATCCCACCATCCGGTCAGCCGGAGTACGTCAACGCGGTTGCGGTTCTCCAGGTTGAATTGCCGAATGCGGAACCCGAGCCGAGTGTTCTGCTTGCCACACTGCAGGCGATCGAGGCGGAGGCCGGCCGGGTGCGGGGTGAACCCAATGCGCCGCGTACCCTCGACCTCGACATCATCGCCATGGGTGGCGACGGGCAACTGGTGCGGACCGCGCCGGACCCGGTGCTGCCGCATCCGCGGGCCCACCTGCGAGCGTTCGTGCTGGCGCCGCTGCAGGATGTAGCGCCCGGCTGGATCCACCCGGTGCTGCGCCGCGGCGTTCGTGACCTGCTGCGGGACCTGCCGCCGCAGGTGGTTCGTGTGCTGTGATCAGCCGGCCACAGTCACCCCCGAAGGGCCATCGTGTCATCCTCGCGAAGGCGAGGATACAGGCAGCGCTGTGTCAGCGCTTCTGCAGCAGCAGTTGCCGGGTGCAGCGGTAATCGGCGGCAGTGGCTTCGAGCGCCGTCCCATCGATTCGGCCGGTCACCGTCACCCAGACGGTCAGGAACCGCCCTCGCGGGGTCAGGTCCTCGGCGCCGTATTGCAACTGCCCGCTGAAGGTCCCGTCCGCCGCAATCCGCACCGGAACCGGCGCCGGTTTCGCCAGGCTGTCGATGAACCGATAATCGAAATGGCCGCCGCTGACGGTGATCGAGACCGGATAGCTCATCGGGTCGCACACGAAGCCGCCGCCTCTGACCACGCTGTTCGTGCCCTGGTAGGTCCCGTCGAACTGGTTCCCGGCAGCCGGCAGGTCGGCGCCCGGCGCCGCGCAGCCGCTTGCCAGGGCGCCCACGCAGCCCAGGACCGTGACGCGAAGGGCCAGCGCTGTGCCTGGGAGTCGCCTGGGTACGGCCCAAAACATGGGCGTGGACATGGCCCCCATGCGAGCTTCGTCAAGCTCCGCGCCACCCCCAGGCTTGCGTTGCCGGGTGGCGTCGCCTAGATCAACAGTTCGCCAAAGTTAAAAGCCCGGAGGCTGAGCGCATGGCGCGCGTCACCGTCGAAGACTGTGTCCAAAAGGTTCCCAACCGCTTCGAGCTCGTTTTGCTCGCGGCCCAGCGCGCGCGCAACCTGAGCCGCGGCGAGGAGCTGACCATCGATCGCGACAACGACAAGAACCCCGTCGTCGCGCTGCGTGAGATCGCCGACGAGACGATCGAGCTGGGCAAGATTGAGCAGGACCTCGTGAAGTCGCTGTCCCGCGCGCCCGAGCCGGAGCCCGCGGACGAGGAGGTGCTCGACCTCATCCCGACCGACCAGAACATCTTCGGCTTGCAGGACGTCACGGCCGAGGAAGAGGCGGCAAGCCTGCCCGTCGAAGGAGAAGAGATGTCGCCCGAGGATCTCGAGGCGGCGATCGAGGCGGAGCTGGGCGGCGGCCGTCCCGACCGGTAATCGCGCATGACGGCCGGGGCGGAAGGCAGCGCGGTCACGAGGCCCGCCGTCGCCCTCGCGCCCGACGGCACGGCGGCCGACGTTGCCGTACGGACCGCGTCGCTTCCTGAGACGATCCGCCTCACCGACAGGGTGCACGCCTACGATCCGAAGTCGGACACCGGGCTGATCGATGACGCCTATGTGCTGGCCAGGCAGGCGCACGGCAGCCAGTTGCGCGACAACGGCGACCCGTACATCACGCATCCGCTCGCCGTGGCCGATATCCTCGCGGGGTATCGGCTGGATACCGCCTCGATCGCCACCGGCCTGCTGCACGACGTGATCGAGGACACGCCGGTCAAGCTGCCGGAGATCCAGACCCGCTTCGGCGGCGAGATCGCCGGCCTGGTGGACGGCGTCACCAAGCTGACCCGGCTGGAACTGCAATCCGACCGCACCAAGCAGGCGGAGAACTTCCGCAAGCTGGTGCTGGCGATCAGCCGCGACATCCGCGTTCTGCTGGTGAAGCTGGCCGATCGGCTGCACAACATGCGGACGCTGCATTTCGTGCAGGACCCGGACCGCCGCAGCCGCATCGCGCGTGAGACGATGGAGATCTATGCGCCGCTGGCCGAGCGGATCGGCATGGATGCGGTGAAGACCGAATTGCAGACGCTGGCCTTCGCGCAACTCGAGCCGGAGGCGTTCGACACGATCCAGGCGCGGCTGAATTTCCTCCGTGGGCAGGGCGCCGATGTGATAGAGGAGGTGCGTTCGGAGCTGAAGCGCATCTGCGAACAGGGCGGCGTGAAGGTCGTCGAGGTATCCGGGCGCGAGAAGTCGCCGTACTCGATCTGGGAGAAGATGCATCGGCGCAATGTCGCCTTCGAGCAGCTCTCCGACATCATGGCGTTCCGCATCATCGTGCCGAGCAAGGAAGCCTGTTACATGGCTCTCGGCGCGGTACACTCGGCGTATCCGGTGATCGCCGGGCGGTTCAAGGACTACATCTCCACGCCGAAGTCGAACGGCTACCAGAGCCTGCACACCGGCGTGACATTGCGCGAGCCGCGCAACCAGAAGATCGAGATCCAGATCCGCACCGACGACATGAGCGACGTGGCGGAAAACGGCGTCGCCGCGCACTGGGTCTACAAGGAGCCGGGCGCCAAGGCCGACCGCAAGGATCTGCAACGCTTCCGCTGGGTGCAGGACCTGCTGGAAATCCTGGAGAATTCCGCCGCCCCCGAGGATTTCCTCGAGAACACCAAGCTGGAACTCTACGAGGACCAGGTGTTCTGCTTCACGCCGAAAGGGCAGCTGATCCAGCTGCCGCGCGGCGCGACGCCGATCGACTTTGCCTATGCGGTGCACAGCCAGGTCGGCGACGCCTGCGTCGGTGCGAAGATCAATGGCCGGCTGCTGCCGTTGCGCCATCAATTGCAGAACGGCGACCAGGTCGAGATCATGACGGCGCGCGGCGGCACGCCATCGCCGCAATGGGAACGCTTCGTCGTCACCGGCAAGGCGCGCGCCCGGATCCGACGCTTCATCCACCAGCAGCAGCGCCAGCAGCATCTCGACGCGGGACGCGCGGAACTCACCAAGGCATTCCGCCAGGCCGGCGTGGACGGTTCGGAGAAGGCGCTGGAGCCGGCGCTGAAGTCGCTGAAGTTCAGCGCCGCGGACGATCTGTACATTGCCGTCGGCAACGGCAATATTGGCGCCAAGGATGTCGTGCACGCCGCCTATCCGGAACTGCGCCAGGCGCCGCGCGCGCCGCGCATCGTGCCGGCGCCGCTGCCGCGCGCCAACAACCGGCATCCGCACAAGACGGATTTCGATATGCCGATCACCGGCCTGGTGCCGGGCATGGCGCATCACTTCGCCGGCTGCTGCCATCCGGTGCCGGGCGACGAGATCGTCGGCATCATCACCACCGGCAAGGGTGTGACGATCCATGCGCGCGATTGCCAGACGCTGACCAGTTTTGCCGCGACGCCGGAGCGGTTCATCGATGTCGACTGGAACCGCGAGTTCCTGCCGAGCGGGCGGTCGGATGGCAAAAATCCGAGCCACACCGCACGGATCAGCGTGATCGGCGCGAACGATCCGGCGGCGCTCGCCAACCTGACGAACGCGATTGCCAAGCAGGAAGGAGCGGTCGCCAACCTGAAAGTCGTCAATCGGCAGCCGGATTTCATCGAAGCCCTGGTGGACGTCGATGTGCGCGATGTCGCGCATCTGTCCAAGGTGATCGCCGGCCTGCGCGGCGCCGTCGGCATCAAGGGCGTCGAGCGTGGATGACGCAGTGACGGCCGCATGATTCTCGGCCTGGGCTCCGACATCTGCGACATCCGGCGCATCGAGTCGGCGATCGCGCGGCATGGCGAACGGTTCATTGCACGGATCTTCACGGCCACCGAACGCGCCAAGGCTGCGAGTCGTACCGAACGCATTCAGGCTGCCACCTTCGCCAAGCGCTTCGCAGCGAAGGAGGCGGCGGCGAAAGCTCTCGGCACCGGCTTCCGGCGCGGTGTGTTCTTTTCCGATCTGGGCGTGGTGAACCTGCCCTCGGGCCAGCCGACATTGCAGATGACCGGCGGCGCTGCGGCACGGCTTGCCGCAATCACGCCTGCCGGACTCGTCTCATCGGTCGCATTGACCATGACAGATGAATACCCCTACGCATTTGCCCAGGTTATCATCTCGGCGGCACCGTTGACGGAACGGTGAACCATCGGAGAGGGGTATACATGCGGGGATTCAGGCCAATTCTGGTGCTGACGTCGGCTCTACTGCTCGGTGGCTGCGTTTATGATCCGTACACCGGCGCCTACCTGCCGTGTTGCGGCTACTACGGGAATCCCTACTACCGCTATCCGCAGTCGTACTACCCATACGGGGCTTCGCCTGGTCCGTATTACGGCGTTCCGCCGCCCGGGGCGCCTGGCCAATCACCGCCTGGCCAAACACCGCTTGGCCAATCACCGTCCGGGCAGCCCGGCGGCTATTACAGCCCGGCGCCTGACCAGCAGATGCCTGACCAGCAGATTCCCGGCAGGCCGGGCGCATCGGCCAATCCCAGGCCAGGCGCGCTGGCACAACGCTTCGCCAATGCCAATGTAACGCACGACGGCCGGCTCACGCGTGGGCAGGCGGAGGCGGCAATGCCGATGGTCGCGCAGAACTTCGATGCGATCGACAGCGACCAGAAGGGCTATGTCACGCTGCCGGAGATCCGCGGGTTCATGGCCCAGCGGCGGGCAGATCGTGGTCAGCCTGGCCAGACGGGCCAGAACTAGCGTCGCCGGTCGCCGGCTTGCGGAGGCGCACCCCTGATCACGGGACGACGGGCCGCTCGCTTGACACACCATCCACCCCTGGGCTTGATCCGCCCGGATTTTTTGGACGGAAGCCCTTTCCAATATGGCGACCAAGGTGAAGGCCAAGCGCAAGCAGAGCGTCTGGCTCGAAAACGTCAAGACGATCGTCTATGCCGGCCTGATCGCCGTCGTAGTGCGAACTGTCGCTTTTGAGCCGTTCAACATCCCTTCCGGCAGCATGATTCCCACCTTGCTGGTGGGTGACTATCTGTTCGTGTCGAAATACAGCTACGGCTACTCGCGTTATTCGCTGCCGTTCGGCTGGCCGCCGTTCTCCGGCCGCATTCTCGGGCGCTTGCCGACGCGCGGCGACGTGGCGGTGTTCAAATACCCGCGCGACAATTCCACCGACTACATCAAGCGCATCGTCGGGCTGCCGGGCGATCGGGTCCAGGTGCGGCAGGGCCAGCTCTACATCAATGGCCAACTCTGCCCACGCCAGCCCGAGGGTGACTATGTCGTCGATGACAGCGGGATCCACATGGTCCTGCGACTCTATCAGGAGACGCTGCCCAACGGTGTGAAGCACGACCTCCTGAAGGCGACCGACGAAGGCGAGATGAACAACACGCCGGAGTTCCTCGTCCCGCCCGACCACGTGTTCGCGATGGGCGACAATCGGGATAATTCCGCCGACAGCCGCTTCATGAACGGCGTCGGGTTCGTGCCGGTGGAGAACCTCGTCGGCCGTGCCGAGATCATCTTCTTCTCGGTGGATGCGGAATACCCGTGGTGGGAAATCTGGTGGTGGCCATTCGAAATCCGCTGGAGCCGGCTGGCGATGATCATCCACTGAATGCGCCAGCGTTGAACTCACCGATCGAAACGATCCTCGGTCACGAGTTTTCCCGCCCTGAACTGCTGCGTGAAGCGATGACCCACCGATCGGCGGTGTATGGTCGTGGCCGGCCACGGGGCAAGGGGTCCAATGAGCGCATGGAATTTATCGGCGACAGGGTCCTGGGACTGCTGATAGCCGAGTGGCTGGCGGAACGGTTTCCGCATGAGCAGGAAGGCGATCTCGGCCGACGACTGGCGCTGCTGGTGTCGCAGCCCGTGCTGGCGACGGTGGCAGACGGGATCGGCCTGGGAGACACCCTGTCCGTGGCGCCTGGAGAGGCGCGGGCGGGTGTCCGGCGGCGTGCCACGGTGCTGGCCGATGCGCTGGAGGCGGCGTTGGGCGCGCTCTATCTGGACGGCGGTATCGATCGCGCCCGTGCGTTCGTGCGGCGTGCCTGGGACGGCGCGATGAACCGCCAGGAAGCGCCGCCGAGGGATGCCAAGACCACGCTGCAGGAATGGGTGCAGGCGCGCAGCCTGGGGCTGCCGGAGTATGTCGTTGCATCGCGCGCCGGCCCACCGCATTCACCGGAGTTCGTGGTGACGGTGGCGGTGAGTGGCTTCAGCGGGACCGGCACGGCCGGCAGCAAGCGCGCCGCCGAGCAGTTGGCAGCACAGGACCTGCTGCGGGTGCTCGGCGCGTGACCGCGCGGTGCGGTTTCGTCGCGGTTGTGGGCACGCCGAACGCGGGCAAATCGACGCTGCTCAACCGGCTGACAGGCGCGAAACTGTCAATCGTCACGCCCAAGGCACAGACCACGCGGGCGCGTGTGCTGGGCATCTTGATGCACGGCGAGAGCCAGGTCCTGCTGGTCGATACGCCTGGCATCTTCACGCCGCGTCGCCGCCTCGACCGTGCGATGGTGGCGGCCGCGTGGACTGGGGTGCATGACGCGGACCTGACCTTGCTGTTGGTGGACTCGAAGATGGCCGCCACCGACGCGGTGCGCCAGATCGCCGGCAAGCTGGCGGAGCAGCAGCGGCGCAGCTGGCTGGTGCTGAACAAGATCGACCTGGTGCCGGCAACCACGCTGCTGCCGCTGACCGCGACACTGACCGACCTGGCGCCGTTCGAGCAGACCTACATGGTGAGTGCCGCGACCGGTGACGGTGTGCAGCAATTGGCAGACGCATTGGCTGCGGCCGTGCCGGAGGGGCCACATCTCTATCCCGACGACGATCTGACCGACCTGCCCGAGCGTTTGTTGGCAGCCGAGATCGTGCGCGAGCAGATCTTCCTGCAAACGCATGAGGAGGTGCCGTACGCGACCACCGTGGAGACCGAGAACTGGCAGGAACGCGACGACGGCTCGGTGCGGATCGAGGCGACGGTGTATGTGTCGCGTCCCGGCCACAAGGCGATCCTGATCGGCGAGCGCGGCCAGCGGATCAAGGCGATCGGCGCGAAGGCGCGGGAGGAACTGGCACGCCTGCTGGAGCGCAAGGTGCATCTGTTCCTGAACGTGAAGCATCGCGCCGGCTGGGACGAAGAGGCGGCGCGGCTGCGTGCGATCGGGCTGACGGACCCGGGGTAGCGGTTCGTTCATCGATCGTCGGTAAGGTTTGGCGCGGAAGCAGCGCTGCCGATGCCAGACACGCCCGTTGCACCATCGGGGGGCGGTCCGTATCCTGCCGATATGGAAAGCCGGGTCGCCGTCTTGGAGCAGATCGCCCGCTCGACCAACGCGAGCCTGGAGCGGATCGAACGCCGGTTCGATGCGATCGACCGGCGGTTCGATGCGTTCTCGGCAGCATAGGTCGGACTTTCGCTGGCTGCTGGGCGTGATGATCGGCGGCTTTGGCGCGACACTGGGCGGCTTTGGCGCCATCCTCGGCGTGATGGCACATGGGTTCCACTGGCTGTAGGCCGGCGCCGCCCATCGCACCTCCGCCGCAAAACTGCTAGCCGATAGCCGCCATGGAGTGGGATGCACCCGCCATCGTGCTGGACGCACGCCCGTACGGCGAAGGTGACGCCATCGCCACGGTGCTGACCGAGGAATACGGCGCGCATCGCGGCCTGGCGCGCGGCGGCGGTGCGCGGAGCCATGTCGCGATGTGGCAGCCCGGCAACCTCGTGCAGGTCCGCTGGGTCGCCCGGCTGGCCGACCAACTCGGCAGCTTCACCGCGGAACTGGTGCATCCCGGGGCGGCGCTCGCGATGGATGATCCGTTGGGATTGGCCATGCTGTCGTCAGCCTGTGCCGTCGCCGAAGGGGCACTACCGGAACGCGAGGCGCATCCCAGGGTGTTCGAGGGACTGCTGCATCTGATCGCGCATCTGCCGCAGGGTGCGGCGACGCTCAGTGACCTGGTCCGCTGGGAGACCGTGCTGCTGGCCGATCTCGGCTACGGGCTCGACCTGTCAAGCTGTGCGGTGACCGGCGAAACCACCGGCCTGGCATTCGTATCGCCAAAATCCGGCCGTGCGGTGACGGAAGCGGGCGCTGGCCTGTGGACGTCGCGCCTGTTGCGGCTGCCCGCGTTCCTGGTGGGCGGCGATGCGGCGGCGCTAACGGATTGGCGGGACGGTTTGCGTCTCACCGGCCACTTCCTGGAGCGCGACGCCTTCGGGCACCACCATCGCCCGCTGCCGGTGGCGCGCCAGATGTTATACGACCGCGTGGCGGCGCTGGCCGCCGAATCGGAGCAACAGGATGCCGGATGACCTGATCGGCCATATCGAGGACACGCGGCTGACGGACGCATTGTCCGAGCGCTATCTCGCCTATGCGCTGTCCACCATCATGTCGCGCTCGTTGCCCGATGTGCGAGACGGCCTGAAGCCGGTGCACCGGCGGCTGATCTACGCCATGCACCTGCTGCGCCTGGATCCCACCGCCGGCTTCAAGAAATGCGCACGCGTCGTTGGCGACGTGATCGGCAAGTTCCATCCGCACGGCGATGTCGCGGTGTACGAGGCGCTGGTCCGACTGGCGCAGGATTTCGCAGCGCGCTATCCGCTGGTGGAAGGGCAGGGGAACTTCGGCAACATCGACGGCGATAACGCCGCGGCCATGCGCTACACCGAGGCGCGGCTGACCGAGGTCGCCCGCGCTCTGCTGTCCGGCATCGACGAGGATGCGGTCGATTTCCGCCCCACCTACGACGGCGAGGAGAGCGAGCCGATCGTGCTCCCCGGCGCGTTCCCGAACCTGCTGGCGAACGGCGCGGCGGGTATCGCCGTCGGCATGGCGACCTCGATCCCGCCGCACAATGCCGGCGAGGTGTGTGCCGCCGCCATCCACCTGATCAAGCATCCACAGGCGACGACGGCGGATCTGCTGCGCCACATGCCCGGTCCGGATTTTCCCACCGGCGGCGTGCTGGTGGAGGACCCGGCCGCCATCCTCGCTGCGTACGAAACCGGGCGCGGCGGCTTCCGCGTGCGCGCCAAATGGGCGGTGGAGAAGGGCAAGCACGGCACCTGGCAGATCGTGGTGACGGAAGTCCCGTACCAGGTGCAGAAGGCTCGACTGATCGAGCAGATCGCGCAACTGATGGAGGAGCGCAAGCTGCCGCTGCTCGGCGACGTGCGCGACGAAAGCACCGAACTGGTACGGCTGATCCTGGAACCCAAGACGCGCGGGGTGGAGCCCGAGGTGCTGATGGAAACGATGTTCCGTGCCACGGCACTGGAATCGCGCTTCCCACTGAACATGAACGTGCTGGATGCAACGCGCACCCCGCTGGTGATGTCGCTGCAGGGCGTGCTCCGCGCCTGGCTCGATCATCGGCATGAGGTGCTGATCCGCCGTTCGAACCATCGGCTGGCGGCGATCGAGCGGCGCATCGAGATCCTCGACGGCTACCTGCTGGTCTATCTGAACGTGGATGAGGTGATTCGTATCATCCGCAACGAGGATGAACCGAAGCCGCGGCTGATGCAGCGATTCAAACTGACAGATGTGCAGGCCGAGGCGATCCTCAACATGCGCCTGCGGTCGCTGCGCAGGCTCGAGGAGATGGAGATCGCCAAGGAGCACAAAGCCTTGTCGAAGGAGCGCAAGGACATCCAGGCGCTGCTGAAGAACGCAGCGCTGCGCTGGCAACGGATCACCGATGAACTCGAGCAGACGCGGCAGAAATTCGGTTCCGGCGCGTTGGGCAACCGACGCACCGAACTTGGTGCGGCGCCGCCCGCGGTGGAGGTGGCGAGCGATGCCTTCGTCGAACGCGAGCCGATCACCGTCATCCTCTCGGACAAGGGCTGGATCCGCGCGATGAAGGGCCATATCGGCGAAGATGCCGAGTTGCGCTTCAAGGAGGGCGATCGGTTGAAGCGGCTGTTGCAGTGCCAGACGACGGATCGCCTGACGCTGTTCGGCACCAATGGCCGCGCCTACACCGTGAAGGCCGCAGACCTGCCGCGCGGTCGCGGAGACGGCCAGCCGGTGCGCCTGCTGGCTGAACTCACCAACGAGGACGATGTCGCGGCGCTGTTCATCCCGGTTGAGGGTGCGCGCTATCTGGTCGTGTCAAGCACGGGGCGTGGCTTCGTGGTGCCGGCTGCGGAGCTGGCGGCGGAAAAGCGTACCGGGAAGCAGGTGCTGAACCTCAAACCGGGCGAGGAGGCGGCTTTGTGCGTGCCGGTGGATGGCGATCACGTCGCGATCATCGGCAGCAACCGCAAGCTGCTGATCTTCCCACTGGAGCAGGTGCCGGAGATGGCGCGCGGCGGTGGTGTGATCCTGCAGCGCTACCGCGACGGCGGGCTGGCGGATGCCAAGACCTTCAATCTCGCCGATGGCCTGACCTGGCGGCTGGGCGAGAAGGTTCGTACGGAAACCAACCTGCGTGACTGGGTCGGCGAGCGGGCCCAGGCGGGTCGGTTGCCGCCGAACGGCTTCCCGCGATCCGGCAAGTTCGCCTGAGCATTGGCAGCGCCGACGAAGCTTCGGCGCCCCACATCTTTGCCGGTGGCAACCATGCAAGCCGTGGATAGCGGGCCTGCGCAGCCATGACGGAACACACAAAAATCCGCGCGGCGCTGCACTGCATCAAATAGTTCGTCACGGATTCTCGCGTCACGGGAACGTGGGAACAGTCGCAAAAGCGTGCTTGCACGCACCAATTTCTTGACAAGATCGAACCCATAATTTGGTCATGCACCAAGTTGAGGAGACACCGATGCGTTACTCCTTCTTGCTTACACTGACGTTGTTGGGCCTTGCGGGCTGCGTCGTTGAAACCCCGGCTCCGACCCGTACCACGTATGTCACGCCGGCGCCCACTGCCACCTACGTCGCACCGGCGGTGCCGGCGACCACGACTATCGTACGCACGCCGTAATCCACCACTGGCAACATTGCAGGAGTTCTTTGCTATGCGAACCATTCTTGCCGCCTGCGTGGCGCTGAGCGCCTTGGGATTTGCCACTGCGGGTCCGGCGCGGGCTGACGTCGTTGTTCGCACGCCAGGCGTCGCGGTGGAGAGCGAGCCGTACTGGCGTCACCAGTCCGATTGGCGTGACCGGCACGAGTTCCGTGAGCATGAGTATCAGCGGGATGCGTGGCTGCGTGACCACTGTGTGCGTGGTTGGAACGGCGGAGAGTACTGCCGCCGCTAACGGCTAGCTTTTTCACCAATGCAGCGGGGCTGAGGCAGGACTGCCTCGGCCCCGTTTGCATATTCGGGCGTTGCGTTCCCTGCGATGAAGCCGTCCGATCCACGCCGGTGGCAGGAAGTTCCGGGGCAGGTCGTTTTGCCTTATCGCTTGACTGGGACTGGAACCCGCCGCATCACGACGCCGTGGCGGCCACCGACCAGCCGATACCGGCCATGCCAGCCGTAACAATCCAGGGAGTCCAACGTCCATGCAGCTTTCACGTCGTCATCTTCTGGGCAGCGCCGCCGCTCTCGGCACCGCGCCGATCCTGCGTGCCCGTGCGCAGTCCAAGCCGGTGATCAAGCTCGGTGTGCTGACCGATCTGTCGGGCACCTATCGCGACAACACCGGTCCAACCTCGGTGGCCGCGGCGCAACTCGCGATCGATGAGATGAAGCCACATCTCAGCTTCGACGTTGAGCTGATCAGCGCTGACCACCAGAACAAGCCCGACGTTGCGGCGACCATCGCGCGGCAATGGTACGACCAGGGAGTCGACGCGACGATCGACGTGCCGACATCGTCGGTGGCACTGGCGGTCGCGCAGGTCGCCAAGGAAAAAGACAAGATCATGCTGAATGCGTCTGCCACCGTGGCGGCGCTGACGTGGCAGCAATGCAGCCCGAACTCCATCGTCTGGAGCTTCGATACCTACGAGAACGCCCACAACACAGGCGGCGCGCTGATGGCGGCGGGCAACAAGTCGTGGTTCTTCATCACCGCCAACTATGCGTTCGGCCAGTCGCTGGCCGACCTCACCAAGGAAGTGGTGACGGCGGGTGGCGGCGAGGTGAAGGGCGACCTGCGCTATCCGTTCCCGGATACCACCGACTTCTCATCCTACCTGACGCAGGCGCAGGCCAGCGGGGCGAAGGTACTCGGGTTGGCGAATGCCGGCCTGGATACCCAGAACTGCATCAAGCAGGCAGCGGAATTCGGCCTCAACAAGACGATGAAGATCGCGCCGCTGCTGTTGTTCATCACCGACGTGCATTCGCTGGGCCTCGACGTGTGCGGTGGCCTGACCACGACCGAGACGTTCTACTGGGACCTGAACGACGGCACGCGCGCTTTCACCAAGCGCTTGATCCAGCGGTCGCCGGACAATTACCCCAACCAGGCACATGCCAGTTCGTATGCCATCACGCTGCACTACCTGAAGACGGCGCAGGCAATGGGGGCGGCGGAGGCAAAGAAGAGCGGCCGGGCGACCGTGGCGCACATGAAGTCGATCCCGACGCAGGACGATGCGTTCGGCAAAGGGCGTGTCCGCGCCGACGGGCGCGGCGAATTCCCGGCCTATCTGTTCCTGGTCAAGACCAAGGCGGAGAGCAAGGGCCCGTGGGATCTGTATGCGCTGCAGCACACCTCGCCACCGGCCGACGTCCTGCATCCGCTGGCCGATACCTGCAAGTTCCCGACGACCTGAATGCCAGAGCACCGGGGCAGCCGCCCCGGTGCCCTGCATCCGTGCCGTCAAATTTGCCGGGTACTACTCTGCCGCGATCAGTTCCCAGTCTATCGCCGGTGCGGCGCCTTCCGCATTGCCGGAGGGCATTCGATCCTCGGCCTGACCGTCGTATTTCTGCAGCCATTGCCGGCCTAGTTGCACGGCTTCTGCCGGGGTCAGCCAGGACCATTCGGCGCCACGCGCGCGGATCGCCACCCAGACGGTGTCACCGTGGACGACGCGCTCCTCGACTGAATACGCACTGATTGCTTCAGACATCCGTAATCATTCCAGAATGGTTGCAAAGCCACTGCGACGCGCACAATCCCTGGTCAGAGTGCGGAAGATCCGCGCCTACGGGTCTGGCTCCTGGCCCGAAACAGGCGGGAACATAGTGACGAGTTCCGGAGAGTCGCCATGAAAAAGCCGCAATCCCCCATGGCCCGGACGCATTGCCCCGGGCATGTTGCGGACGTACCGCAGCGGTGAACCGTGATGGAGATCGATCATGGCCTGGTCTGATCAGGTGGCAGTGGTCACCGGGGCGGCGCGCGGTATCGGCCGGGCGACCGCAAGGCGGCTGACCCGCGAGGGCGCGGCAGTCTGCGTCAACTATGTCGCGCGTGCCGATGCCGCGGAGTCGCTGGTGCAGGAGATCCGTGCCGCGGGCGGCCAGGCCATTGCCCATCGCGCGGATGTCGCCGACGCCGCACAGGTGGCGGAGCTGATCGCGCGCACCACGAACGAGCTGGGGCCGATCAGCATCCTGGTCAACAATGCGGGCGTGGCGCTGCAGGCAACGCTTGAGACCTACGATCCCGCAGCACTGGAGCGCATGCGGCGGGTCAATGTCGACGGCGTGATCCACACCATTCGCGCCGCCATGGCCGGCATGCGCGCGCGTCGCTACGGGCGGATCGTGAACGTCACTTCAATCGCGGCCATCGGCACGTCGCTGCCGGGCAACGCCTTCTATGCCGCCAGCAAGGCGGAGGTGGCGATCCTGACAAAGCGGTTCGCCATGGAACTCGGCGGCGACGGTGTGACGGTGAATGCGGTGGCGCCCGGGTTCATTCGCACCGAGATGGCGCAGAGCCGGCGGACTCCCGAGGAGTGGCAGGAGACGGCGCAGCGCCTCGCGGCGCGCGCGATGATGGGACGTGTCGGCGAACCCGACGACATCGCCAACGCCGTGGCGTTCCTGGCTGCACCGGAATCCGGGTGGATCACCGCCCAGGTCATCACGGTCGATGGCGGTCGAATGGACTACATCGGCCACGCAGGCTGATCGCGCTCCGCCGGCGTTCGTGTCATCGGGTCACTTCCGGCGATGTTCGCGCGGCATCGCCTGGATGCCGAGCAGTTGCTCGGCAGCCTCCGCCACCTGAGGGTCCAGTGCACGCGGTTCCAGGGTCACGCCCTTCGACAGCCGATCGGCAATGATGCGCAGCGCGGCCAGCCGGCCGAACGGCTTGTTGTTGGCCGGAACCAGATGCCAGGGCGCGCGCTTGGTGGAGGTCTTCTCCACCATCTCCTCGATCGCTGCCTCGTAGTCCTTCCAATGGGCGCGGTTGCGAAAATCCTCGTACGACAATTTCCAGCGCTTCAGAGGATCGGTCAGCCGCGCGCGGAACCGGCGGATCTGCTCTTCCGGCGTGATGTGCATGAACAGCTTCACCAGCCTTGTGCCATCCTCCAGCAGCATCCGTTCGAAGTCATTGATCTCGTCGTAGGCGCGGTGCCATTCCGTTGGCGTCGCATAGGCCTCGACGCGTTCGACCAGTACGCGGCCATACCAGGAACGGTCGAATACGACGATCTGTCCGTGGTGCGGCAGCCGCTCCCAGAATCTCTGGAGATAGTGGAGCGACTTCTCGCGTCCATTCGGTGCGGCGATCGCATGCACCTTGAAGCTGCGCGGATCGAGCGCCCAGCCCAGCCGACGCACCACGCCGCCTTTGCCCGCGGTATCCCACCCCTCGAGCACAATGGCCGCACGCAGCGGTGTGCCGAGATAGGCCTGCTGCACGAATTGCAGGGTTTCCTGCATGCTGGCGAGGCGGCGTTCGTAGTCGGCGAATTCGACCGTGGGAAAGTCCTTGATGGCGCCGAGGTGCGGATGGCCCGTGACGATGAAGTCGGTCGCTCTCATCGAATACCTGCCTGGTTATCGGTCTGCGCGGCCACGTGCACGCTCGTCACTAGGCCGAGACGGTCAACACGTCGCCCAGCTTGTCAAGCAGATAGTCGAGATCCTCCTGCGGCAGATCCTCGAACTGCGTCAGGATGCGGGTGATCACCCGCGATCGGTAGCGCTCGCGATCGCGCTGGCCGCCGTCGAATTCCGTGCCGCGCACGACATCCAGCGCGACACGCACCGCGGGCAGCAGGCGAGGCGGCATTCCGGACCTGTCGTATAGCGAAGTCAGTCCGTGCTGGCCGGCGTCGTGGATCAGGATGCGCGCGTTCGTCACCGGGACCTTCGCCATGACCGCCATCGCCGCTTCGAAGAACGCCATGTCGCCGAGACACACGGCGCGCAGCACCAGGAAGGGTGTGAGTCGGTGGTTGCGGTGCATCTGCCGCAGCAGCCGCTCCAGGTCCTGCTCGCTCGATCCCAGGCTGAGATGCAGTGTTGCGCGTTCGCGGCTTTGCAGGATGATATCGGTCGCCAGCGATACCGGCAGCTCGTGATGACTGACCAGGTAGCCTTGGAGCCTTTCCGATACGATCACCACGAGGCGTTCGGCGATGGTCACCGGCAGATTGGTGCGATGCACCATGCCTGTCTTGATACGATCGTTGTCATGGAAGCGATCGACCGTCTTGCCGAGGCTGGCTTCAGTGATGCGTGCTGCGGCGTTGTCCAGCAGTGCCGCGACGACAGCCTCTCCGCCCTTGTCCACCAACGCGTCGGCAATCGGTTCGGTCACGTCGGGCCGACCGGCGATCGCCTGCTGCTTGAGCGCCGATCCGTGCTGGACGATTTCCAGCAGGTCGTCCTCGGTCAACACCGGTGATTCGGTGAGGATCGGCAGCGCCACCGCCTCGACGTCTTTGGCGAGCCGGACCGCCACGTCACGCGGCAGGTGCGCTGCGCTGCGCAGACTGTGCGACAGGGCGCGCCGCACCGCCAGTTCGACGTCGCGGGCCAGCGCGCGGACGATGTCGTGGGCGATCGCCAACTCGGACGCGGTGAGCAGGGCATTGTCGATCTCGCCCGCGAGCTTTGCCGCGACTTCGGCGCGCACCGAGGCGGACGGTTCGGCCAGCAGACGTGCAACGTCGGCCTGCGTGAGTGAAGACGCCATGGCGGGGAGCCTGCGCCGGATGTCTTGATGCAAGGTTAAGCCAGCCCGATGGGGCCGGCATGGGCCACCGCCTTGACGGACGAAAATCTGCGATCGCAATAATCATGCACAAGGAGCGGGGGCCGCCGATCGGCGTCCGCTGCGCGGGGGAGCGGCAAGGATGAACAGGAACATCGTTGTCTTTTCGGACGGCACCGGCAACAGCGCGGCGAATGCCTTCAAGACCAATGTCTGGCGCCTCTACCAGGCGCTCGACCTCACCGGCGCCGATCAGATCGCGGTGTTCGACGACGGTGTCGGCACGTCTGCCTTCAAGCCATTGCGCTATCTCGGCCTGGCACTGGGTGTCGGCGTCAAGCGCAACGTGATCGAGCTGTACAAATTCCTCTGCCGCAACTACGTTCCCGGAGACCGGATCTACGGATTCGGATTCAGTCGCGGCGCCTTCACCATTCGCGTGCTCAATGGACTGATCAACAGCCAGGGGCTGATCAGCTTCGCCAGCGAGGAAGAGCTCAAGCGCAACGCTGTGGCGGCATACCGTGCCCATCGCAAGGTCGCGTTTCACCGGCCGAGGCCGTGGGGGAGGGCGCTCCGCTGGGCGCGCGACACGGCGATCCACTATTGGAACCGCGCCACTGGAACGCGCACCTATGCGGAGATCAGCGAGCAGACGCAGCGCGAAGGCCGCGGACGCGAACAGATTCCCGTGCATTTCCTGGGCCTGTGGGACACGGTTGCCGCCTACGGCCTGCCGATCGATGAACTGACCCATGCGGTCGATCGGTGGATCTGGCCGATGACGTTCGCCGAGACGGATCTGCCGCCGCATGTGACCTGGGCTCGCCAGGCGCTCAGCCTCGATGAAGCGCGTCGCACCTTCTTGCCGATTCCGTGGACCGAGAAGGCTGCACGGAGCAGTCCGACCGAACCGCTGGACGACACGAGGCTGCTGCAGGTCTGGTTCGCCGGCGTGCACGCCGACGTTGGCGGCGGCTATCCCGATGACGGCCTGGCCCATGTTCCGCTGAACTGGATGATCGGCGAAGCGGCGAAGAAGGGCCTGCGCTTCCAGCATTGGGTGGTGGAAGGTTATGCGGCGATCGCCTCGGACGACGGACGCATCTACGATTCGCGTGCCGGGTTCGGCGTGTTCTACCGCTACCATCCGCGCGATGTCGCGCAGCTTATGGGCGCCGGGATCGTTCCGTTGGTTCATGACAGCGTCCCGCTGCGCATGGCCTTCGGCAACGATGCCTACGCGCCGATCTCATTGCCTGAGAAGGTCGATGTCCTGGCGCCGGATGGCAGGGCACTCCCGTTCACCACTGCACCCGGTGCCGCAGTCTCGGGCGGCCTGCCCACGCGGATGAAGCGCCTGCAGAACGCGATCATCCTGCTGGGCGGCGGCAGTACGCCTGCGCAGCGCCGACAGCATTTGGAACTCGCCCTGGATACGGTCTGGTGGCGACGCCTGTTGTATTTCGTCACGCTCGCACTGTGCCTCGTCGCCGTCGCATATCCGTTGATCGGTGGCGCGCTGCAGATTGCGGTGATCGACCGGATCGACATGGCGGCCGAGAGCACGATCAAGTCGCTGGTCTCGTTCGTTCAGCCATTCCTGCCGTCGATCGCCGGCCCATGGCTGGCGTCCATCGCCGATCATCCGACGCTGGCGACGACTTTGGGCGCCGGCATTGCCCTGTGCCTCTGGCTGAGTGGTTTCCTGCAGGTCCGCATCCATGACCGCGCACGCGCCGCCTGGAATGTCCACGTTCGCAAGGACTCGATCCGGCTCATCTCGCGCCTGCGCGACGCCCGGCGACGGGCGATCCAACTGCTGGCGTTCGCCCTGGGATTTGCCGCCGTGGCGGCATTCACCGCCGGCAGCAGCCAGCCGTGGCTGGTGGCGCTGCAAGTCATCCTGGTGCTGGCGACGTTGCTGTGCATCGGCTGGCAGATCTACTTCGCGCACTGGACCCAGCCGGCCGTGGCGTCCGTGCTGCCGAAAACGCTGCCGCTGCGCTTCGCACGCCGCCTGCGGACCAACGGCCCGCTGCTCAAGGTGTATCGGACGATTGCGGAGAGCATCCTGCCGCCGGCCACCTTGCTGGTTTGCGCCGCCCTGCTGATCGTCCTGACCGAGCGAGCCGCGTTCGATGTTCGGAGCGTGCTTGGCAACATATGCCAGTCGCGCACGCGAGAGGCGGGCCTCGCCACGGTCGACTCCAGCCATGCCGTGTGGATTTCACCGCAACCCTTCCCCACCAATGCGGCTTGCTGGGCGTCCGGTGCGAAGTTGATCGCCGGAGGGCGCTATCGGCTTCGCCTGGTGATGCCGCCGGACCGTGACTGGTTCGACAGGCATGTGGCCACGGATATCGAAGGCTTTGCGGGCAACGATATCGCGCATCTGCTGGACATCCCGGCCAAACGGTGGTGGACGCAGAACTGGTTCAAGCCGATCGCCCGCATCGGTGATCAAGGCAACGATGAATACGTCCTCGACTCCATTGTTCCGCTGCCGACGCAAGGCTCCGTGGCCAGTCCGGCGCTGCTCCGCGCGGCCCTGCACAGCGATAAGCCGGGCAGATTCGCGCCGATTCTCGACGAACCGGCGAAACGTGCAACGGAGGCAATTGGGCGCGACGCAATGCGCCGCACATTGGTGGCCGAGTTCACCGCGCGGCGAACCGGCGAGCTGTTCCTCTACGTTAATGACTCCGTGCCGCTTTGGTGGCCGTGGTCGAGCGACCAGTTCTACCGCAACAACTCCGGCACCGCGGATGTCACGGTGCAGCTGGTCAAGCCACCGCCGCCGCCGTGATCGCCGATCATAGCTTCAGCGTGGCGACTGCGTCCGCCAGGGCCTGGTGCGCCTTGTCCGCCATGGCCGTGGCCTGCTCGATCGCCTGGCCAAGCTGGTCGAGCTTCGTCTCGTCGGCATCCAGCGCGCGCGTCAGCCTGGCGTGCAGCGCGTCGTTCGCCGCGACTGCCGCGAGGTTGCGGCGGATGCGGTCCTCGTCCTGCAGGATCGCCGCCTGTTGCGCCTTGAGCTGCGTCACTGAGGTACGCTTAGCCGCCTCGTCCAGGCGCAGCGCGGCCAGCCGCTGCAACGCTGCCCGTGCCGGGGCCGACAAATTCTGTTCGTTGAGCAGCCGCACCACGACCTCGGCATCGTCGGCCAGCAACGCGGTATCCTCGCGCTCCAGGCGATCGGCATAGGCAGTCAGCTTGCGGACCTCGCCCGGCTTCAGCGCAACGGGTAAGCGCCAGGCGG
The DNA here is from genome assembly GCA_036265005.1 of Acetobacteraceae bacterium. GTDB lineage: Bacteria > Pseudomonadota > Alphaproteobacteria > Acetobacterales > Acetobacteraceae > JAMXLO01. The sequence goes on along the minus strand of DATAPW010000109.1, from coordinate 4,276 downwards.
TTGCGGTCTCCTCGGTCCCGGCAATCGGGCCGCCTTCGACCGACAGCGTTCGATCGCCCTCCTTGGGGATCTCCAGCAGGACAAGGCGCGGCTCGTCCGCCGGCGCCGTGATGGTGAACCGCAGCACTTCGCGCATGCGGCTGGCGATGTGCAACACGCCATCGGCGGCGGTCAGCGAGGCAAGCGATGTCTCGCCGCTGCTGTCGCGTTCCACCGTGGTGCGCAGGTCCTGGGCGAACGACAGCAAGCGGCTCTCGCCGGTGGGCAGGCCGCCGAGCCGCGCGTCGCCGGCGAACGTCGCTGGACCTGAAGCATCGTACAGCGTCAACACGCCGGCCGGCAGCGAGGCGCCTGTGTCATTGGTGATCCGGATGGCGGACAGCGGATGCGGATCGCTGCCGGTGGCCAGGTCGATCCGTGTTGCCGGTATCGAGCGATCGATGATCGGCACATTGGCGGAGTGGCCGGCGGCCAGCGAAACCGGATTCGGCAACTGGAAGATGGTCTCCTCGGCGGCCTCGGCCGCCTGCACCTGATCGGACGGCGCGGCGAGCATTTCTCCCTGTGCCCGCTGCATCGGCGGCGGCGCCGGGGGCGGTGACGGCGCGGCGGCGAACGCTCGCGCGCCGGCCGGTGCGCTTGCCGCCTTCGCCATCTCTGCCGGACGCGCGCGGGTATCCACACTCGGCAAGATGCGGCCGAGGATTTCCACCGGAACCTCGGGCCGCTGCACGAAGTAGCTCTGGTAGATCGCCTGGCGGAAGGTGACCGGATTGCCGTATTGCAGCGTCAGCGCCACATCGTTCCAGTCTTCGCCGGACTGGTTTTCCAACACTGCCCAGCCCTGCAGATGCGCCGGATCGCCATCCTTCGCCGGCAGCACCAGGCGGTACGACGCTTTCCAAAGCGGTGCGGCGGCGACATAGCCGACGCGCACGGTGCGATGGTCGGTGCCGGTGCTGCGCAGCGTGATGTGGCGCGTGCTCTGGCTGGCATCGCGGCGCAGCGATTCCAGCGCATGGCCGATGCGATCGCGCAGTCCGGGGTCGGTGACCTGGATGCTGTCGGCATCCTCGAGGATGAATTGCCGCATGCCGTCGGCGCCGAGCAGCGTCACGCGGGTGCGCTGTACAGCAGTCGACGGCGCGCCTGGGCCGCCGGGCACGGTTTCATTCACCACGACAGCCTGCACGATGCGGCCGGTCATCGGGCGCGGGCCCTGCACCGAGATTTCCACGCCCTGCAGGCTGTTCAGGTAGTCCGCTGCCGAACGCAACGCATCGGGGCCGAATGGCAGGTTGCCGAAACTGGCGCGGGTATTGTCGCGGCTGGGCAATTCCACCGTCCCCACGCCGCCGGTGCTGTCGAACACCACCAGCGACATCAGGACATCGTCCACCTGCTCGAGCGGCACATCGAGGCCAAGTGACGCGGTGCCATCGACGTCGGCCTCGTATTCGAAATAGCCGACGCCGGCGGACGACAGCATGACACGCTTCAGCGCGAGATCGGCGGCGAATCCCGGGCAGACGCTGCCGAGCAGAAACGCCAATGTCAGCACCCGCAGCATGTTTCCTCCGCTCGATTGCGTGTCCGGTTCTTGCGGCGCAGCTTTAGCAGAGCATTGGCGCGCGGGGTGAGGATTGTGACGCTGTTCGGCGCGGTGACCGGCGATCAGATACGCGCGGCGCAGATCATCTCGGGTGCAGCGATGGCGCTGTTCATCGGTATCGGCGTGGTGCCGGGCCTGCGGCAACACGCTGCGACAATCAGGCTATGGCTGCTGGCAGTCTACCTGCTGGCGTGCGCCGTGTTCGTTGCGTGGCTGCTGACACGGCGGTAGGGCAATGCCGGTGCGCTAACCCCGCCGCAGCATGGCTGCCTTGCCCGGCCGCAACTGGCGTCGTTTGCCGAGCAACCCGGCCAGCGCGTCGTCGGCGATGGCAAGGTCGCCGGAGCTGTGCGTGCCGACCTTGCAGGACCAGCAATACCAGCCTGGCTGATCGATCGATGTGCGCCGGCCGGCAATCACGATTTCGATAGCCACGACCTCGCGTTCCATGTCTTCGCCGCAGGATTCACACTGCATGCCCGGGTCCTTTGCCGTGTGGGCCAGCCAATCTACCAGCCGCGCACGAGTCGCGTCAGGCGATGCGCAGAACAATCAGGCCGCAATTTCGCTTCGCGCCGGGGCCTCGATCATCGGCTGCGGCGCAGTATCGACCACCGGCGCCGCGGCATGAGTGGCGTAGCGCCGCGCCAGCCAGGCGCAGACCACAAGCTGCATCGGGTGATACAGCATGATCGGCAGCACCACGACGCCGAGTGTGGGGCCGCTGAACAGCACACTGGCGATCGGGATGCCGGCGACCAGTGATTTCTGCGAGCCGCAGAACACCGCGGTAACCTCATCGGCGTGAGCGAAGCTGAGGATCCGCGAACCTGCGCGGGTGATCATCAGGGCGACGGCCAGCAGAACGGCAACCACCAGTGCCAGCATGGCAAGCATCGCCGGCGGCAACTGGTGCCAGATGCCGTGCACAACGGCGGCACTGAACGCCGTATAGACCACCAGCAGGATCGAACCGCGGTCGGTAATCGCCAGGATCGACTTGTTGCGTGCCGCCCATGCGCCGATCCAGGGCCGCAGCAGGTGGCCGGTGATGAACGGCAGCAGCAGTTCGGCGAACACTTTCCACATGCCGGATACATCGACCCCGCTGCCGCGCAGATGCGACATGAAGCCGAACAGCACGGGCGTGAGCAGCAGGCCGAGCATGCTGGATGCGGTGGCCGCGCAGACCGCCCCGGCGACGTTGCCCTGTGCGATCGAGGTCAGCGCGATGGATGACTGCACCGTGGAGGGCAGTGCGCACAGGAACAGCACGCCCAGCACGAGCGTCCGGTTCAGCGTGTGCGCGAACATTGCGGTCAGCAGGGTACCCAGTATGGGGAACAGCGCGAAGGTCGTGACCGCGATGGCGCAATGCAGGCGCCAGTTGGTCAATCCGCCGATGATCGCATCGCGCGACAGCCGCGCGCCTTGCAGGAAGAACAGTGATCCGATCGCGAACAAACCGAGTGTGCCGAAGATACTGGCACTGGTTCCCTGGCATGGCAGGAACGTAGCCAGCATGACGGTGGCCGCGAGCGCGAGCACGAACATGTCGAGGCGCAACCGGCTGATCATCCGACTGAGCCGGTCCGCGTAAGACATGTGCCGTCCTCCTCAGCGCTGGTGCTGGCGAACCTCGCAGGCGGGCACGGTCACCGCTGTGACGCGGTGGACCGTGGCGATGGATTGAGCTCGGCGAAGGCGGTCGGGATCAGTCGTGGCGGTCGATGTTGGCGAACATCTGCGGATCGGCGTGGCAGGTGCGCTCGTGTACTTTGGTCGCCGGCTTGTCGGCGGCTTCCAGGACCAGTGCGCGGGCGAGCGCGGCGGAGCAGTTGCGGTCGATGCCTTGCTGGGTACGGCAGAGGAACAGCGCCTTGGACATTGCCGGTGAGGCGGCGCTGGTCTGCGGCATGGCCGGCTGTGCGGTCAGTGGCAGGATCGCAGCCCAGAGTGCGATCAGTCCGATTGCCATCAGCGCTGCTATGACAAACTGTCGCATGGTTCTGTTCCTCGATCAGAATTGCAGGGTAGGCTCCCCTGCGGGGGTCGGGATCGCGGGGCCACTCTGCAGCAGTCGGCGAGTGGCCCGTATGAACCGGTTCACATCTTCAGGCCCAATGGCCAGGAACCCAGTAGCCATTTTCCCAATGGGCGGGGATCCAGGCGCGCTGCTGTGGGGCGTAGTAGGCCGGGGCCGCGTAGTACGCGGGCGGCGGCGCGACGACGACAGGCGGCACGAACACGCCGATGCCGCCCCAGCAGCAGCCGTAGCCGTAACCGTGCTGCCACCAGGCGGCGGCCGGCTTCGGTGCAGCGGCGATGCCGATCGTGGCGAGGCCGAGGATGGCGCAGGTGGCCGCGATGCGCTTGGTGCCGGTGCTGCGCGTGGCTGAGAACGTCATTTTCGTCTCCACCAGGTTGGTTGCTTCGGCGGGGCAGTTGCCTTGCGCCGTGCGAGCAACCTAGGCCCGGTGAATCGGTCGCGGATACGGGAGAGATCGTCGGCCGGTTTCGGCCGAACCCTCAGGGCGGAAGTCCGGGAAAATGGCGGGGATTTTCCGCCGCGCCGCCGCTACGGTCCGGTGGGTCACGCAGGGCGGCAAAGCGCAGCGTATTCCGCCGCACCGAGGCGGCGGAACGCTGCGCTTTGCCGCCCTG